>NZ_LLKS01000042.1:0-68317 GCF_001414205.1 Geobacillus sp. Sah69 | reverse complement strand
CAGCTCGGGTGGGGAGATGTTGGGTTAAGTCCCGAAACGAGCGCAACCCTCGCCTCTAGTTGCCAGGCATTCGGTTGGGCACTCTAGAGGGACTGCCGGCGACAAGTCGGAGGAAGGTGGGGATGACGTCAAATCATCATGCCCCTTATGACCTGGGCTACACACGTGCTACAATGGGCGGTACAAAGGGCTGCGAACCCGCGAGGGGGAGCGAATCCCAAAAAGCCGCTCTCAGTTCGGATTGCAGGCTGCAACTCGCCTGCATGAAGCCGGAATCGCTAGTAATCGCGGATCAGCATGCCGCGGTGAATACGTTCCCGGGCCTTGTACACACCGCCCGTCACACCACGAGAGCTTGCAACACCCGAAGTCGGTGAGGTAACCCKWACGGGAGCCAGCCGCCGAAGGTGGGGCAAGTGATTGGGGTGAAGTCGTAACAAGGTAGCCGTACCGGAAGGTGCGGCTGGATCACCTCCTTTCTAAGGAYGWAWWGMSRAGMCGYWWTGGCCRRYTGTCGATAYAMWGCGCTTTCGTTTYGTTYAGTTTTGAGGGAACGAGTCATGTYCTCTCAATGASAAAAATCGTTCCTTGAAAACTAGATAACCGGAAAAGCGGAGGCGAGTGTTTCGCCGCGATGGGCAAATGTTCTTCGCCTGCAAGGGTGCTTGCACCCGGAAGGCGAAGGTTATTTGACCCCGAGCGGCGGCGAGCCGACGCTAGACAATAAGGAAGAAGCCGAGAGCGCTGTAGGTTAAGCTAGAAAGGGCGCACGGTGGATGCCTTGGCACTAGGAGCCGATGAAGGACGGGGCAAACGCCGAAACGCTCCGGGGAGCTGTAAGCAAGCGTTGATCCGGAGATGTCCGAATGGGGGAACCCACTGTCCGTAATGGGGCAGTATCCATGCCTGAATCCATAGGGCATGGAGGGCACACCCGGGGAACTGAAACATCTTAGTACCCGGAGGAGAAGAAAGCAAACGCGATTCCCTGAGTAGCGGCGAGCGAAACGGGAACAGCCCAAACCAAGAGGCGTGCCTCTTGGGGTTGTAGGACCGCTCATTGTGGGAGTGAGAAAGGAACGGGGTAGACGAACCGGTCTGGAACGGCCGGCCAGAGAAGGTGACAGCCCTGTAGTCGAAACTTCGTTCCCTCCCGAGCGGATCCTGAGTACGGCGGGACACGGGAAATCCCGTCGGAAGCAGGGAGGACCATCTCCCAAGGCTAAATACTCCCTAGTGACCGATAGTGCACCAGTACCGTGAGGGAAAGGTGAAAAGCACCCCGGAAGGGGAGTGAAAGAGAACCTGAAACCGTGTGCCTACAAGTAGTCAGAGCGCGTTCATGCGTGATGGCGTGCCTTTTGTAGAATGAACCGGCGAGTGACGATGGCGTGCGAGGTTAAGCCGAAGAGGCGGAGCCGCAGCGAAAGCGAGTCTGAACAGGGCGAAAAGTACGTCGTCGTCGACCCGAAACCAGGTGATCTACCCATGTCCAGGGTGAAGGCCGGGTAACACCGGCTGGAGGCCCGAACCCACGCACGTTGAAAAGTGCGGGGATGAGGTGTGGGTAGGGGTGAAATGCCAATCGAACTTGGAGATAGCTGGTTCTCCCCGAAATAGCTTTAGGGCTAGCCTCGGGATGGAGAGTGTTGGAGGTAGAGCACTGATTGGGCTAGGGGCCCTCATCGGGTTACCGAACCCAGTCAAACTCCGAATGCCAACGACTTATGCCCGGGAGTCAGACTGCGAGTGATAAGATCCGTGGTCGAGAGGGAAACAGCCCAGATCGCCAGCTAAGGCCCCAAAGTGCACGTTCAGTGGAAAAGGATGTGGAGTTGCAAAGACAACCAGGATGTTGGCTTAGAAGCAGCCACCATTTAAAGAGTGCGTAATAGCTCACTGGTCGAGTGACTCTGCGCCGAAAATGTACCGGGGCTAAACGTGCCGCCGAAGCTGCGGGATGACCGTTGGTCATCGGTAGGGGAGCGTTCTAAGCGCGCCGAAGCCAGACCGGAAGGACTGGTGGAGCGCTTAGAAGTGAGAATGCCGGTGTGAGTAGCGAAAACAGAGGTGAGAATCCTCTGCACCGAAAGCCTAAGGGTTCCTGAGGAAGGTTCGTCCGCTCAGGGTTAGTCGGGACCTAAGCCGAGGCCGAAAGGCGTAGGTGATGGGCAACAGGTTGAGATTCCTGTACCACCTCCTCACCGTTTGAGCAATGGGGGGACGCAGGAAGGTAGGGCGAGCAGGCTGCTGGAATAGCCTGTCCAAGCGGTTAGGCTGCCAGATAGGCAAATCCGTCTGGCATAAAGGCTGAGCCGTGATGGCGAAGGGACCATCGGTCCCGAAGTCCCCGATCCTACACTGCCAAGAAAAGCCTCTAGCGAGGTGAGAGGTGCCCGTACCGCAAACCGACACAGGTAGGCGAGGAGAGAATCCTAAGGTGCGCGGGAGAACTCTCGTTAAGGAACTCGGCAAAATGACCCCGTAACTTCGGGAGAAGGGGTGCTCGTTTGGGTGAAGAGCCCGAACGAGCCGCAGTGAAAAGGCCCAAGCGACTGTTTATCAAAAACACAGGTCTCTGCGAAGCCGAAAGGCGACGTATAGGGGCTGACACCTGCCCGGTGCTGGAAGGTTAAGGGGAGCGCTTAAGCCGCAAGGCTGAAGGTGCGAACCGAAGCCCCAGTAAACGGCGGCCGTAACTATAACGGTCCTAAGGTAGCGAAATTCCTTGTCGGGTAAGTTCCGACCCGCACGAAAGGTGTAACGACTTGGGCRCTGTCTCAACGAGAGACCCGGTGAAATTATACTACCTGTGAAGATGCAGGTTACCCGCGACAGGACGGAAAGACCCCGTGGAGCTTTACTGCAGCCTGATATGGAATTTTGGTATCGCTTGTACAGGATAGGTGGGAGCCTGGGAAGCCGGAGCGCCAGCTTCGGTGGAGGCGGCGGTGGGATACCACCCTGGCGRTATTGAAATTCTAACCCGCACCCCTTAGCGGGGTGGGAGACAGTGTCAGGCGGGCAGTTTGACTGGGGCGGTCGCCTCCCAAAAGGTAACGGAGGCGCCCAAAGGTTCCCTCAGAATGGTTGGAAATCATTCGGAGAGTGCAAAGGCACAAGGGAGCTTGACTGCGAGACGGACAGGTCGAGCAGGGACGAAAGTCGGGCTTAGTGATCCGGTGGTTCCGCATGGAAGGGCCATCGCTCAACGGATAAAAGCTACCCCGGGGATAACAGGCTGATCTCCCCCAAGAGTCCACATCGACGGGGAGGTTTGGCACCTCGATGTCGGCTCATCGCATCCTGGGGCTGTAGTCGGTCCCAAGGGTTGGGCTGTTCGCCCATTAAAGCGGTACGCGAGCTGGGTTCAGAACGTCGTGAGACAGTTCGGTCCCTATCCGTCGCGGGCGCAGGAAATTTGAGAGGAGCTGTCCTTAGTACGAGAGGACCGGGATGGACGCACCGCTGGTGTACCAGTTGTCCCGCCAGGGGCACCGCTGGGTAGCTATGTGCGGACGGGATAAGCGCTGAAAGCATCTAAGCGTGAAGCCCCCCTCAAGATGAGATTTCCCACCGCGTCAGGCGGGTAAGATCCCTCGAAGATGACGAGGTCGATAGGTCCGAGGTGGAAGCGTGGCGACACGTGGAGCTGACGGATACTAATCGATCGAGGGCTTAACCTAACAAGAAAAGTGGAGGCGCCGCGGCTTCTTCCTGAAACGGTTATCTAGTTTTCAGGGAACGAATTCCTGACAACCTCATATGGCCTAGTGGTGATAGCGGAGGGGAAACACCCGTTCCCATCCCGAACACGGAAGTTAAGCCCTCCAGCGCCGATGGTAGTTGGGGCCAGCGCCCCTGCAAGAGTAGGTCGCTGCTAGGCGGAAAACAGAGCACCCCATTGTGCATAACGCGCAATGGGGTGCTTTTTTTTACCCTTTATCGTCTACTAGTATAGAATGTTATCAGTGTGGGAAACATAGAGAATGGGAGGTGAAAAGCGTGGGGGCGCCGGTGATTGGGAAAAATCGACGTGAAAAAGTTTGTCTCGTTTGTGAGCAAGAAAAAGAGAAGGGCATTTTCCTTTTTGGCCGTTTTCTTTGTATTGACTGTAACCAAGCGATTGTACAAACGAATACGGATGACCCAAATTACGCATTTTATGTGCAGAAGCTTCGGAAAATGGTTGCGTCGAAAATTTACTCATGAAGGCCTGTACAGGGCCTGTTTTTATTTTTCTTCGGGAAAAATGGCGGCCGTTGTCTGTTCATTTTCTTTCCGGCTGGTTCATGTTAATATTATTTTTAGCATTTCCCATCAGGCTGGCGAAACACAATGATTTCGGCCGACCCGTGTTTTGGGCTGCAAGGGAAGAGCTGTTTTGAAAAGGTTTCTCATCTTGGAAAAAGCACGTTTGGGGCCGATGGTTCAACCAATCATCAGCCTTCATACATATCGGGTGTCTGTGTACTTTTGGTGCATGTGGCCGTTGCACTTCGTAAATGATGATTAGGAAAGAGGATCATGATGGATCAAGCGAAAACTCCTTTATATGATGCATTGGCACGGCATTGGGCCCGCCGCCCCGTGTCTTTCCATGTGCCGGGGCATAAGTATGGGGCGTTGTTTCCGCCGCAGGCAACGGAATTTTTTGCGCCGTTGCTGGCTCTTGATGCGACGGAGATCGGAGGGCTTGACGATTTGCATCATCCGGAATCGGTTATCGCTGAGGCGCAGTCATTGGCGGCTGAACTGTATGGGGCTGCTAAGACATTTTTCCTTGTCAACGGGTCAACAGCGGGCAATTTAGCGATGATTGCCGCTGTATGCGATAAAAATAAACAGAAAGTCATCGTACAGCGCAACTGCCATAAGTCAGTGATGCATGCGCTGCAAATCGCGGGGGCGGCTCCGGTTCTCCTTTCCCCCGAATTTGACAGCGATGTACGCGTCGCCTCGCATGTTCGTGCCGAAGCTGTCAAGGAAGCGCTTGAGCTTCATCGCGATGCGGCAGCTGTTGTGTTGACCAATCCAAACTATTACGGGATGTCCATTGATGTAACGGACATCGTCCGCTTTGCCCATGAACGCGGCGTTCCCGTTCTAGTTGATGAAGCGCATGGCGCCCATTTTGCGGCTGGCCCGCCGTTTCCTCAGTCAGCGCTTGCCTGCGGCGCCGATGTCGTTATCCAGTCGGCGCATAAAACGCTGCCGGCGATGACGATGGGAGCGTTTTTGCATGTAAACAGCGAGCGGGTTGATCTTGAACGGTTGAAATATTTTTTGCAGTTGTTTCAGTCAAGCAGCCCGTCTTACCCGATTATGGCCTCGCTCGATTTGGCGCGGCGCTACGTCGCTCAGCTGACGGTGGACGATGTCGCGGCGATTGTCGCTGAAATTGACGGATTTAAGACAGCGCTTGATCGTATTAGCGGGGTGGCGGTCGTTTCCTCCCGTCAGCCCGGTGTTCAAACCGATCCGCTGAAGGTGACGGTGCAGACGCGCAGCTCGCTGACGGGCTATGAACTGCAGCGGCGTCTTGAGGAAGAAGGAGTGTTTGCCGAACTGGCTGATCCTTCCAATGTTTTGCTCATTTGCCCGCTTGCTGCCACTGGACGGTTGATGGAGGCGGCGGAGAAAATCAAATGGGCGTGGCGCGATCTGCCGGTTGAGGAAACGCCGCCGTTTGACTTCATCCCTTGCGTACATTCTCCGATGTCGACGGTGGTTCCATACGATGAGTTGCGCCATGTGCGGACAAAAGCCGTCGCGATCGAGGAGGCGGAAGGGTGCATAGCGGCGGAAACGGTTATTCCGTATCCACCCGGGGTGCCGCTCGTTTGGGTTGGGGAGCGGATTGACGGGCGCCATATTGAGCAGATTCGCCGTCTTCTCGGCCATCGGGCGCATATACAAGGAGGGAGCCGGCTTAGGCACGGGCAGCTGGTCGTCTATGAACTCGAATGAGAGAAAGGATGCCGTGAACGATGAACGGGTATTTTTTTTCGTTTGAAGGGCCGGAGGGGGCTGGAAAAACGACGATGGTCGGCAAGCTCGAATCGTTGTTGCGCAAGCGTGGATTTGACGTGATGGCGACGAGGGAGCCGGGCGGGGTGCGCATCGCCGAGGCGATTCGCGCCATTATTTTGAATCGCGATTATACGGAAATGGATGGACGGACGGAAGCATTGCTGTACGCGGCGGCCCGGCGCCAACACTTGCTCGAGAAGATCGTGCCGGCGCTTGAGGCGGGGCGCATTGTTCTTTGCGACCGGTTTGTGGACAGTTCGTTGGCTTACCAAGGGTTTGCCCGTGGGCTTGGCATTGAGGAGGTATGGAAAATTAACGAGTTTGCCATTGATGGATATATGCCATCGCTCACCATTTATTTCGATCTTGACCCAAAAATCGGGCTCGAACGGATTCGAAAACATACGGGGCGGGAGGTCAACCGGCTCGACCTCGAGGCGTTGTCTTTCCATACGAAAGTCAGGGAGGGGTACTGGAAGCTCGCCAAGCGGTTTGCCGACCGAATCGTGGTGATCGATGCGAGCCGGCCGCTCGATGTCGTGTTTGACGAGACGGCCGCGGCAGTGCTCGCCTGCCTGGAAGGAAGATCAAAGCGCGATTTCCATGAATCCGGCCGTGATGATTTGCCATAAACATGATAGAATAGAAGGTAAGAAATGAGAGAGAGTGATGGCGATGCGATGGGAGCAGCTGGCCAAGCATCAGCCGGTGGCGGCGAAAATGCTGCAAAGCGGCCTTGAAAAAGGGCGGATTTCCCATGCGTACTTGTTTGAAGGGCAGAGGGGGACGGGAAAAAAAGCCGCTAGCTTGTTGTTGGCAAAAAGCTTGTTTTGCTTGTCCCCGTCAGGAATCGCCCCGTGTTTGGAATGCCGCAACTGCCGGCGCATCGATTCCGGCAACCATCCGGACGTTCGGATGATCAGCCCGGATGGAGGGTCGATCAAGAAAGAGCAAATCGAATGGCTGCAACAAGAGTTTACAAAAACAGCCGTTGAGTCGGATAAGAAGATGTATATCGTCGAGCACGCCGATCAAATGACAGCCAGCGCAGCCAACAGCCTGCTGAAGTTTCTGGAGGAGCCGCATCCGGGAACGGTGGCCGTGCTGTTGACCGAGCAATATCACCGAATGTTAGGAACGATTATTTCCCGCTGTCAAGTTCTTTCTTTCCGACCGCTGCCGCCGGCGGAACTCGCGGCCCGGCTCATGGAGGAGCGCGTGCCGCCTTCGTTGGCGTTGCTGGCGGCCCACGTGACGAACAGCTACGATGAGGCGTTGGCGATCAGTCAAGACCGTTGGTTTGCTGATGCGCGAACGTTAGTGCTACAATTGTATGAGATGCTCGGCAAACCGGAGCTGCAGTTGCTGTTTTTCATCCACGATCGTGTGGTTCCGCACTTTTCGGAAAAACACCAGCTTGACCTTGGCCTCGATTTGCTTTTATATATATACCGCGATTTATTGCATATTCAGGTGGGACGGAGCGAGGGCGCCCTCTATCGCGACCATCTTGACCGCCTGCAGCAGTGGGCGCTTTCTTGCCCGCAGCGGCGGATTTTGGACAGCATGGAAGCGATTTTGCAAGCGAAAGCGCGTTTAAATACAACGAACATGAGCCAGGCGCTGTTGATGGAGCAGCTCGTTCTTCAATTAAAGCGGTAAAGGAGGGGGAGCGTTGTATACTGTCGTCGGTGTCCGCTTTAAAAAAGCGGGGAAAATTTATTATTTTGATCCAGGTGATTTCATCATTCCCGTCGGCGAATTTGTCATCGTCGAAACGGCGCGCGGCATTGAATACGGAAAAGTCGTCGTCGCCAATAAACAAGTCGATGAAAACGATGTGGTGCTGCCGCTGAAAAAAGTGATCCGCGTCGCGAACGAAAAAGACAAATGGGTCGTTGAAGAAAATAAAAAAGCGGCGCGCGAGGCGTACGACATTTGTTTGCGCAAAGTGGAAGAGCACGGGCTGGAAATGAAGCTTGTTGATGTTGAATATACGTTTGACCGCAACAAAGTCATCTTTTATTTCACCGCCGATGGCCGCGTCGATTTCCGTGAGCTTGTCAAAGACTTGGCCTCGATTTTCCGGACGCGCATCGAGCTGCGGCAAATCGGGGTGCGCGATGAGGCGAAAATGCTTGGCGGCATTGGACCGTGCGGCCGCATGCTTTGCTGTTCGACCTTTCTTGGCGATTTTGAGCCGGTGTCGATCAAGATGGCGAAGGATCAAAACTTATCGCTCAACCCGACGAAAATTTCCGGGTTGTGCGGACGTCTCATGTGTTGCTTAAAATATGAGAGCGAGGAGTACGAAACAGCGAAAGAACAACTTCCTGATTTAGGGGAATATGTCGAAACGCCGTATGGCTTTGGCAAAGTCGTCGGGTTAAACATTTTGGAGCGGGTGTTGCAGATCGAATTGCCGGAGCACGGGCGGGTCGTTGAATATACGCTCGATGAGCTGATGAAGAACGGGACGCTGTCCATTCGTGTCGCAGATTAATTTGGGGTGGGGCCATGTGGAAAAGGTAGACAAAAAAGAAGTGTTTCAATTGGTGGCCAATATGGAGGAGCAGCTGAGCCATTTTTACCGTGAGCTTGTGCAGCTGAAGCAACGCGTATCAGAACTTCTCGAGGAGAACCATCAGCTGCAGATTGAAAACGCCCATTTGCGCCGGCGGCTCGAGCAGATGTCGGAAGCATGGGATGAGGAGAAGAAAAAAGAAACGAAACAGGGCAAAAAGCTGCTTGACATTGGCGAAGGGTATGACAATTTGGCACGCCTTTACCAAGAAGGATTCCATATTTGCCACGTCCACTACGGAAGCGTTCGTACGGAAGGCGATTGTTTGTTTTGCTTGTCGTTTTTGAACAAAAAATAAAGGCAGTGCTCCCCTTTCCATTTCGGAAAGGTTATTTTTTTCTATGGAGGATTGTGCGCAAAATGGTGGAATTGTACGCAGATGAACGACTCGATTATTTGCTCAATGAGGAGCTTCGCATTATCCAAAGTCCGTCTGTGTTTTCCTTTTCCCTTGATGCCGTGCTGCTTGCCCATTTTGCCTACATGCCGATTCAAAAGGGGAAGATTGTCGATTTATGCACAGGCAATGGGGTCATCCCGCTGCTGTTAAGCCGGCGGACAAAGGGGAAGATTATCGGCATCGAAATTCAGGAGCGGCTTTGCGACATGGCGAGGCGGAGCGTCGCATACAACGGACTTGAAGGACAAATTGAAATCATACACGGTGACATTAAAGAGGCGCCGCAGCGCATCGGCTACAGCCAGTATGATGTTGTCACATGCAACCCTCCGTATTTTCCGACTGTTGGCCGAGAGGAGCTAAGCAAAAATGAACATTTTGCCATCGCCCGCCATGAAATTTACTGCACGCTGGAGGATGTCGTTCGTGTCAGCAGCCAGCTGCTGAAACAAGGCGGAAAGGCGGCGTTCGTCCATCGGCCTGGACGGCTGTCCGACCTTGTGACGTTTATGCGCCGATACCGGCTTGAGCCGAAACGGCTTCGGTTTGTATATCCAAAAGCGGGCAAAGAAGCGAACATGATTTTAATCGAGGGGATGAAAGATGCGAACCCGGACTTAAAAGTGTTGCCCCCGCTCATCGTGTATGGCGAGGATGATGAATATACCGAAGAAACGAAGCGCATTCTATACGGCATCATTTCATCGTAAAGGGGCGGGAGACGGATGCTTTGGCACCAAAAAAGCTTTGCTGACCGAGATAAACAAGGAACGCTGTACATCGTGCCGACGCCGATCGGCAATTTGGACGATATGACGTTTCGCGCTGTGCGGATCCTGCGGGAGGCGGACGTGATCGCTGCGGAAGACACAAGGCAGACGAAAAAGCTGTTGTCGCATTTCGACATTCATACGCCGCTCGTCAGCTACCATGAACACAATAAATATGCAAGCGGCCGGCAGCTTGTCGAATGGCTGAAAGAAGGGAAAACGGTGGCGCTGGTGAGCGACGCCGGCATGCCCGGCATTTCCGACCCTGGCTATGAGCTTGTTGCTGCTGCACTGGATGAACGGTGCCGCGTCGTGCCGCTTCCCGGAGCCAACGCGGCAGTGACGGCGCTCGTCGCCTCCGGGCTGCCAACGGAGCGTTTTTTGTTCGTCGGTTTTTTGGACCGGTCGAAAAAAGAAAAACGAGAGCAGCTGCTGTCGTTGAAAACAGCGCGGGAAACGTTGATTTTTTATGAGGCGCCCCATCGCTTGAAAGAAACGCTTGCTGTCATGTACGACGTGTTCGGTGAACGGCGCATTGCTCTTTGCCGTGAGCTGACGAAACGGTTTGAGGAATTCATCCGCGGCGATTTGAGCGAGGCGGTTGCTTGGGCCGAGACGGCGGACATCCGCGGCGAATTTTGCCTCATTGTCGAAGGGGCGCGCGGCGGTGAACATGAAGCCATGCAAGAGGAGGGGGCATGGTGGCAGCCGCTGTCGATTGTCGAACATGTCGACTATTATGTTCAAGAGCAGGGCCTTTCCGTAAAAGAAGCCGCAAAGCAGGCAGCGGCTGATCGGCATATGTCCAAACGCGACGTCTATCAACAGTACCATCAGCAGCAAGAAAAAAAAGAGTTTCTCTGAAACCAGAGAAACTCTTTTTTTACTCGTTGTCCGCCGCTTCTTGCAAATGCTGGCGGATTTCCTGCAGCAAAATTTCCGCGCCTTCGCGGCTTAAAATGATTTTGCCGCCCGCTAATTTAAAGTTGTCGTCCGATACTTCCCCCGTGACGACGCATGTCATATTCGGCTTATATTTTTTCAAAATGATGCGATCGTCATCGACGTAAATTTCCAATGCATCCTTTTCGTTAATGTCCAGTGTACGGCGCAACTCAATCGGGATGACGACACGGCCCAACTCATCGACTTTACGTACGATCCCCGTCGATTTCATCGTCTGCTCTCCTCTCCGCAATGATTTTTGTTGTTTATTCGTCAATATTCGACAAATTTCCTACACCCTAATCATATCAGTGTTTCCATTATGCGTCAATCCTTTAATATGTAAAATTTAAAAAAAATGTATATTGTTATTGTGGAAAAAAGTTTGTGGTTGGGTATAAAGGAACATGAACCATTTTATTTGCCAAAACTCTATCCCTCTAAATAAATTCGCGGCGATTGCCCAAAATAAGGAGGTATTTTTGCCCATTTGCGTATATTTTTTTCGTCAAGGAGAAATAGATGTTTTTGTACAATGAAAAAATTATGTAAAATAGAAGTAACGCCGCTCTCGTCCTCAGGACGGGGGCTTTTGTGCGCAACAGTACGAGGGAGGGCCTAACCGATGGAGAAAAAGACGTTTTATTTGACGACGCCGATTTATTACCCAAGCGACAAATTGCACATTGGCCATGCTTATACGACCGTGGCGGGGGATGCGATGGCTCGCTATAAGCGGCTGCGCGGCTATGATGTCATGTATTTGACCGGAACGGACGAACATGGGCAAAAAATTCAGCGCAAGGCGCAAGAAAAAGGGGTCACGCCGCAGCAATATGTCGACGACATTGTCGCCGGCATCCAAGAGTTGTGGAGAAAACTGGACATTTCATACGACGATTTTATCCGGACGACACAGGAGCGGCATAAAAAAATTGTCGAAAAGATTTTCGCCCGTCTTGTCGAACAAGGTGATATTTATTTAGGCGAGTATGAAGGCTGGTACTGCACGCCGTGCGAATCGTTTTACACCGAACGGCAGCTTGTTGACGGCAACTGCCCAGACTGCGGCCGGCCTGTTGAAAAAGTGAAAGAAGAGTCGTACTTTTTCCGGATGAGCAAATACGTCGACCGCCTGCTGCAATATTACGAAGAAAATCCAGATTTCATCCAGCCGGAATCGCGGAAAAACGAGATGATCAACAACTTCATCAAGCCGGGGCTCGAGGACTTGGCTGTATCGCGGACGACGTTTGACTGGGGCATTAAAGTGCCAGGTGACCCGAAGCACGTCATTTACGTCTGGATCGATGCGCTGGCCAACTACATCACAGCGCTCGGCTACGGTACGGACAACGATGAAAAGTTTCGCAAATATTGGCCGGCGGATGTCCATCTCGTCGGCAAGGAGATCGTCCGCTTCCATACGATTTACTGGCCGATCATGCTGATGGCGCTCGGCCTGCCGCTGCCGAAAAAAGTGTTCGGACATGGCTGGCTGCTGATGAAAGATGGGAAAATGTCGAAATCGAAAGGCAATGTCGTGGATCCGGTGATGATCATTGATCGTTACGGGCTTGATGCACTCCGCTACTATTTGCTGCGGGAAGTGCCGTTTGGCTCTGACGGGGTGTTTACGCCGGAAGGGTTTATCGAGCGCATCAATTACGATTTGGCCAACGATTTAGGCAATTTGTTGCACCGGACCGTCGCGATGATTGAGAAATATTTTGGCGGCGCGATTCCGCCGTACCGCGGCCCGAAAACGCCGTTTGACCGAGATCTTTCCGAAACGGCGCGCGAGGTTGTCCGTCAATATGAAGAGGCAATGGAGCGGATGGAGTTTTCCGTTGCCCTCTCCGCCGTTTGGCAGCTGATTGGCCGAACGAACAAATATATCGACGAAACGCAGCCATGGGTGTTGGCGAAAGAGGAAAGCAAACGGGAGGAACTTGCCTCTGTCATGGCCCATCTAGCCGAATCGCTCCGCCATACGGCGGTGTTGCTGCAGCCGTTTTTGACGCGCACGCCGGAGCGCATCTTCACCCAGCTCGGCATCAGCGACCGTTCATTGAAAGAGTGGGACAGCCTGTACGATTTCGGCCTTATTCCGGAAGGGACGAACGTGCAGAAAGGGGAGCCGCTCTTCCCACGCTTGGATATCGGCGTTGAAGTCGAGTACATTAAGGCGCATATGCAAGGCGGCAAACCGGCGGAAGCGGCCAAAGAGGAAAAACAAGCGGCTCGGGCGGAGGAAATCTCCATCGACGACTTTGCGAAAGTCGACTTGCGCGTCGCCGAAGTCGTGCACGCCGAGCGAATGAAAAACGCCGACAAGCTGCTGAAGCTCCAGCTTGATCTCGGCGGCGAGAAGCGGCAAGTGATTTCCGGCATCGCCGAGTTTTACAAGCCGGAGGAACTCATCGGCAAAAAGGTCATTTGCGTCGCCAACTTAAAACCGGCCAAGCTGCGCGGCGAATGGTCGGAAGGAATGATTTTGGCCGGCGGCAGCGGCGGCGGCTTTTCGTTGGCAACCGTCGACCAGCACGTGCCAAACGGCACAAAAATCAAATAATGCAACGGATGAGGGGGTGTCGTCGTTGACACCTCCTTGTTGCTATTTTGTAATGGAAATGTTACTAAATTGTGACATACGTAACTAATTTCTATGCTACACTTAACATCAAGGTGGAAAAGAGGGACTTCGTATGCTTTTTGACACTCATGCTCATTTGAACGCCGTCCAATATGAGGAAGATTTGGAGCAAGTGATCGAGCGCGCCCGCGCTGAAGGAGTTTCGCACATCGTGGTTGTCGGGTTTGACCGGCCGACGATTGACCGGGCGATCGAGCTCGCTGAGCGATATCCGTTTATTTATGCAGCGGTCGGCTGGCATCCGGTCGATGCGATTGATATGACCGATGACGACTTGGAGATGATTGAACAGCTCGCCGCCCATCCGAAAGTGGTGGCCCTCGGCGAGATGGGACTCGATTACCATTGGGACAAATCGCCGAAAGACGTGCAGCAAGACGTTTTCCGTCGGCAAATCGCGCTGGCGAAAAAAGTGAAGCTGCCGATCATCATCCATAACCGTGAGGCAACAGCCGATATTTTAAAAATTTTGCAAGAGGAAAACGCTGCTGAAGTCGGTGGGATTATGCATTGTTTCAGCGGCAGCGTTGAGGTGGCCAAACAATGCATTGACATGAACTTTTTCATTTCCCTTGGCGGCCCGGTCACGTTTAAAAATGCGAAAAAGCCGAAAGAAGTGGCGAAAGAAATTCCGCTCCGCCATTTGTTAATCGAGACGGATTGCCCGTATTTAACGCCTCACCCTTTCCGTGGAAAACGAAATGAGCCGAGCTATGTCAAATACGTTGCCGAGGCCATCGCGGAAATTAAAAACGTTTCTTTTGCCGAAGTAGCGGAAACAACGGCGGAAAATGCCAAAAAATTGTTCGCCATCGACCGCTAAAATTAGGCGTCGAATAGCGGGGAGGCTTGTCGAAGGTGCGGCGAAGACGATAAAATTATACAAATTCAGCCGATATGAACCAACCGCGTGTCGACAAGTCTTCCTTCCTTTTTCACTGAATTTTCCGCATAATAGAGTATACTCGCGCGTACATGTTAGAGGGAGAGGGGATTTCAGAGGAAAAGGAGGCGTTTCCGATGTTGCCAAACAGGAGAAAGTGGCTGGACTTATGGAGGAAAAATGCGACCGTTGCGGCGAGCGGATTTCTCGCCATCTCGGCAACCACAGGGGTGGCCGGCTACGAGATGGCCAAAGATGATGTAACGCTCACGATCAACGGAAAAAAGCAGGAAATCTGCACTTATGCGAAGGATGTGGAGAAACTGCTTGAGGAACAAGGCATTCAGCCTCGCAAGGAAGATTACGTCTATCCGTCTCTAAATACACCGATCACCGACGATCTTCACATCATTTGGGAAGCAAGCAAAGAAGTGACATTGACGATCGATGGAAAAAAGAAAAAAATGTGGACGACGGCCGATACGGTCGGGGAATTGCTCCGTTCGCAACACGTGGCAGTCGGGCCGCATGACAAAGTGGCGCCGTCGCTTTCCGCCAAAGTTCAAAAAGGCATGAACATCGGCATTGAAAGGGCGTTTCCGGTTCGTCTAAATGTCGGCGGCAAACAGCAACAGGTATGGACCACTTCGACTACGGTCGCTGACTTTTTGAAACAGCAAGGGATCCTGTTGGGCCAATGGGACCGAATTGAACCTTCCTTGCAAGAAACAGTCAAAGCTGGGATGACGGTTTACATCGTTCGGATTAAAAAAGTCACCGATGTAGTGGAAGAGCCCGTCGACTTTGCCGTGGTGACGAAGCGGGACGATTCGCTGCCAAAAGGAGAGCGGCGCGTCATTGCACCCGGGGAAAAGGGAAAAATCGAAAAAACGTATGAAGTGACATTGGAAAACGGCAAAGAAGTGGCGCGCAAATTGCTGGCGACAAGAACGATAAAAGAGAGCAAACCGCGCATTGTCGCCATTGGCACTAAAACGGTGCACCCGGTTGCATCATCCGGCCGGCCGTCCTCGCGCGGCGCCGATCAAGCCGCGAAGGAGTTTTACGTCAACGCCACCGCCTATACCGCCTATTGTGAGGGTTGCTCAGGCATAACGAGCACAGGCATCAATTTGCGCCAAAATCCTTCCGTCAAAGTGATTGCCGTCGACCCGTCCATCATCCCCCTCGGGTCGAAGGTGTATGTGGAAGGATACGGATATGCTATTGCCGCTGACACCGGCTCAAGCATTCGCGGATATAAAATCGACGTGTTTTTCCCGGAACGGTCGGATGCGTTTGGTTGGGGCAGAAAGCGTGTCAAAATACGGGTGCTGCCATAGAAAGGCGATTGGAGAATGCAAGCGGAGGGGTTTTTCCCCTCTGATTTTTTTCGCTATAATGGCATTGGGCCGCAACAATGCGCGTATTGCTCCATCTGTCTAATTAGACTTCTGATGCAGAAAAAAGTTTCAACAAAGTTGAAAAAATAAAATAGGGGCATGGAGCGGCGGCGGTTCGCTCTACCCTTTATTTTACCGGAAAGGAGGCATTGCAGAAATAGGAAAAATCGCTCATTCCGCTGTTTCTGCAATGATGGGATGAAGATTAAAGAAGTGATTGTCGTGGAAGGGAAAGATGATACAGCGGCGATCCGGCGCGCCGTTGATGCCGATACGATCGAAACAAACGGGGCGGCGGTGGGGGCGGAAGTCATCGAACGGATCAAGCTGGCGAAAGAGCGGCGCGGGGTGATCATCTTCACCGATCCCGACTTCCCCGGCGAGAAAATCCGCCGCACGATTGCCGAGCAAGTGCCGGGATGCAAACACGCCTTTTTGCCGCGCGAAGCCGCGAAAGCGAGAAGCGGGAAGGGCATTGGGGTCGAGCACGCTTCCCCCGACGACATTCGCCAGGCGCTTGCGAACGTGTATGAAGAGACAGCCGATTGGGAAGAAGAAATTACGTTTGCAGAATTGATTGAAGCCGGACTGGTTGGCGGGGAGATGGCGCGCCGGCGCCGGCAGCGGCTCGGGGAGGAGCTGAAAATCGGTTATGCCAACGGCCGACAGTTTCATAAGCGGCTGAAAGTGTTCCGCATTTCCCGAGACGCCTTTTACGCCGCGCTGGCGCAAGTGATGCGGGAGGAGGCGGGCGATGCATAAAGACATTGCAACACCGGGGCGGACGAAAGAAATTTTGGAGCGGTATGGTTTTTCGTTTAAAAAAAGCCTCGGACAAAACTTTTTGATTGACGCGAACATTTTGCGGAAAATTGTTGATGCTGCCGGCGTCTCCAGCGATACGGGGGCGATTGAAATCGGACCCGGCATCGGGGCGTTGACCGAACAGCTCGCACGGCGGGCAAAAAAGGTCGTCGCCTTTGAAATCGATGGCCGGCTGCTGCCGATTTTGGCGGATACATTGTCCCCCTACGACAATGTGCGCCTTATTCACCAAGATGTGTTGAAGGCGGATTTGCATGCGGTCATTGCGGAAGAGCTGGCCGATGTGAACGACCGGATGGTGGTCGCTAACTTGCCGTATTATGTGACCACACCGATCATTATGAAGTTGCTTACCGACCGGCTCCCAATCCGCGGCATCGTCGTCATGCTGCAAAAAGAGGTGGCCGACCGCCTCGCTGCCAGGCCGGGAACGAAAGATTACGGCTCGCTGACGATTGCTGTGCAGTATTACACAGAGGCGGAAGTCGTGATGGCGGTGCCGCGCACCGTGTTTATGCCGCAGCCAAACGTCGATTCCGCCGTCATCCGGCTGACGAAACGGGCCCATCCGCCTGTCGCTGTTGAGGATGAGGACGTGTTTTTCCAAGTGGTGCGGGCGAGCTTTGCTCAGCGCCGCAAAACGCTGCTCAATAATTTAGTGAGCAGCTTGCCAGGCGGAAAAGAGAACAAAGAACAAATCGAACAGGCGCTTGCTGCGGTGGGCATCGATCCGCGCCGCCGCGGGGAAACGCTTCATATAACCGAGTTTGCCTCGTTAAGCAACGCATTGGCGCCGCTTTTTCGCCGTTGAGGCCACAGCAGCTGAAAACAGGCGTCTATCACCTATTGTCCGCGTCTGCATATCGTATGGATGACAACGATTATGCAATGGAGTGAGCGGTGATGGACGTCAAAATCGGCGATATTGTCGCCCGCAAGTCTTATCAATGCGACGTATTGTTCCGCGTCATTGACCTTAAAGAAAAGGACGGGGAATGGGAAGCCATTTTATATGGCGAGGACGTGCGGCTTGTGGCCGACGCCCCGTGCAGCGACTTGGTCATTATCGATGAGCGGGGGCAACAAGAACGAAAAAGGCGGGAAATCGAACTGATTGAACAGTCATACCGGCTGTTTCGCCAAGATTATCAGATGATCAAGCAAAAAGTCGAGTATCGGGCAACCGGCGGGTACCGGGTGGAGAAAGATTTTTTTCAAATTCCGGGATGCGTCCTTCATTTGGACGGCGACCCGTTATATTTGCGCAAATGCATGGATTTGTATGAACGGATTGGGGTGCCGGTGCGCGGCGTTTACTGTGAGGAAAGCGAGATGCCGGAAAAAGTCGGCTCCTTGATTGAGCAGTTTCGTCCGGATATTTTAGTCATTACCGGTCATGACTCGTATTCAAAGTCAAAAGGGAAGCTTCATGATTTGAAAGCGTACCGCCATTCACGCCATTTTGTTCAAACAGTGAAAGAAGCGCGCAAAAAAGTGCCGCATCTCGATCAGCTCATCATTTTCGCCGGCGCCTGCCAATCGCATTTTGAATCGCTCATCCGCGCGGGGGCGAATTTTGCCAGTTCGCCGGCGCGGGTCAACATTCACGCCTTAGATCCGGTTTATATCGTTTCTCGTCTCAGTTTTACCCCGTTTACGGAAACGGTCGATGTGTGGGATGTGCTTCGCAACACGCTGACCGGGGAAAAAGGGCTGGGTGGAGTCGAGACGAAAGGTGTGCTCCGCACCGGGATGCCGTTTCGCCTGATCGAAGAACGGGGGGAAAACCGCCGCAATTGACGGGCGGTTTTTTTATGTCTTTCGCCATATTTTTTACAAAAAAGTTCCACAAGGTACATAAAAAGAAGGATATTGTAGAAAAATATTCATTGACAGCAATAAAAACACGCTGATATAATTTTTATTTTTTGACTTTGAAGACCATTTTTGTTATAATTGCAAATAGTGAGGTGGATGACGAATGCCAAAAACTTTATCCGATATTAAAAAAGCGCTGGACTCTAATATCGGGAGACGTTTAACGCTGCGGGCCAACGGCGGACGCAGAAAAATGATCGAGCGTTGCGGCATTTTGGCGGAGACTTACCCATCGGTATTTGTCATTGAACTGGATCAAAAAGAAAACTCGTTTGAACGTGTATCGTTCAGCTACGCCGACGTGTTGACAGAGACCGTAAAGCTGACGTTTTGGGACGATGAGCAAGCAGGGGGGCAGTAGACAAATTTGTTTGCTGCTTTTTGTTTTGTCATAAATAGGCGGACATAAAGCCGCCTTCCCCACTTCATACTAAAACTGCCGCAGCCGCCTTTCATCTGCCCCATGACCAGGCGGGTCAGCCGGCTGTTGCGCCGGCGGGTTGCACAACGTTTCGCGCCTTAACGCCAACGAACATGGAAAGGGGTTGCTGACATTGGGTCGACGCCGCGGGGTTATGTCGCAACGCTTAAAAGAAGAGCTGGCAAAAGAGCTGGGCTTTTACGATGTCGTGCAGCGTGAAGGGTGGGGAGCCATCCGCGCGAAAGACGCAGGAAACATGGTAAGATTGGCGATTGAACGGGCGGAACGGCAGCTGGCCGGAAAAACGGAATAGCGCCGGCGGCGATGGCGCGCTGCGGCAAGGGTGCCCTAGCAGGGGCGCCCTTTTTACATATATCGTTTGGCGACGGCACCAGGACATGTTAATATGGTAAAATGGATTGATGAAAAAAGCACGAATGTCACGCGGGAAAACGCTGAAAATAGGAAACAACGGGCGGATAGGCGGCTGGCCAGAAGCCGTTTATCATCAATGTGCGTGGAAGTAGGTGAAGATGAGTGAGGCTGTCGATCAAAGCGCCGGCAAAAATTAATTTATCACTTGATGTTCTTTATAAACGCCCCGATGGTTACCATGAAGTGAAAATGGTGATGACGACGATCGATTTGGCGGACCGCATTGAGCTTATTCCGCTGCCTGAGGAGGATGTGATCCGCATTGTGTCGCAAAACCGCTTTGTGCCGGATGATTGCCGCAATTTGGCGTACCAGGCGGCGAAACTGATGAAGGAGACGTTTTCGATCCGCCAAGGGGTGGCCATTTCGATTACGAAGCATATTCCGGTGGCGGCCGGCCTGGCAGGGGGAAGCAGCGACGCGGCCGCAACGTTGCGCGGGCTCAACAAGCTTTGGCAGCTCGGATTGACCGTCCGGGAATTGGCTGAGCTTGGTGCGCAAATCGGCTCGGATGTTGCGTTTTGCGTCTACGGCGGAACAGCTGTGGCGACCGGGCGCGGTGAAATCATCACCCCCATCCCGTCGCCGCCGCCATGCTGGGTGGTGTTGGCCAAGCCCCCAATTGGCGTGTCGACGGCCGATGTGTACCGAAATTTGCAGCTTGAGCATGTCTGCCATCCGGATGTCGATGCAATGGTGAAAGCGATCGAACGGCAAGATTATGAGGGCATTTGCCGGTTGGTCGGCAACGTGTTGGAGGAAGTGACCTTAAAAAAATATCCGGAAGTTGCGCATATTAAAGAGCAAATGAAACGGTTCGGAGCTGATGCGGTGCTGATGAGCGGAAGCGGGCCGACAGTGTTTGGGCTGATCGAGCATGATTCGAGAATGCAGCGGGTGTATAACGGACTGCGGGGCTTTTGCGATCAAGTGTTTGCGGTCAGGCTGTTGGGGGAGCGGCATTCGCTTGATTAAACACGTACATTTTTGTTAAAATAAATTTATAATATTCGGTTTTAGGAGGTCGGCTATGAAGCTTAGGCGAAGCGGCCGTTTAGTCGATATGACGCATTATCTTCTCGAACGGCCACATCAGCTCATTCCGCTGACGTTTTTTGCCGATCGGTACGAATCGGCCAAATCATCGATCAGCGAAGACTTGACGATTATTAAACAAACGTTTGAGCGGCAAGGAATCGGGACGGTTCGGACGCTGCCCGGCGCGGCCGGCGGCGTGCAATACATTCCGAAAATGGCTGCCGGGGAGGCGGAGGAAGTGATCGCCTATTTGTGCGAGCAATTGTCGCGCCCGGACCGGCTTCTTCCCGGCGGATATTTGTATATGACCGACATTCTTGGCGACCCCCGTATTATGAACAAAATCGGCCGCCTTTATGCCTCGATGTTTGCCGACCGTCCGGTGGATGTCGTTATGACCATTGCCACCAATGGAATTCCGCTCGCATATGCGATCGCCAATTTTTTGTATGTGCCGGTTGTGATTGTCCGCCATGACAATAAAGTGACGGAAGGGCCGATGGTGAGCATCAACTACGTATCCGGCTCGTCCAAACGCATCCAAACAATGGTTTTGTCGAAGCGCAGCCTGGCGGAGGGAGCCAACGTGCTGATTGTCGATGACTTCATGAAAGCGGGCGGCACGATCAACGGTATGGTCAGCTTATTGCAAGAGTTTAACGGTAACGTCTCCGGCATCGGTGTGCTCGTTGAGTCTGAGGAAGCAAAAGAGCGGCTTGTCGACGAGTACATCTCGCTCGTCAAACTGTTGGCGGTGGACGTGAAAGAAAAGCGGATCGCCGTCAAGGAAGGCAATTACAAAGCGTTTTTTTAGGCAGCCTGCTGCCTGATTATAAAACTTTAGAAAGGGGATTTCTTTCAATGAAAAAAGTGGAAACGACCAATGCGCCGCAAGCGATCGGCCCGTATTCGCAAGCGATCATCGTCAACAATATGGTTTACAGCTCTGGGCAAATTCCGCTCACTCCAGAGGGGGAAATGGTAAAAGGCGACATTCAGGCGCAGACGCATCAAGTGTTTCAAAATTTGAAAACAGTGCTGGAAGCCGCCGGTGCCTCACTCGACACAGTCGTGAAAACAACCGTTTTTTTAAAAAGCATGGATGATTTTGCGGCCATGAACGAAGTGTACAGTCAATATTTCCCGAACCATAAACCAGCGCGCTCATGCGTTGAGGTGGCTCGGCTGCCGAAAGACGCCCTAGTTGAAATCGAAGTCGTTGCCCTCGTGCGATAAAGAGGGGCGCATCCATCTTTTCCCTTGCTGAAATTTAGAAAAAATTTTTTGAAAAAGGAAGGAAATTGCCGAAAGGCGTGGAATTAATTACATCGAGTCTTATATAGGGGAAAAGGTGGTGAACATAATGGAAGTGACAGACGTAAGATTACGCCGCGTCAACACCGAAGGACGGATGAAAGCGATCGCCTCCATTACGTTGGACAATGAGTTCGTTGTCCATGACATCCGCGTCATTGACGGGAATAACGGCTTGTTTGTCGCGATGCCAAGCAAGCGTACACCGGACGGGGAGTTCCGCGATATCGCGCATCCGATCAACTCCGCTACGCGCGGAAAAATTCAAGAGGCGATCTTAGCTGAGTACCACCGCCTCGGGAAGCTGGAAGAAGAACTTGAAGAAGCGGGCGCTTCGTAAACATATGAAAGGGGGCTTAGGTGAAATTCACCAAGCTCCTTATTTTTTGCCATCCGCATTGTTTCCTTGAAAAGTGCTGTTGATTCATATATATTCAATTATGGGCGAACTACTCCCACTTCGCTTTGCTTGAAGAGGGAGCTTCTCAGTTCCATGACGAAAGGCATTTTTTCGTCTCCCTGAGCGTCACTTCGGGTCGTCCCAACCCTGGTTCGACGATTTGGGGTTTTTTTCGCGCCTTTGAATATGGTACGCATGGAAGGCTTCGCTTGTTTTCGCATTGAATGTTCTCCATGCAACTCGCTATATCTAAGTTTACAAAGAACATGATATACATTGATTTGATTATGTGTTTTGGCTGATGCCACCGGCATTCCCCCGCTGGTCGTGGGGCTTCGTCTTTCACGCGCTTGAAGCGGGGGGATCTTCTCTTGGGACTATGATTAAAAGGATAATTGGAGGCTTTTCACATGAAGCGATATGCGGTCGTTTTGGCGGCCGGACAAGGAACGCGGATGAAGTCGAAGCAGTATAAGGTGCTTCATCCCGTTTGCGGCAAGCCAATGGTTCAGCACGTCATGGACCAAGTATCCAAACTTGGGGTGGAAAAAACCGTCACGGTCGTTGGATTTGGGGCGGAGCAGGTGAAAGAGCAGCTTGGCGCCCAATGCGAGTACGCATTGCAAGAGGAACAGCTTGGGACGGCGCATGCGGTGATGCAGGCAGCCCCATATTTGCAAGGCCTCGAAGGGGTGACGATCGTCGTCTGCGGAGACACGCCGCTCATCACAGCTGAGACGATGAAGGCGCTCGTCGAGCACCATTTGGCCGCCAAAGCGAAGGCGACGGTATTGACAGCCATCGCTGACGACCCGGCTGGATATGGCCGCATCGTCCGCAACAGTGCCGGCGGCGTTGAAAAAATTGTTGAACATAAAGATGCGAATGAAGAGGAACGGGCTATTCGCGAGATTAACACTGGAACGTATTGCTTTGACAACCAAACATTGTTTCAAGCGCTTACAAACGTGACAAACAACAACGCCCAAGGGGAATATTATTTAACCGACGTGATTGAAATTATCAAAGCGGGCGGCGGCACAGTATCCGCTTATCAGGCGCCGTCATTTGAGGAAACGATCGGGGTCAATGACCGCATCGCCCTTGCCGAGGCGGAGCGGATCATGCGCGAGCGCATTTGCCGCCGGCATATGGAAAACGGGGTTACGATCATCGACCCGGGCTGCACGTATATTTCCGCCGACGCGACGATTGGCCGCGATACGGTCATTTATCCCGGCACAGTCATCGAAGGCGAAACAGTGATCGGCGAGGATTGCACGATTGGACCGCATGCGGAAATTAAAAACTGTCATATCGGCCACCGCACGTCCATCCGCCATTCGGTCGCCCATGACAGCGAGATCGGCAACGATGTCACGATCGGCCCGTTCGCCCATATCCGCCCGCTGTCGAAAATTGATGACGAGGTGCGGATCGGCAATTTTGTCGAGGTGAAAAAATCGACGTTCGGCAAAGGAAGCAAAGCCTCGCATTTAAGCTATATCGGCGACGCGCAAGTCGGCGCCGATGTCAACCTTGGTTGCGGGTCGATTACCGTCAACTATGATGGCGTGCATAAGTATATGACCAAAATTGAAGACGGGGCGTTCATCGGCTGCAACGTCAACTTGATTGCCCCGGTTACGGTCGGCCGGGGCGCTTACGTCGCCGCCGGATCGACGATCACCGACGACGTTCCCGGCCGCGCCCTCGCCATCGCCCGCGCCCGGCAAGTCAATAAAGAACATTATGTTGATCGCCTGCCAGGCAAGAAAAAATCTTAATGGAGGTTTATCATGTCTGAATGCCAGCACCAACTAAAGTTGTTCGCCCTTAACTCGAACATGAGGCTAGCGAAAGAAATTGCGGAAATCATGGGGATCGAGCTTGGCAAATGTTCCGTTTCCCGCTTTAGCGACGGGGAGATCCAAATTAACATTGAGGAAAGCATCCGCGGCGCCGATGTATTTGTCATTCAATCGACGAGCGTCCCGGTCAATGAGCATTTAATGGAGCTGCTCATTATGATCGATGCGTTAAAGCGGGCGTCCGCGCGCACGATCAATATCGTCATCCCGTATTACGGCTATGCCCGCCAAGACCGGAAAGCGCGGGCGCGCGAGCCGATCACGGCCAAGCTGGTGGCGAACTTGCTTGAGACGGCCGGGGCGTCGCGCGTCATTACGCTTGATTTGCATGCCCCGCAAATCCAAGGGTTTTTTGATATCCCGATCGATCATCTAATGGGCGTGCCGATTTTGGCTGATTATTTTAAAAGCAGACAGTTGGATGACATTGTCGTTGTGTCCCCGGATCACGGCGGCGTAACGCGGGCGCGCAAACTCGCCGACCGTCTGAAAGCGCCATTGGCGATCATCGATAAACGCCGGCCGCGCCCGAACGCGGTGGAAGTGATGAACATTATTGGGCAAGTGAGCGGGAAAACGGCCATTTTGATTGACGACATGATCGACACGGCCGGCACGATTACGCTCGCGGCGAACGCTCTTGTTGAACATGGGGCGAAGGAAGTGTACGCGTGCTGCACCCATCCGGTGCTGTCTGGTCCAGCGATCGAGCGCATTCAAAGTTCCAAAATTAAGGAACTGGTCGTCACCAATTCGATTGCCTTGCCAGAAGAAAAGAAAATTGATAAAATTGTAGAGCTGTCGGTGGCGCCGCTCATTGCTGAAGCGATTACGCGCGTGTATGAAATGAAGTCTGTCAGCGTCCTGTTCGACTAACGCAAGAAAACATGTTTAGCCCTTCTTGTTTTAGGATAAAGTAGTCAATAGATTCTAATTCAGGAAGGTGAGGAAACATGGCGATTGTGTTGGAAGCGAAAGAACGCACAGACAAAAAACGTTCGACATTGCGCCGTATTCGTTCGCAAGGGGGCATTCCAGCGATTTTGTACGGCAAAAAAGTCGAAAACAAAATGATTTTTGTCAGCGCTGCTGAACTGGAGAAGGTGCTTCGTGAAGGTGGGCGCACGAGCTTGATAACATTGAAAGTCGGCGGCGACGACTATTCGGTGCTCTTGCGCGAGCTGCAGCGCGATCCGCTGCGCGGCGAGCTCCTTCACGCTGATTTTCAAGCGGTCGACATGTCGACAGAAGTCGATATTGACGTAGAAGTCCGATTGGTGGGCGAAGCGCCGGGGGTAAAAGACGGCGGCGTGTTGCAGCAAAACTTGCATGAGTTGTCGATCCGCGTCTTGCCGGCGAACATTCCGCCAGCGATTGAAGTGGACATCTCCGGTTTGCAAGTCGGCGATACCGTCACGGTTGGCGATGTGCAGACAGATGGAAAATTTGAAATTAACCATGAACCTTCCGAAGTGATTGCGACGATCTTGCCGCCGCAGCAGGAAGAGGAAATCCATAGCGGCGAGCAGCAAGAGTCGGGGCAGCCTGATGCCGAGGAAGGAAGAGAGACGACGCCAGAAAAGTGACAGACGTAACCGTTTCGGTTACGTCTTTTGTAGTATCATGCATAGAGAGGGGCGCAACGATTGAAGCTGTTTGTCGGGCTTGGGAATCCGGGCAAGGAATACGAGCAAACGCGGCACAACATCGGTTTTTTCGTCATTGATGAGCTGGCCAAACGTTGGGACGTTTCGTTGAAAACCGCCAAGTTCCGCGGCCTGTTCGGAACGGCGTCCGTTTCCGGCGAAAAAGTGGCATTATGCAAACCGTTGACATATATGAATTTATCAGGGGAATGTGTTCGCCCGCTCATCGATTACTATGGCATCGCCATTGAAGATGTCATTGTCATTTACGATGACCTCGATCTTCCGCCAGGAAAAATCCGCCTTCGCTTGAAAGGGAGCTCCGGCGGTCACAACGGTGTCAAATCGCTTATCCATCACCTCGGCACCGAGCAGTTTAAGCGCATTCGCATCGGCATCGGCCGGCCGGCCGGCGGGCAGCCGGTGGCGGATTATGTGCTCAGCCGTTTTACGGAGGAGGAGAAGCCGGCGGTCGCTGAAGCGGTTTTGCGGGCTGCCGATGCGTGCGAACAGGCGGTGGCGGCGCCGTTTACCCAGGTGATGAACGAGTTTAACAAGTGAATATTTTCCTCCAAACTGGTGCACAATGTGAGTACGGAAGGCATGGGGCGCCGGCTCCATCCGCCCTGCGGACGGAACAGCCCAGTGAGGAGGTTTGCTTCGATGGCATTGCATTACTATTGCCGCCATTGCGGCGCCAGAGTCGGAACTATTGAACAGGTATCCGTCTATAGCGAAAAGCTCGGATTCCACCATTTAACGGAAGAGGAACGGCTTGATATGATTTCGTACAAGCCGAACGGGGATATTCACGTCAAAACCATTTGCGAAGACTGTCAAGAAGTGTTGGCGCGAAATCCGGAGTGGCATCAATACGAAAAATTTATCCATTAGGCGCAGCTTTGGGCGACCAAAGCATTTTTATGTTTTGGCTGAACGCGGAAAGAGAAAGAAACTAGCATTGAGAGGAGGGAGAATAGGGGTGCTTTCATTGCATCGCTATTTAGCTGAGAACCAAGATGTTCGCACCATCATAGAAGGAATCCACGCCCGCCTGAAAGAACAGCTTGTCGCCGGGCTGTCGGGGTCGGCCCGGTCTGTTTTTGTTTCCACGCTTTATAAGGAAACGGGACGCCCGTTGCTCGTAGTGGCTTACAACTTGTTTCAGGCGCAAAAAATGTATGATGACCTCGTTTCGCTGCTCGGTCCGGACGAGGTGTTTCTGTATTCCGTCGATGAAGTGATCGCCGCCGAAATGGCAGTCGCCAGTCCGGAGCTGAAGGCACAACGCCTCGAAATTATGAACCATTGGGTGCAAGGCGGGAAGGGGATCGTCGTCTGTCCGGTCGCCGGCCTGCGGCGCTTGCTGCCGCCGCCATCGCTTTGGAAACAGTATTTGTTCACGTTCACGGTTGGACAAGAGCTGGATCTCGAGCAGTATAAACAGCGGTTTGTCCAAATGGGATACAAGCGGGTGGCAACTGTTTCCGCCCCTGGGGAGTTCAGCATCCGCGGCGGCATCGTGGATATTTATCCGCTCACGGCCGAGCTCCCGTACCGGATCGAGCTGTTTGATACGGAAATCGAATCGATTCGCACGTTCACCCCCGATGATCAGCGCTCGCACGGGCAAGTAGAGAGCATCGCCATCGGCCCAGCCGACGAAATCATTCTCGACGAGGGGACGCGGCAGCGGGGGATTGAACGAATTGAAGCCGGTTTGGCGGCCAGCCTCGAAAAAATGAAGGATGACGCCGCCAAGCAGCGGATGTACGAACAGATCCATGCCGAATTGGAACAGTTGCGCGAGGGCCGGGAAATCGAGCAACAATATAAATATATGTCCCTTTTCTATGAGAACGTTTCAAGTTTGCTAGATTATATGCCGGAAGACGGCGTGCTGCTGATGGATGAAATGAGCCGGTTGCAGGAGACGGCGGAGCGGCTCGACCGCGAAGAAGCGGATTGGTATACAAGCCTGCTTGACAGCGGGAAAATCATTCATGATGTGCCCATTTCGCACCCATTTTCTGAATTGTTGAAAAAACATCGATTCCAGCGGGTTTATTTGTCCTTGTTTTTGCGCCATGCGCCTTATACCCATCCGCAAAATGTCGTCAATATTACGTGCAAACAAATGCAAAACTTCCACGGACAAATGGCGCTTCTCCAGTCTGAAGTCGAGCGTTGGAAGAAAGCGAATTACGCCGTCGTCTTTTTGGCGCCGGATGCCGAACGGGCAAAAAGGCTGCAGTCAGTTTTGGAAGATTATGGGGTCGATGCAGCGCCGCTTCCGCCTGAGGCCGCACTGCTTTACGGCAAATGCCAACTTCTCGAAGGCGATTTAAATACAGGATTTGAGCTGCCGCTGCAAAAGCTGGCTGTCATTACGGAAGAGGAACTGTTTAAGAAGCGAGCGAAACGCCCGGTGCGCCGGCAAAAGCTGTCCAACGCCGAGCGGATCAAAAGCTACGCTGAACTGCAAGTCGGCGATTACGTCGTCCATGTCAACCACGGCATCGGAAAATATTTAGGCATCGAGACGTTAGAAATCAATGGAGTGCATAAAGACTACATCCATATCCAATATCAAGGCGGCGACACGCTGTACGTCCCGGTCGACCAAATGGATCAAGTGCAAAAGTACGTCGGTTCGGAAGGAAAAGAGCCGAAAATTTATAAGCTTGGCGGCTCGGAATGGAAAAAAGTCAAAAAGAAAGTGGAATCGTCTGTTCAAGATATCGCGGAAGATTTGATCAAGTTGTATGCCGAGCGCGAGGCGAGCAAGGGGTACGCGTTTTCGCCGGACACGGAAATGCAGCGCGAATTTGAGGCCGCGTTTCCATATCAAGAGACGGAAGACCAGCTCCGGTCGATTGAAGAAATTAAGCGCGATATGGAAAGCGAAAAGCCGATGGACCGCCTCCTTTGCGGCGATGTCGGCTACGGGAAAACGGAAGTGGCGCTGCGCGCGGCGTTTAAAGCCATTATGGACGGCAAGCAAGTCGCTTTTCTTGTGCCGACGACGATTTTGGCTCAGCAGCATTACGAAACGGTGCGTGAGCGGTTTCAAGGATTTCCGATTAACGTCGGGCTGCTCAACCGGTTCCGCACGAAAAAACAGCAGGCGGAGACGATCAAAGGGTTGAAAGACGGCACAATCGATATGGTCATTGGCACGCACCGGCTGCTGTCGAAGGATGTAAAGTTTAAGGATTTAGGGTTGCTCATCATCGACGAGGAGCAGCGGTTTGGCGTGGCGCATAAAGAAAAAATCAAGCAGCTGAAAGCGAATATCGACGTGCTCACCTTAACGGCGACGCCGATTCCGCGGACGCTTCATATGTCGATGATCGGCGTGCGCGATTTATCGATCATCGAGACGCCGCCGGAAAACCGGTTCCCGGTGCAGACGTATGTCATGGAGTATACGCCGGAGCTTGTCAAAGAGGCGATTGAACGTGAGCTCGCCCGCGATGGGCAAGTGTTTTTCCTCTACAACCATATTGAAGACATCGACTTGAAAGCGGAAGAAATCGCCCAGCTTGTCCCGGAAGCACGCGTCACGTTCGCGCACGGGCGGATGTCAGAAACCGAACTTGAATCAACGATTTTAGCGTTTTTGGAAGGACAATATGACGTGCTCGTGACGACGACGATTATTGAGACAGGCGTCGATATTCCAAACGTCAATACACTCATCGTGTATGATGCCGACCGGATGGGGCTGTCGCAGCTGTACCAGCTGCGCGGGCGCGTCGGCCGTTCGAACCGCGTTGCCTACGCGTATTTCACCTACCGGAAAGACAAAGTGCTGAATGAAACGGCGGAAAAACGGCTGCAAGCCATTAAAGAGTTCACCGAGCTTGGCTCCGGCTTTAAAATCGCCATGCGTGACTTGTCGATCCGTGGCGCCGGCAATATTCTCGGCGCTGAACAGCACGGCTTTATCGACTCGGTCGGATTTGACTTATATTCGCAAATGTTGAAAGAGGCGATCGAAAAACGGCGCGGCTTGAAACGGGAAGACGAGCGGCCGGAAGTGACGATCGACGTGGAAGTCGACGCCTACATTCCGGATGCCTACATTTCCGATGGGCTGCAAAAAATCGAGATGTACAAGCGGTTTAAAGCGGTCGAGACGCTCGAAGATGTTGAAGCGCTGCGCGAAGAGATGGTGGACCGCTTCGGCGATTATCCGGATGCCGTCGCCTATTTGCTGCAGATTACCGAGATCAAAGCGCTGGCGAAACAGCTCGGTGTTGAATCGATTAAGCAACATAAGCAGCAAGTTGACATTCTATTCACTGAAGAAGCGTCGAAAACGGTGGAGATTCAGCGCTTGTCCGGCGTCGGCCGGCAGTACGGGCGCCTGTTTGGGTTTGGCATGGAGGGGGTGAAGCTGAAAATTGTGCTTTACATTAAGCAAATGAAAGCGCACGAGTGGCTGGCGATTTTATATGAGACGTTGAGGGAATTGTCCGAAGTGAAAAACGAAAAGTCGATCATCGCCTAGCTATAAAGAAAAAATGAGGCGTTATGTTCATTTTATACGTTTACGGTTTTGCTGATGTGGCGATAGTGAAGGATGGGCAATTTTATCTAAAATGGCCAAAATCACTTTCATCGTGCATAGAACGTGGATTGTGAAGGATACTAATGACAACAATGGTGAATTCCCCATTACAACAGGGTTCATCGGAGTATCCTTCAAATTCTAGATGAAAGTGAGGATATAAAAGGCATGAAAGCAACCGGTATTGTTCGTCGGATTGATGACTTAGGCAGGGTTGTAATTCCGAAGGAAATTCGCAGAACATTACGCATTCGCGAAGGAGATCCGCTCGAAATATTTGTCGATCGCGATGGAGAGGTCATTTTGAAAAAATATTCGCCGATCAGTGAGCTCGGCGACTTTGCCAAGGAGTACGCCGAGGCGCTGTTTGACAGCCTCGGACAGCCGGTGCTCATTTGCGACCGCGACGTATTTATTGCCGTTGCCGGTGTTTCGAAAAAAGAATACATGAACAAAAGCGTCAGCCCGTTAGTGGAGAGAGCCATGGAAGATCGCAACTCCGTTCTCCATACGGAGGAGGGCGAGGTCGAGCTAGTCGACGGGATGACGGAAACGTTGAAGTCGTATACGATCGGCCCGATTGTGGCCAACGGCGATCCGATTGGAGCCGTCATCATTTTATCGCGCGAGAAAACGCTCGGCGAAGTTGAACATAAAGCAGTGGAAACAGCGGCCAGCTTTTTGGCCCGGCAAATGGAACAATAAATGGAACGCAAAAAGAGGGTGTCCCAAAAGATCGGGACACCCTTTTTGATCGGGCCGCACATTTATCGTTGATGGGAGAAGGTCGGGATCTTTTCCTTTCTGCTTTGTCTGCAATGGGGTTGCTATGTTGGTTGGTCCGTTCCCGTTCCGCTGGACTGAGGCCATGGCCGATGGGCGGCTCCCGCTTTTGTCTCATCGCCTGCATTGCGCTATAATATCGAGCGTAGCCGTTTGTTGCGGTAATGTTGACGGTTTGCGCGGCCAGTGCTCTTGATGGACTGTTCGCCATCTGGCGCCATACAAGCGGGAGGAGAAGGGGCATGGGAAACGTATGGAAAGGCGCAGCTGCCTTGACTGCTGCCACTTTGCTTACGAAGCTGTTAAGCGCGCTCTACCGCATCCCGTATCAAAATATGGTCGGGGATGTCGGTTTTTATATTTACCAACAAGTTTACCCCATTTATGGAATTGTTGTCGCGCTGTCGCTGACCGGTTACCCGGTTGCCATTTCGAAGCTCATCGCTGAGCGGCTGGCGGCGCGGGACGAGGCGGGCGCGGCCGCTGTCGGCCGCATCGCGCTGCTGCTGTTGGGCGGGGCGGGAGCGGTGTTGTTTGCCGTGTTATATATAGGAGCCGGCGCCATTTCGTCATGGATGGGCGACAGGCAGCTTGAAGGGTTGGTGCGGGTGCTTTCATTTTCATGCTTATTCTTTCCGCTCATTGCGGTGTTGCGCGGCGTTTTTCAAGGGCGCCATGACATGGCGCCGACGGCAGTGTCCCAAGTCGGCGAGCAGACGGTGCGTGTGACGGCGATTTTAGGGTTGTCTTATTGGGCGATCAAGCGCGGCGCTGACGCCTATGCGTGCGGCATGGCTGCGGTCGGCGGGACGTTGGCGGGCATGGCGGCCGCGCTTCTCATCTTGCTCTTTTATCTGGTCCGGCGCGGACGGCAAAAACCGGCCGGGCGTACGCCACCCGGTTCGGTGCGACAGGCGGGATGGCATTTGCTTACAGTTGGAACGGTCATTTGTTTCACCAACATGGTGTTGACGCTTGTTCCGCTCGTCGACTCGTTTTTGTTCGTCCCGCTTCTCCAAGAAACCGGGCTGGAGTTGAATGAGGTGAAAGAGTTAAAAGGGGTGTACGACCGCGGCCAGCCGCTGATTCAGCTTGGCACGGCTGTCGGCACATCGCTTTCATTGGCGCTTGTTCCGTTCGTTTCCGGCATGCGGCGCGAGCGGGAGCTGTCCTTTCTGCACAGCATGCTGCCGATCCGGTTCGCCGCGGTCATCGGTGTCGGCGCTTCATCGGGGCTCATTTGCCTCATTCGCCCGATCAACACCATGCTGTTTGAAAACGACCGCGGTTCGTTGGTCCTTGCCGTCTTGTCCGCTTCTGTCTTTTTTGCGACGATGGCGTTGACTGCCTCCGCTTTATTGCAAGGAATGGGGAAAGAGTGGACAGCGGCGGCCGGCGTGGCGGTGGCTTTGGCAGGGAAAATCGTCCTTATGCGCTGGCTTGTGCCGTCGTTCGGCGCCCTTGGCGCCGCCTTGGCGACAACAGGGGCTTATGCGCTTATGGCAGGCTTCTTATACGTGCGTTTGCCGCGTGAATGCCGGTCAGCGCGCGCCCGAGTATGCATATATCCAATTGTGAAGGCGGCTGTCGCCATGATGGCGGTGCTGAAGTTGTATACATGGTTAATGGACGCTTCAGGCGGGGGACGCCTATGGGCGTCCGCCGAGGCGCTTGGCGGCGTCGTTCTCGGCGCGGCTGTCTATATCGCATGCATCGTGAGGGGGAGTGTATTTTCCGAACAAGAGTTGTCCGCTCTCCCGTTCGTTCACAAATTTCATTTACGATTAGGAAGCAGGTGATCAGCGGTGAATACGATTTATATTTTCGGCCTTGGCGCCGGGGATGTGGAGCAGCTGACGGTCGGCGTGTATCGAAAGCTAAAAAAGGCGCATCCGCTTTTTTTGCGGACGAAGGAGCATCCGGCGGCCGAAGGGCTTCAAGAAGAGGGCATCGCGTTTACATCGTTTGATGATGTTTACGAAAAGCATGAGCAATTTGCTGATGTATATGAAGAAATTGCCGGCACTCTCATCGAGCAGGCAAAACACGGGGATGTGTTTTACGCTGTCCCTGGCCATCCGCTTGTCGCCGAACGGACGGTGCAGCTGTTGTTGGAAGCGGAGCAACGCGGCGATTGCCGGGTGGTCATCGAGGGCGGGCAAAGCTTTTTAGATGCGTTGTTTACAGCGGTGCGCATTGATCCAATCGAGGGGTTCCAGCTGTTGGATGCGACCGCTTTCCAAGGGGACGAATGGTCGCCATCGCTGCATGCTGTCTTTTGCCAAGTGTACGACCCGTTCGTCGCTTCGAATGTGAAACTGTCGCTGATGGAACAGCTTCCGGACGACTATCCGGTCTATATTGTGACCGCGGCCGGGACGAAGAGCGAACAAGTGAAGCAAGTGCCGCTCTATGAATTGGACCGTCAGGCGGCGCTTGACAATTTAACGAGCGTCTATGTGCCGCCGGTCAAGGATGAGCCGCTGCTATACCATCGGTTTGAAACGTTGCGCCGCGTCATCGCGACGTTGAGAGGGCCGCACGGCTGCCCGTGGGACCGGAAGCAGACGCATGCGTCGCTGAAGCGGTACTTGCTTGAAGAGGCGTATGAGTTGCTTGAAGCCATTGACGATGATGACGATGACCATATGGTCGAAGAGCTCGGTGACGTGCTGCTGCAAGTGATGCTCCATGCCCAGATCGGCGCTGACCGTGGGATGTTTTCGATTGATGACGTCATCCGGACATTGACTGCGAAGATGATTCGCCGCCATCCACACGTATTTGGCGATGCGACGGCTGAAACAGCTGAGCAAGTTACAGCGAACTGGGAAAAAATTAAGGAGAAGGAAAAAGGGACCGGCCGGCCAGCGTCGATTTTAGCGGATGTTCCAAAAAGCCTGCCGGGGACGATGCGGGCGTATGAGCTGCAGAAAAAAGCAGCAAACGTCGGCTTTGACTGGGACGATGCCGCTCCCATTTGGGAAAAGGTAGAGGAAGAAATGGCGGAGTTCCGGGCTGAAGCTTCGGGCGGCCGCCGCGCGGCGCTCGTCAGCGAGTTCGGCGACGTATTGTTTGCGCTTATCAACCTTGCCCGCTATTATGATATTCAGCCCGAAGAAGCATTGCAGATGGCGAACGACAAATTCGCCCGCCGCTTCGCCTACATTGAGGAGCAAGTGCGAAAAAGCGGCCGACCGATCACATCGTTCTCGCTCGCTGAGCTCGACCGCTTTTGGGAAGAAGCAAAAGAAAACGAACAGTAAGGGGGAAAGGGCATGCGCCTTGATAAATTTTTAAAAGTATCCCGCCTCATTAAACGCCGCACATTGGCAAAAGAAGTCGCCGACCAAGGCCGGGTGTGGATCAACGGCCACGTCGCGAAGGCAAGTTCAGATGTAAAAATCGGTGATGAACTGACGATTCAGTTCGGGCAAAAACGGGTAACGGTAAAAGTGACTAGCGTAAAAGAAACGGTGAAAAAAGAAGAGGCAGCCGAAATGTACGAGCTCGTTCGCGAGGAACGGACGGCCCCTGATCCGGATCAAGGCGGCGTTTAACGGATTTCCGAAAGACGTCTCCTGTCTCAGGGAGCGCGAAGGGCGAAGCCTAGTGAATAGGGGGAAGTGAATTTCGGCCGGCAATCGCCAATTGAATATCATTCGGTTCTTGTTCGAACGGGCGCCTTCGGAACGAAGGGAAGCGTCAAGGATTCCTGTGCAGGGCTGCCGTTCAGCGGAGCACGCACAAGGCGCTGGAAGCCCCCGCCTCTAAGTGAAGCGCAGGCGGTGGGGGTTCACTTTGTCCTTAAGGCTTGTTCTAAACGACCCCCCGCTGACATACATATGGTACAGACAGCGGATGAGAAACAACGGGCGGCCTAGCCGGCTTTCATTCTAAATCGGAAATGCGGGGGATGAACATGAACCGACATGAGGAATTTGGCGGAAACACGAACAAAGGCCCGGTCCAAGAACACGACGTGATCATGCGCGGCCGGCGCCTCCTTGACATTACCGGGGTCAAACAAGTGGAAAGCTTTGACAATGAGGAGTTTTTGCTTGAGACGGTCATGGGTTTTTTGGCGATCCGCGGGCAGAATTTGCAAATGAAAAACTTAGATGTCGACAAAGGCGTCGTTTCGATTAAAGGGCGCATTTTTGACCTCGTTTACTTAGACGATCATCAGGAGAAGGCTAAAGGATTCTTTAGCAAGTTGTTCAAATGACCATCACCACACAGTTCCTCACCATGCTCGCGATGATTGGCATGGGGGGCTGGCTCGGCATGGCGCTGGACACGTACAATCGGTTTCTCAACCGGCGTGAACGGGCGCACTGGCTCGTTTTCGTGAACGATGTACTGTTTTGGGCGGTGCAGGCGCTTCTCGTATTTTATGTGTTGCTGCTCGTCAACAATGGCGAGCTTCGCTTTTATCTGTTTTTGGCGCTGTTGTGCGGCTATGCCGCCTATCAAAGCCTGCTCCGTTCGTTGTACGTTCGGGTGCTGGAATGGCTCATTCAGCTGGCGGTCAGAACCGGAAACATCATCGCCCAGCTGTTCCGTTACATCGTGATCCGCCCGCTCGTTCTTCTCGGGCAAATGGCGCTTGCGCTTCTTTTGTTTGCCTGGCGGCTTGTGATATGGATGGGACGATTTTTGTTGCTTGCGGTTTGGAAAGCCGTTGTTCTTCTGTTTGCCCCGTTTCGTTGGACGGGCATCGCCGTTTGGCGGCGGATTCCGCCGTCCCGCCGGGCCTGGGTGGAAAAATTTTTTCGCCGTTTGAAGGGATTTGCTGGACAAATCAAGAATACACAAGAGAAAATAGGCATGTGGCTGGCGAAATGGCGAAAGTAAAAGAGGTGCAAAGGCAATGAACATGCCCAGGAGAACAAACGTGACGAAGCTGGCATCGACGTATGCGGCCGAGCAGGAGGAGAAACAGCGGAGGGCGTCGCGAAGACGGCGAATTTTGGCCATCCGTTTTGCCTTTTGGTCGTTGCTGTTGGCCGTGGTCGCCTCCGTCCTTGTCTATGCTTTGCACCTGCAGGCAAAGACGGTTGATGCGAAAAGGGCGGAAAAAGAAAGGTTGACCAAACAGCTTGCGGAACTGAAACGCCAGGAAAAGCAGATGAAAGAGGAAATGAAAAGGCTGCATGATGATGACTACATCGCTGAGCTGGCGCGAAAAAAATATTATTTGTCAAAGGATGGGGAAATTATTTTTGTGTTGCCCGAAAAGTAACAAATCCCTCCAATGCCCGTTCAATACGGGCATTCGTCATATTGACACTTATTTTTTTTATTCGCTATAATGAAATCAACACCATCTTTAAAGCGTTTTAAGGAGGAGCACTTTTTTTATGTCGATTGAAGTAGGCAGCAAGTTACAAGGCAAAGTCACAGGCATTACGAAATTCGGGGCGTTTGTGGAGCTGCCGGAAGGTGTGACAGGACTCGTTCATATCAGCGAGGTAGCCGATAGCTACGTCAAAGATATCAACGACCATTTGAAAGTCGGCGACACGGTGTATGTCAAAGTCATTAACGTCGGCCAAGACGGAAAGATCGGCTTGTCCATTCGCAAAGCAAAGGATACGCCTTCTTCGCAGCGGCCGCGCCGGGCGCACGACCGCTCTGCGGCTGACAGCTTAGAGCAAAAAATCAGCCGTTTCCTGAAAGAGAGTGAAGACCGATTGGCGTCGTTGCGCCGCCATACCGAATCGAAGCGGGGAGGTCGTGGATCGAGACGCGGGTAACTTGCTGCTGAATGAATGCCGGAAAGATGACGAATAGGGGGACAACAAAGCATCCATGGTCATGGATGCTTCTTTGTTGGGTTTGGCGAAAGAAAGGATGTATTTTCCTGAACGATACATATTGACAATCGGTATGGGCTCCAGTATTATATTAAATGTTGCCACACGGCGGTGTAGCTCAGCTGGCTAGAGCGTACGGTTCATACCCGTGAGGTCGGGGGTTCGATCCCCTCCACCGCCACCAAAATTCAATATGGCCCGTTGGTCAAGTGGTTAAGACACCGCCCTTTCACGGCGGTAACACGGGTTCGAATCCCGTACGGGTCATCATCATTGACGAACGAGCATGCGCCATGAAGCGACATGCTCGTTTTTCGTTTTTGTCTGCTTCTGTCGGAACAAAAACGTTGCCTGCACATTGTCGGGAAAAACGTCGAACGATTTTTTATTTTTCTCCGTTGTTTTGACAAATTTTTGGCAATTTCAAATATATAATAGGGGGTAATAGAAAAGCAAAGGAGAGGATCGGGAATGGAAAGAGTAGAAAGAGGGACGGTGCGCCGTATTTCGGAAGTGCCGATTCATGACACGCAAGCGACCGTATCGCGTTGGATACGCCATGTGAAGCTGCGCCTTGGCCACTTGTTCGTCCATCAAGGATTTTTGCTTCTTCTTGTCGGCTTTTTGCTTGGACGAGCACTCATTTTGGCGAAGCTGACCCCGTTTGCGCTGCCGTTTTTCGTTTCCGTCTATATGTTGCGCCGTGACAAGGCGGCCTTTGCTTTGATTGCCCTAATGGCCGGCGCATTGACACTGTCGTTCGATGTTTTGCTGTTTGTCGGCGTTTCCATTTTCGGCTTTCTCTTTATTTACGGATGGGTGCGCAGGGTGATCAGCGAATCGTTAAAAATCGTCCCGTTCGTCGTCTTTGCGGTCTCATTGGCAGCGAAATGGCTGATCTCCTACTACTGGGTCGGGGAGCGGACGGTTTACGGGACGGCCATGGCGGTTGTCGAAGCCGGGCTTTCGCTTGTGCTTACACTGATTTTTATGCAAAGCATCCCTTTGCTGACGGTCCGGAAACACAAACATGCCTTGCGGGCTGAGGAAATCATTTCATTGATTATTTTGCTTGCCTCGATGTTGACAGGGATGATCGGTTGGTCGGCGTATGGCTTGTCGCTTGAGCATGTGATGTCGCGTTATCTCGTGCTGCTGTTCGCATTTGTCGCCGGGGCGGCGACCGGTTCGACTGTCGGAGTGGTCACCGGCCTCATTTTGAGCTTAGCGAACGTCGGCAACTTGTTGGAAATGAGCTTGCTTGCCTTCGCCGGGCTGCTCGGTGGGCTGCTTAAAGAAGGGCGAAAGCTTGGGGTCGCGTTCGGGCTTATCGTCGCGACGTTGTTAATGGGTTTATACGGGAATGGAAAGGCGGAGCTTGTGCCGACGTTGCTTGAATCAGGCATCGCCATTGTGCTGTTTTTGTTCACGGCCCACTCCTTGACAGAGAAAATCGCCAAATACATTCCGGGTACGGCCGAATATATCAATGAGCAGCAACAATACGTCCGCAAAATTCGCGACGTGACCGCCCAGCACGTTTCACAGTTTTCGAACGTCTTCCAAGCATTGGCGGAAAGTTTTTCACCCGAACCATTGTCAGATGACAGTGAACATCAGGAGCGCGAAGAAGACTACTTTCTTGGCGATATTACGGGGCAAACGTGCCAAACGTGTTTCAAAAAGGCCCAGTGCTGGGTGACAAACTTTAGTACAACCTATGCGTATATGAAGCGAATGATGCATGAAGCCGAAGAAAAAACATTGGCGCACAACCATCAGCTGCTGCGCGAATGGGAGCGCCATTGCGTAAAAGCAGGCAAAGTCGTTGACGCGATGGAAAAGGAGATGGTCATTTATCAGGCGAATCGCAAACTCAAACAGCAAATTTATGAAAGCCGAAAACTCGTCGCCGAGCAGTTGCTGGGCATTTCCCAGGTGATGGACGATTTCGCCAAAGAAATGCAAAAGGAACAGGAAAACCATTATTTGCAGGAAGAGCAAATTTACCACGCTTTGCAAGAGTTTGGCATTGAAATCGGCCACGTCGATATTTACAGTTTGGAAAAGGGAAATATCGATATTGAAATGAGCATTCCGTATTGCGATGGGCGCGGCGAGTGCGAAAAACTGATCGCGCCGATGCTGTCGGACATTTTAGGGGAAACAATTGTTGTCAAGCGTGAAGAGTGCGCTGCTTACCCGAACGGCTACTGCCGTGTTGCCTTTGGTTCAACCAAAGCGTTTGTCGTGGAAACGGGAGTCGCGTTTGCGGCTAAAGGGGGCGAGCTCATTTCCGGCGACAGCTATGCGACGATTGAGCTTGGCACCGGCAAATATGCGGTTGCCGTCAGCGACGGCATGGGCAACGGCGAACGGGCGCACTACGAAAGCCGCGAGACGCTGCGCCTGCTGCAAAAAATTTTGCAGACAGGGATGGACGAATCGATTGCCATTAAATCGATCAATTCGATCCTGGCGCTGCGGACGACAGAGGACATGTATGCGACGCTCGATTTGGCCATCATCGACTTGCAAAACGCCGCGACAAAGTTTTTGAAAATCGGGTCGATGCCGAGTTTCATCAAGCGGGGCAACAAAGTGATCAAGGTAGAGGCGAGCAACTTGCCGATGGGGATCCTTAAAGAGGTCGAATTTGATGTCGTCAGCGAACAGTTAAAATCGGGTGACTTGCTCATCATGATGAGCGATGGGGTGTTTGAAGGGCCGATGAACGTAGAGAACCATGATGTATGGATGAAGCGAAAAATTCAAGAGTTAAAAACGAACGACCCGCAGGAAGTCGCTGATTTGATCATAGAAGAAGTGATCCGCCAATGCGGCGGGGAAATTGAAGACGATATGACGGTCGTTGTCGCGAAAGTGCGGCACAACACGCCAAAATGGGCGACGATTCCTGCGTATATGTATATGAAAAAGGCGCAGTAATGCGCGTATAAAAATGTTCCCTGGCGGCGATGATGGTAATACTTATTCGCCAAGGAGGGGAACGAACATGCGGAAAGGAACGTTGCGGCAAATTTTGTTGATTACGGACGGCTGCTCAAACCATGGCGAGGACCCGGCTGCGATGGCGGCATTGGCTCGCGAACAAGGCATTACAGTGAACGTAATCGGCGTGTTGGATCAAGACACGATTGACGAAAACGGACGGCGGGAAATTGAAGCGATCGCTGCCGCCGGCGGCGGCATGAGCCAAATCGTGTACGCGAAACAGCTGTCGCAGACGGTGCAAATGGTGACGCGCCAGGCGATGACGCAGACGCTGCAAGGGCTCGTCAATCGCGAGTTGAAACAAATCTTTGGTTCTGACGTTTCGCTTGAGGACTTGCCGCCGGACAAGCGCGGCCAAGTGATGGAAGTCGTCGATGAACTTGGGGAAACGGCCGCACTTGATGTGCTCATCTTAATCGATACGAGCGGAAGCATGAAGACGAAACTGCCGATGGTCAAAGAGGCGCTCCTTGACTTGTCGCTCAGTTTAAACGCGCGCATGGGCGAAAATCGCTTTTCTGTGTTTATTTTCCCGGGCAAACGGAATTACGCTGAGAAAATGATGGATTGGACGCCGAAAATTGAAGAGCTGTCCACCATCTTTCCAAAGCTTTCATCAGGCGGGCTGACGCCGACCGGACCGGCGTTGCGTGAAGCGATGGCCTATTTCGGCCGCAATCGGTCGCTAAGGAGTTGGATTCATGATGGCGATGAGCCATACATCGAAGGATCGTCTTGGTAATCTTCCGCCCGGCACGGTCATCACTGGCAAATGGCACGGCCATTCGTACCGGTTGCTGCGTCGGCTCGGCAGCGGGGCGAACGGCGTCGTCTATCTGGCGGAGAGCGGCCGCCGCCGCGTTGCGCTGAAACTGAGCGACGACTATGCGTCGCTAGCCTCGGAAATGAATATATTGCGCCGTTTTGCCAAGGTCCAGGGAGCCGCCCTCGGGCCTTCTTTGCTGGAAGCCGATGATTGGCAAAGCCCGTTTGCCCGGAGGGTGGTTCCGTTTTATGCCATGGAGTACATTGAAGGGGAGCAGTTCTCCGCTTTCGTCCGCCGGCGCGGAAAAGAATGGGCGCCGGTGCTGCTTATGCAGCTTTTGTCTGTGCTCGGACGGCTTCATGAAGAAGGATGGGTATTCGGTGATTTGAAGCCGGACAATTTGATCGTCACCGGGCCGCCGCCGTCCGTCCGACTGTTGGATGTCGGGGGGACGACGATGCAGGGGCGGGCGATCAAAGAGTTTACCGAGCTGTATGACCGCGGCTATTGGGGGCTCGGGTCGCGCAAAGCAGAGCCGTCGTACGATTTGTTTGCGGCGGCGATGGTGATGATTGCCGCCTGTTATCCGGGGCCGCTCGAGAAAAAAGGGAACGGGAGGGCGCAACTTTTGTCCATCATTGAAACGGATCGTTTTTTAGCCCAATATAAAGAAGTTTTGCAAAATGCGCTTGACGGCCGGTATGCGAAGGCCGAGGACATGCGCCGCGACTTATTGGCTGCCTCTTCCCGCCGCGTGGCGGCACACTATGAGGTCAAGACAGCAGCGGCCGCACCGAACCGCCGGTCGGGGCGGCGGGCCGCCAAGCGCCGCAAAACGGGCAGGGTTGCCGAAACGGTGCTGATCGCTGTTTTGCTGCTTGGCGCGTACGGTTTTTATATATACTGGCATCTGTCGATGTAACCTAGTAAAATAAAGAAACGGAAGTTTTGAGAAAATGGGGCGGTCGTGTTACGATGAAGCTAAAAGAGGGGAAAGAGGGTTTCGGCGATGATGGATAAAGTGCGCGCCTTTATTGACAGGCACGGACTGCTTTCAAAAGGGGCGACAGTCATTGTCGGCGTTTCCGGGGGCCCCGACTCGCTTGCTCTGCTGCACGTGTTTCTTTCGCTTCGCGATGAGTGGAAGCTTCGCCTTGTAGCGGCCCATGTCGACCATATGTTTCGCGGGCGGGAATCGGAAGAGGAGATGGAGTTTGTGAAACATTTTTGCGCCGAACACCGTATTTTATGTGAGACGGCGCAAATCGACGTTCCTGCTTTCCAGCGCCGCACGGGCCTTGGCGCCCAAGAGGCGGCGCGCAACTGTCGATACCGCTTTTTTGCCGAACTGGTGAAAAAACATCAAGCCCAGTATGTCGCTGTCGGCCATCACGGCGATGACCAAGTCGAGACGATTTTAATGCGGCTTGTGCGCGGCAGCACAGGAAAAGGATATGCCGGTATCCCCGTCAAGCGGCCGTTTCACGGCGGGTATCTCATCCGCCCGTTTTTAGCCGTCAGCCGGGCGGACATCGAGGAGTATTGCGAAAAGGCAGGGCTCGCCCCGCGCCGCGACCCAAGTAACGAAAAAGACGACTACACGCGCAACCGGTTCCGCCGCTATATTATTCCGTTGCTGAAACAGGAAAATCCGCGCTTGCATGAGCGATTTCAACAATATAGTGAAATGATGGCGGAAGATGAGAAGTTCTTGGAGGAATTAGCAATCGACGCGCTGAATAAAGTAATGGAAAAACAATATAATGAAGTTGTGTTGCATCTCCGCCCGTTTCTCGCATTGCCTCGGCCGTTGCAGCGTCGGGTGTTGCAGCTTTTGCTGCTTCGCCTTTACGACGCCGTTCCGGCGGCGTTGACTTTTGTACATATCGGTCATATACTGATGCTTTGCGAACGCGCCCGCCCTTCCGGACAAATTGATTTGCCAAAAGGGCTCAAAGCGATCCGCTCGTATGACCGCTGTTTGTTTACGTTTGGCGTCCAAAGCGGCGCTCCAAGCTATCAGCTTGACTTGCCGGTTCCAGCGCTATTGCCCCTCCCAACCGGTGGTGCAATCGTGAGTGAATTTAGGGAACACTATCCGAAGGGACGGCTGGGAAACGATTCGTTTGTGGTTGACCCCGATGCGGTGTCCCTTCCGCTTCGCGTGCGGACGCGCCGCGAGGGCGACCGGATGGTGCTGAAAGGGACGGGAGGCACGAAAAAAATTAAAGAGATTTTCATTGAAGCCAAAGTTCCGCGGACGGAAAGGGATGGCTGGCCGATCGTCGAAGATGCCGACGGCCGCATTCTCTGGGTGCCAGGGCTGAAAAAATCGGCTTTTGAAGCCGAAGACCGCGGGCAAGCCCGTTATATCCTGCTCCATTATGAGGCGATGAACAGCTAGGAGGAAAAAAGATGGGAATGAAAGACGATATTCAAAAAGTGTTGATCACTGAGGAGGAAATTCAGGCGAAAGTCAAAGAACTCGGCGGCTTGTTGACGAAAGAGTATGAGGGGCGTTTTCCGCTCGCCGTCGGCGTCCTCAAAGGGGCGATGCCGTTTATGGCCGATTTGCTCAAACATATCGATACATACTTGGAAATGGATTTTATGGATGTGTCAAGCTACGGCAATGCGACTGTTTCATCCGGTGAAGTGAAAATTGTCAAAGACTTAAATACATCGGTTGAGGGCCGCGACATTTTGATCATTGAAGACATTATCGACAGCGGATTGACGCTCAGTTATTTGGTGGATTTGTTCCGCTACCGGAAAGCGAATTCGATTAAAATCGTCACCCTCCTTGACAAGCCGTCGGGCCGGAAGGCGGATATTCAGGCTGATTACACTGGATTTACCGTCCCCGACGAATTCGTTGTCGGCTATGGCCTCGATTATGCTGAAAAATACCGCAACCTCCCGTTTATCGGCGTCTTAAAGCCAGAAGTGTACCAAAAGTGAAGCGATTGTCGTGCACCGGCCGAATTGTTTGTATTTAAGCAAATTTCTATGCTAGTATTGAGTATAGTGTGTTTCATATGGGAGGAGGCAAGAAATGAACCGGATTTTCCGCAACACCATCTTTTATTTGCTGATTTTCCTCGTCGTGATCGGCGTCGTCAGCTTTTTTAACGGCACGAACCAGCGAACTGAGCCGATGACGTACGATGCGTTTATCACTCATCTGGAAAACGGGGACGTTGAGTCGTTTTCCATTAAGCCGGAGCGCGGCGTATATGAAATCAAAGGCCAGTTGAAAACATATAGCGAAGGGCAGTACTTTTCCACCTACGTCATGAACAGTGACAAAGTGCTTGACCGCATCGATGCGGCGGCGGCGCGGACGCGGGTGGAAGTTGTGCCTGCGGATGAAACGAGCGGATGGGTGACGTTTTTCACTTCCATCATCCCATTTGTTATTATTTTTATTTTGTTCTTCTTCCTTTTGAACCAGGCACAGGGCGGCGGCAGCCGGGTGATGAATTTCGGCAAAAGCCGGGCGCGGCTGTATACGGATGACAAGCGGAAGGTCCGTTTTCGCGATGTGGCTGGAGCGGACGAGGAAAAAGAAGAGCTCGTGGAAATTGTTGAGTTTTTGAAAGATCCGCGCAAATTCGCCGAACTCGGCGCCCGCATTCCAAAAGGGGTGTTGCTTGTCGGGCCGCCGGGGACCGGGAAAACGTTGTTGGCGCGCGCGGTTGCCGGGGAAGCGGGCGTGCCGTTTTTCTCGATCAGCGGGTCGGATTTCGTAGAAATGTTCGTTGGGGTTGGCGCTTCGCGCGTGCGCGACTTGTTTGAAACAGCGAAAAAGAACGCACCGTGCATCATTTTCATCGACGAGATTGACGCCGTCGGCCGCCAGCGCGGCGCCGGCCTTGGCGGCGGCCACGATGAGAGGGAGCAGACGCTCAACCAGCTGCTTGTGGAAATGGACGGTTTTAACGGCAATGAAGGCATCATTATTATTGCGGCAACAAACCGGCCGGACATTTTAGACCCGGCGCTGTTGCGCCCGGGCCGCTTCGACCGGCAGATTACCGTCGACCGGCCGGATGTGAAAGGGCGCGAAGCGGTGTTGCGCGTGCATGCCCGCAACAAGCCGCTCGATGAGTCGGTTGATTTGAAGGCGATCGCCATGCGCACGCCGGGATTTTCCGGCGCCGATTTGGAAAACTTGTTGAACGAAGCGGCGCTCGTTGCAGCGCGCCGCAACAAAAAGAAAATCGACATGAGCGACATCGACGAGGCGACCGACCGCGTCATTGCCGGACCGGCGAAAAAAAGCCGCGTCATTTCGGAAAAAGAGCGGCGGATCGTCGCGTTTCACGAAGCTGGGCATACGGTCATCGGCATGGTGCTTGCCGACGCGGAAATGGTGCATAAAGTGACGATCGTTCCGCGCGGCCAAGCCGGAGGCTATGCGGTCATGCTGCCGAAAGAAGACCGGTACTTTATGACGAAAGCCGAATTAATGGATAAAATCACCGGCCTGCTCGGCGGGCGCGTCGCCGAGGAAATCGTGTTCAACGAAGTGAGCACGGGGGCCCACAACGATTTTCAGCGGGCGACAAACATCGCGCGCCGGATGGTGACGGAGTTCGGCATGAGCGAAAAGCTTGGTCCGCTGCAATTCGGCCAACCGAGCGGGCAAGTGTTTTTAGGACGCGACTTGCATAATGAGCAAAATTACAGCGATAAAATTGCTTACGAAATTGACTTGGAAATCCAGCGCATCATTAAAGAGTGCTACGAAAAGGCGAAGCAGATTTTAACGCAGCACCGTGACAAACTGGATCTAATCGCCACAACGCTGTTGGAAGTCGAAACGCTTGATGCGGAACAAATTAAACATTTATTTGAGCACGGCACGCTGCCGCCCGACCGCAAAGGCCGCGATGAAGCAGGCAAGGGCGACATCGACGTGAAAATCAATATTCAAAAGAAAGAGGAGTAATCGATGTCTCTATTCAGAGGCATCTTTTTTTTAGCCGCGGCCCCGTAGGTTGGCGCTGTTTTTTCCGCGGGAAAATCAAGTATGATATGATAGAGAAAGGAACTTATTGAAGAAAAGTGGGGAATGAGGCCATGATTTTTGTGTTGGACGTCGGCAACACCAATACCGTGTTGGGGGTTTATGACGGCGATGAATTAAAACACCATTGGCGCATCGAGACGAGCCGGGCGAAAACGGAAGACGAGTATGGCATGACCATCAAGGCGCTCTTGAGCCATGTCGGCTTGCAGTTTTCCGACATCCGCGGCATCATCATTTCTTCGGTTGTGCCGCCGATTATGTTTGCCCTTGAACGCATGTGCTTAAAATATTTCCACGTAAAGCCGCTCGTTGTCGGACCGGGCATTAAAACCGGGCTGGACATTAAATACGATAATCCGCGCGAAGTGGGCGCCGACCGGATCGTCAATGCGGTCGCGGGCATCCATTTGTACGGCAGCCCGCTCATTATTGTCGATTTTGGCACGGCGACCACGTATTGTTATATTAACGAACATAAACAATATATGGGAGGGGCTATTGCCCCGGGAATTATGATTTCGACGGAGGCGCTGTTTGCGCGGGCAGCAAAATTGCCGCGCATTGAAATCGCCCGTCCGGACGATATCATCGGCAAAAATACAGTCAGCGCCATGCAGGCCGGCATTTTATACGGATATGTTGGACAAGTGGAAGGCATCGTGTCGCGCATGAAGGCGAAAAGCAAAGTTCCGCCGAAAGTCATCGCCACTGGCGGCCTTGCGCCTCTCATTGCCGGCGAATCGGATGTGATCGATGTCGTGGATCCGTTTTTGACGCTGACAGGCTTAAAATTGTTGTACGAGAAAAACACCGAGAAAAAAGGATGAAGGGTTTGGTGAAGATGGGAGATTACTTAGTCAAAGCGCTCGCCTATGACGGACAGGTGAGGGCGTATGCGGCAAGGACGACGGAGACGGTGGCGGAAGCGCAGCGCCGCCATCAAACGTGGCCGACCGCCTCGGCGGCGCTCGGACGGGCGCTGACGGCCGGCGTTATGATGGGAGCAATGTTAAAAGGGGATGAAACGTTGACCATCAAAATTGATGGCGGCGGGCCGATCGGCACGATTTTAATCGACAGCAATGCCAAAGGGGAAGTGCGCGGCTATGTGACCAATCCGCACGTGCATTTCGAGCTGAATGAACACGGGAAACTCGATGTCGCGCGGGCGGTCGGCAAAAACGGGATGCTGACGGTCGTCAAAGACCTCGGGCTGCGCGACTTTTTCACCGGTCAAGTGCCGATCATCTCGGGGGAGCTCGGTGAGGATTTCACCTATTATTTCGCTTCTTCCGAGCAAATCCCGTCGTCCGTCGGCGTCGGCGTGCTCGTCAACCCCGATTACACGATCCGGGCCGCGGGAGGGTTTATCATTCAATTGATGCCTGGAACGGAAGAACAAACGATCAGCCGCATTGAGGAGCGGTTGAAACAAATTCCGCCTGTGTCGCGCATGATTGAAAACGGCCTAACACCGGAGCAAATATTGGAACAATTAGGCGGCGGCGTCCGGGTGTTGGAGACGATGCCGGTGTCATTTGTCTGCCGCTGTTCGCGCGAGCGGATCGCGGATGCGCTCATCAGCCTGGGGCCAGGGGAGATTCAAGATATCATCGACAAGGAAGGGCAGGCGGAAGCGTCATGCCATTTTTGCAATGAAACATACCATTTTGCGAAAGAAGAGCTCGAACAGCTGAAGCAACTTGCCGAAAAACGGTGAAAACGCGAAAATGATTGACAATTTCACTAATAGCTGATACATTGGAGATAAATTCGATAAAATTAATCGGGATTAGGGGTGGAACCATGGCACGCACAGTCAATTCTGTAACGGAACTGATCGGCGATACACCAGCCGTGAAACTAAATCGTATCGTCGATGAGGACAGCGCTGATGTTTATGTAAAATTGGAGTTCATGAACCCGGGCAGCAGCGTCAAAGACCGGATTGCATTGGCAATGATTGAGGCGGCGGAAAAAGAAGGAAAACTGAAGCCAGGCGATACGATCGTCGAACCGACAAGCGGCAACACCGGAATCGGGCTGGCAATGGTCGCGGCGGCGAAAGGATACAAAGCAGTGTTGGTCATGCCGGATACGATGAGCTTAGAGCGCCGCAACCTGTTGCGGGCGTATGGAGCTGAGCTGGTGCTCACGCCGGGCGCTCAAGGAATGCGTGGTGCGATCGAAAAAGCGGAAGAGCTCGCTCGCGAGCATGGCTATTTTATGCCGCAGCAATTCAAAAACGAAGCCAACCCGGAAATTCATCGTTTGACAACGGGCAAAGAAATCGTCGAACAAATGGGCGACCAGCTTGATGCGTTTGTGGCCGGCATCGGGACGGGCGGAACGATCACAGGCGCCGGCAAAGTGTTGCGTGAAGCGTATCCAAACATTAAAATTTATGCGGTTGAGCCGGCTGATTCGCCGGTCTTGTCGGGCGGCAAACCGGGCCCGCATAAAATTCAAGGAATCGGAGCCGGATTTATCCCAGATATTTTGGATACAAGCATTTACGATGAAGTCATTACCGTCACAACCGACGAAGCGTTTGCGGCTGCCCGCCGCGCCGCCCGCGAAGAAGGCATCCTTGGCGGCATTTCGTCCGGCGCTGCCATTCATGCGGCGTTGAAGGTGGCGAAAGAGCTCGGCAAAGGAAAAAAAGTGCTTGCCATCATCCCGAGCAATGGGGAGCGCTATTTGAGCACGCCGCTTTACCAATTCGAAGACTAAGCAGCTTTACTTTCGGCAGGGGTGACCCTGTCGAACTTTTTTATGTTTATGGGTGATATGAGCGCCGACTCATTGTACAATAAGGATAATGATGAGCGTCGTAAAGGGGTTGGCTGTGATGAAACAAAGACGAAGGCGGCTGAAGCGGACCATTCATTACAGCGGGCGGGATTGGTTTTATCAGTATGAGCAACTGGCATACGGCCGGCGGCACCACGTGTTGCTGGAGAGCGGACAAGGGGGAAGATACAGCATCATCGGCCTCAATCCGAGCGGGATCATTCGTGCCGCCGGGCATCAGCTGTCCATTATCTATCGTGGAAAAGAAACGGTGCTGAACGGGCCACCGCTCGAGTTGCTGCAGCAATGGTTTTCACAACGTGTGGCGCCGGGGGAGGGGGAGCCGCTCCCGTGCCAAGGCGGGTTGGTCGGCTATATCAGCTATGACGCCGCTCGTTATATCGAACGGCTTCCATCGTTGGCTGTAGATGATTTGCAGCTACCGTCTATGCAGTTTTTTGTATTTGACGATGTGGCGATTTACGATCATCAAACCGATCGCCTTCATTTGCTCGCTTATGCAGATGAAGGGGAAGAAGGAGAAGCGGAGCGGCGGTTGGAGATGTATGAACGGCTGTGGCTTGAAGAGCGAAGCAGCCCGCCGGTTTGGCCGTCCGTTGTCTCATCGGCTTGTCCATCGGTTTCCATGACAAAGGAGCAGTTTATGGAAGCGGTCCGCCGCGTTCAACATTATATTGCAGCGGGCGATGTGTTCCAAGTTAATTTGTCGGTGCGCCAGTCCCGTCCGCTGTTGACCCACCCGTTCGCTGTGTACAAACAACTGCGGACCATTAACCCGTCGCCGTACATGGCGTATGTGCATACCCCTGAATGTCAAATTGTCAGCGGTTCGCCGGAGCTGCTCGTCCGCAAGCAGGGAGAACGGCTGGAAACACGCCCGATAGCCGGAACCCGCTCGCGCGGACGCACGGAAGCGGAAGACGGGCAAATCGCCCGCAAACTGCTAGCCAGCGAAAAAGAGCGGGCCGAGCACGCCATGCTCGTTGATCTTGAGCGGAATGACCTTGGGCGTGTCTGTGTCTATGGGACGGTGCGTGTCGATGAGTGGATGACGGTGGAAAAGTATTCGCATGTGATGCATATTGTTTCCCACGTATCCGGCATCATGGCTCCGGAACATGATGCGTTTTCTGTTATTCGTGCGATGTTTCCCGGCGGAACGATCACCGGCGCTCCGAAAGTGCGGACGATGGAAATCATCGAAGAATTGGAGCCGGTTCGCCGCGGTTTGTACACCGGTTCGATCGGCTGGATCGATTTTCAAGGGAATATGGAGCTAAACATCGCCATCCGCACGATGGTTGTGAAAAACGGGCTGGCCCATGTGCAAGCAGGCTCAGGCATTGTCATCGATTCCAACCCGGAGCACGAGTACAAAGAATGTTTGAAAAAAGCCGCTGCCCTCTGGAAGGCGAAAGAGCTGAGCGAAGCAGAGACTTTATTTCAGAGCATGAGGTGAGAAGGATGATCGTCATGATCGATAACTATGATTCGTTTACGTACAATTTGGTGCAATATTTAGGGGTTTTAGGCGAAGAGCTGCTCGTAAAGCGGAACGACGAAATTACGGTGGACGAGATTGAGCGGCTTCATCCCGATTTTATCATGATTTCCCCCGGCCCATGTACACCGAATGAGGCGGGAATCAGCTTGGCCGTTATCGATCGCTTCGCCGGCCGCATCCCGATTTTTGGCGTCTGCCTCGGCCATCAGGCGATCGCCCAGGCGTTTGGCGGCCGCGTCATCCGTGCCCTAAGGCTGATGCACGGGAAAACGTCGTCCGTTTACCATGACGGGGAAACGATTTTCCGCGGCGTGCCAAGCCCGTTTACAGCGACGCGCTACCATTCCCTTATCGTTGAGAAAGAGACGCTTCCAGACTGTTTCATCGTGTCGGCTTGGACGGACGAAGACGAAGTGATGGCCATTCGCCATAAAACATTGCCAATCGAAGGAGTACAGTTCCACCCGGAGTCGATTATGACCAGCCATGGGATGCAGCTGCTGAAAAATTTTATTGATACGTACAAAAAGGCGTGATGGGCATATGTATGTGTATGTCAATGGGGAGATTGTCCCGTATGAGGAGGCGAGGGTTTCGGCGTTTGACCACGGTTTTTTATACGGGATCGGCTTGTTTGAGACGTTCCGCACGTATGAGGGACATCCGTTTTTGCTTGACGATCATTTAGCGCGGCTAAATCGCGGGCTTTCCGAGTTGCGCATCCAAAAGCAGGTAAGCCGTGCGGAGGCGCTCGGGATCATCGAGCGGTTGCTCAGGGCCAATGGTCTTCAGGACGCCTATGTACGTTTCAACGTCTCGGCTGGGGTTGGCGGTCTTGGCTTGTCGATGGAGCAGTATAGCCATCCAACGGTGATCGTCTATATGAAGCCGCTGCCGCCATCCGCCCCTCCAGAAGGGAAAGAAGGGGTCGTTTTAACAACGAGGCGGAACAGCCCTGAAGGCGATGAACGGTTAAAATCGCATCATTATTTAAACAATATAATTGGAAAGTGGGAGCTTGGCCGCCGTGTGGATGTGGAAGGCATTTTTTTAAATCGGGACGGGCAAGTAGCCGAGGGAATCGTTTCGAATATTTTTTGGGTCAAGGACGGCGTTGTCTACACCCCGGCGCCGTCTGTTGGCATATTAAACGGCGTTACGAGGCAGTTCGTCATCGCCTTGCTCGAACGGCTTCATATCCCGATTAAAGAGGGAGCGTATCCCCTGTCCCATTTGCAGGAGGCTGATGAGGTCTTTATTACGAATTCACTGCAGGAAATTGTGCCGCTTCACCGCATCGGCCGCCGCTCTTATAGCGGAAAACATGGCCCGGTGACCTGTGCGCTGCAACATCATTACCGCCGCTTTACCGATACATTATGGACGAGGAACGAACTGAAAGAAAGGATGAACGAATGATGGCAACGATGACGCGTTCCTTTGTATTAAAATGCCGCGGACATGAGCTGGATTTGCGCCAAAAAACGTTGATCATGGGCATTGTCAATGTGACGCCTGACTCGTTTTCCGACGGCGGCCGGTTTTATGAAGTGGAAAAAGCGGTCGAGCATGCGAAACGGCTCGTGGCGGAAGGAGCCGACATCATTGACATCGGCGGTGAATCAACTCGTCCGGGGGCGGATCCAGTGCCGCTTGATGAAGAGCTACAGCGCGTCATTCCGGCAGTCAAAGCGATCGCCGATGCGGTGGACGTGCCGATTTCCGTCGACACGTATAAAGCCGAGGTCGCAAGGCAGGCCATTGAAGCGGGAGCGCATATCATCAACGACGTTTGGGGCGCCAAAGCCGATCCGGATATGGCCCACGTCGCCGCTTCGTACGGAGTGCCGATCATTTTAATGCACAACCGTCACGATATGGCATACCGCGATCTCATTTCCGACATGATCGCCGACTTGAAGGAGAGCATCCGTATTGTCAAACAGGCGGGAGTAAAAGAGGAAAACATTATTGTAGATCCGGGGATCGGATTTGCCAAAACGGTTGAACATAACCTGGAAGTGATGCGGCGTCTCGATGAGTTTGCTGCTTTGGGATACCCACTTTTGCTTGGCACATCGCGCAAACGGTTTATCGGCCATGTGCTCGATGTGCCGGTTGAGGAGCGGGTCGAAGGAACGGGGGCGACGGTTTGCCTTGGCATCGTGAAGGGGGCGCATATCGTCCGCGTCCATGACGTATTGCCGATCGCCCGCATGGCGAAAATGATGGATGCGATGCTCGGGAAAGGAGAGAGCGGCCATCGATAAAATTTATATTCAAGGTATGGAATTTTACGGTTATCACGGAGTGCTCCGAGAAGAAAACGTCCTCGGCCAGCGGTTTTTGGTCGATGTGGCCCTTGAGCTCGACTTGCGTCCAGCCGGCCGGAGCGACCGTCTCGAGCATACGGTGAACTATGCGGAAGTATACGAGCGCTGTCGGACGATCGTGGAAGAGAGGACGCTCGCCTTGATCGAAGCGGTTGCCGAGGCGATCGCGGATGAGCTGCTTGCCGCTTTCCCCGCCGTTCAGCGGTGCACGGTGAAAGTAATCAAGCCGAATCCGCCCATTCGCGGCCATTATCAGCATGTCGCCGTTGAAATCTACAGGGGGCGGTAAGATGGAAAACATTGCGTATATTGCTTTAGGTTCCAACCTTGGAGATCGTGCGTACTATTTGCGTTCAGCCGTCGCGGCGCTTCATCGCCATAAGGGAATTTTTGTCACATCGGGTTCGTCCATCTATGAAACCGACCCGGTCGGTTACGTCAACCAAGACAAGTTTTTAAACATGGTGATTGAGGTGGCGACCGCTTTGTCGCCATTTGCTTTGTTTGACGTGACGCAACAAATCGAACAGGAATTTGGCAGGAAAAGGGAAACTCGCTGGGGGCCGCGCACGTTAGACCTTGACATTTTGTTGTACAATCATGAAAATATTGAGACAGAGCGACTTGTCATTCCGCATCCGCGCATGGCGGAGCGGGCGTTTGTTTTAATCCCGTTGCTCGAGATCAATTCCCATTTGACAATACCGAACGTTTCGGAACCGTTAGCAGACATTATTGACCGACTACCCGACAAAAAAGGAGTTCGTGTATGGAAGCAGAAAGATGGGGAAGACGTATTCGCGCTTTTCGAAAGCTGAAAGGATATACACAAGAAAAGTTGGCCAAGGAACTCGGCATTTCCGTTTCGATTCTCGGCGAAATTGAACGGGGGAACCGGATGCCGTCCGACACGCTTGTCGGACAGATCGCCGAGCGGCTGAACGTATCGGTTGAGGAGCTGGAACCGCCAAAGTTCGAATCAAACAGGTAGAAAGGAGGCGTTTTTATGTTTCGCATTGGTGATGTGGAAATTCAAAACCGTGTCGTCCTTGCGCCGATGGCAGGCGTGTGCAATTCGGCTTTCCGCCTGACCGTAAAGGAGTTCGGCGCCGGTCTTGTATGCGCAGAGATGGTGAGCGATAAAGGAATCGTATACAACAATGAAAAGACGTTAAATATGCTCTATATCGACGAACGCGAAAAGCCGCTCAGCTTGCAAATTTTCGGCGGTGAAAAGGAAACACTTGTCAAAGCAGCGAAATTTGTCGACAAAAATACAAATGCCGATATTATCGACATCAACATGGGCTGCCCAGTGCCGAAAATTACGAATTGCGATGCCGGAGCGAAATGGCTCCTCGACCCGAACAAAATTTACGATGTCGTCGCCGCCATTGTCGACGCCGTCGAAAAACCCGTCACGGTCAAGATGCGAATCGGTTGGGATGACCAACATATTTACGCTGTTGAAAACGCCCAAGCGGTCGAACGCGCCGGCGGCAAAGCCGTCGCCGTCCATGGACGGACAAGGGTGCAAATGTATGAAGGGAAGGCGAATTGGGACATCATTAAGCAAGTCAAAGAGGCCGTCAACATTCCAGTCATCGGAAACGGTGATGTCAAAACGCCGCAGGATGCCAAGCGGATGCTCGAAGAAACTGGGGTTGACGGCGTGATGATCGGGCGGGCGGCGCTCGGCAACCCGTGGATAATCTATCGCACGGTCCGCTATTTAGAAACAGGGGAGCTCATTCCCGAACCGACCCCAAGGGAAAAAATCGATGTCTGCCTGCTGCACTTGGACCGTCTGATCGCCCTTAAAGGCGAGTACATTGCGGTGAAAGAAATGCGCAAGCACGCGGCTTGGTATTTAAAAGGCATCCGCGGGGCGGCGAAAATCCGCAACGCCATCAACGAGTGCGAGACGCGGGACGAATTGGCCGCGCTCTTGCTTCAAGTCGCCGAAGAAGCGGAAAGCCGGGCGGCGAACGCCGAAGCCGTTTAACGGATTTCCGAAAGAAGTCTCCCACCTCAAGGAACGCGAAGGGTGTAACCCAGTGAGTAAGTGGGAGATGAATGTTGGTTGGCGTTAGCCAACGAATAGGATAGAATATGGCTAGAACGGACACCTTCGGAACGAAGGGAAGCGTAAAGGGTTCTGGTGTGTGGCTTACCGTTCGGCGAACACGCACAAGTCGCTTGAAGCCTTCACCTCTAAGCGAAGCGTAGGTAGCGGGTAGTTCACACAACGGAGATGACGTTCATGCAGCGGAAGACTGCCAGCGGGTGCTGGCAGTATTTTTCGTAAAAAATCGCTAAATGGAGTGAATGAGGTATGAGCCATGAAGAATTGAACGACCAACTGCGCGTCCGCAGGGAAAAGCTGAAAAAAATTGAGGAATTGGGTGTCGATCCGTTTGGCAAACGGTTCGAGCGCACGCATAAAGCGGAAGAGCTGTTTGAACTGTACGGAGATTTGTCAAAAGAGGAACTCGAAGAGCAACAAATCGAAGTCGCCGTCGCCGGCCGCATCATGACAAAGAGAGGCAAGGGAAAAGCGGGCTTTGCTCACATCCAGGACGTGACGGGACAAATTCAAATTTACGTCCGCCAAGACGATGTTGGCGAACAGCAATACGAGCTGTTTAAAATCTCCGACCTCGGCGACATCGTCGGCGTGCGCGGCACGATGTTTAAAACAAAGGTCGGCGAACTTTCGATCAAAGTATCGTCGTATGAATTTTTAACAAAAGCGCTGCGTCCGCTGCCGGAAAAATACCACGGCTTAAAAGATATCGAGCAGCGCTACCGCCAACGCTACCTCGATTTAATTATGAATCCGGAGAGCAAAAAGACGTTCATCACCCGCAGTCTCATTATTCAATCGATGCGTCGCTATCTTGACAGCCATGGCTACTTAGAAGTCGAAACACCGATGATGCACGCCGTAGCAGGCGGTGCGGCGGCGCGCCCGTTCATTACGCATCATAATGCGCTCGATATGACGCTGTATATGCGGATCGCCATCGAGCTGCATTTGAAACGGCTCATCGTCGGCGGCTTGGAAAAAGTGTATGAAATCGGGCGCGTTTTCCGGAATGAAGGCATTTCCACCCGCCATAACCCGGAGTTTACGATGCTCGAATTGTACGAGGCGTATGCCGACTTCCGCGATATCATGAAATTAACGGAGAACTTGATCGCTCATATTGCCACGGAAGTGCTTGGCACAACAAAAATCCAGTACGGCGAACATCTTGTCGACTTGACGCCTGAATGGCGGCGCCTCCATATGGTCGATGCGATCAAGGAATATGTCGGCGTCGATTTCTGGCGGCAGATGAGCGACGAAGAGGCGCGGGAGCTGGCCAAAGAACACGGTGTCGAAGTCGCGCCGCACATGACGTTCGGCCATATCGTCAATGAATTTTTTGAACAAAAAGTAGAGGATAAACTGATCCAGCCGACGTTCATTTACGGCCACCCGGTCGAAATCTCGCCATTAGCCAAGAAAAACCCAGACGACCCGCGCTTTACCGATCGGTTTGAGCTGTTCATCGTCGGGCGCGAACATGCGAACGCCTTTACGGAACTAAACGACCCGATCGATCAGCGTCAACGGTTTGAGGAGCAGCTGAAGGAGCGCGAACAAGGAAACGATGAAGCGCACGAAATGGACGAAGATTTCCTCGAAGCGCTCGAATACGGCATGCCGCCGACGGGCGGACTCGGGATCGGGGTCGACCGGTTAGTCATGCTTTTGACCAATTCACCGTCCATTCGCGATGTATTGCTCTTCCCGCAAATGCGCCATAAATAACCACGATCGTCCCCTGTTGCGAACAACGGCAGGGGACAGTTTGTTATGAGAACTCGATTCAAGAAAAAGCCGGCTGCTGCCAGCCCCTAAGAAGGCCGGTGAAAAACAACGGATTCGTTTGGTTTTTGAGAAATCGAAAGGAACGAAGTTATAGTGTTGCAAAGTTTCTCAATTTGCCGCCCGTCCTAGACAAATGGAAAGATCTAAACCGGAAAATCGTTGATCATTACTATCGTCTTGGCAAATCATATTTGCATCATACACCACTCGCATTTGCCTATAACACGTACCAACGCTAATTTTCGTTCGACGATTGACTTTTAGTCATAGAATGTATATAATGAGCAATGTTGTTTTTGAGAACAAAACAAAAAACGAAATGAGTTGACAAGCTTTCTTCAGTGTGTTATATTATGATAGCACGTGAGACGTCAATAATGACGAACAAAAGGATATTGACAAGCAAACAAATTTGATTATAATATAACTTGTCTGTTCTGTTGACTGCCTAGTGATGATAGCGGAGGGGAAACACCCGTTCCCATCCCGAACACGGAAGTTAAGCCCTCCAGCGCCGATGGTAGTTGGGGCCAGCGCCCCTGCGAGAGTAGGTCGTCGCTAGGCAACAGCGTGGAGGATTAGCTCAGCTGGGAGAGCACTTGCCTTACAAGCAAGGGGTCGGCGGTTCGATCCCGTCATCCTCCACCATTTATATACCATGAGCCATTAGCTCAGTAACGAGCGTTGCATCTTCGAGTTCGCTGCGAGTTGCCCCGACGCACTTGACTTCTTCGAATAAGCTTGTAGAGGAAGGGGCAGGTAGAGTGAAATGAAGCTTAGAGTGTATACCCAACCATGAGCCATTAGCTCAGTAGGTAGAGCAACGAGCGTTGCATCATCGAGTTTGCTGCGAGTTGTCCCGACGCATCTTGCATCTTCGAATACGCTAGCAGAGGAAGGGACATCGTTCGCTGTGAGTGTATACCCAACCATGAGCCATTAGCTCAGTAGGTAGAGCATCTGACTTTTAATCAGAGGGTCGGAGGTTCGAGTCCTCCATGGCTCACTACCAACTATATATTTGCGGGTGTGGCGGAATTGGCAGACGCGCTAGATTCAGGGTCTAGTGCCCTTTACGGGCGTGGGGGTTCGAGTCCCTTCACCCGCATAATGATTTGGGCGGAAGTAGTTCAGTGGTAGAACACCACCTTGCCAAGGTGGGGGTCGCGGGTTCGAGTCCCGTCTTCCGCTCCATTTATTTTCCTATTAGCCGGGGTGGCGGAATTGGCAGACGCACAGGACTTAAAATCCTGGGGTAGGTAACTACCGTGCCGGTTCGAGTCCGGCCCTCGGCACTTGCGCTCGTAGCTCAATTGGATAGAGCATCTGACTACGGATCAGAAGGTTAGGGGTTCGAATCCTCTCGAGCGCGTTAGCGGGAAGTAGCTCAGCTTGGCAGAGCACATGGTTTGGGACCATGGGGTCGCAGGTTCAAATCCTGTCTTCCCGATAGCGTCCGCATGGGGCCTTAGCTCAGCTGGGAGAGCGCCTGCTTTGCACGCAGGAGGTCATCGGTTCGATCCCGATAGGCTCCATTATCGTTCCTTGAAAACTGAACGAAACGAAGCGCGACGAAAAGCGGAGGTCCGCGGGTCGCCGCGATGGGCAAATGTTCTTCGCCTGCAAGGATGCTTGCACCCGGAAGGTGAAGGTTATTTGACCCCGAGCGGCGGCGGATCGAAGCTGGACAATACGAAAAGCGGAGGTCCGCATGGGCCGAAGCAAAAGCCAATCAACTTTCTTTGGAGAGTTTGATCCTGGCTCAGGACGAACGCTGGCGGCGTGCCTAATACATGCAAGTCGAGCGGACCGAACGAGGGCTTGCTCTTGTTCGGTCAGCGGCGGACGGGTGAGTAACACGTGGGCAACCTGCCCGCAAGACCGGGATAACTCCGGGAAACCGGAGCTAATACCGGATAACACCGAAGACCGCATGGTCTTCGGTTGAAAGGCGGCCTTTGGGCTGTCACTTGCGGATGGGCCCGCGGCGCATTAGCTAGTTGGTGAGGTAACGGCTCACCAAGGCGACGATGCGTAGCCGGCCTGAGAGGGTGACCGGCCACACTGGGACTGAGACACGGCCCAGACTCCTACGGGAGGCAGCAGTAGGGAATCTTCCGCAATGGGCGAAAGCCTGACGGAGCGACGCCGCGTGAGCGAAGAAGGCCTTCGGGTCGTAAAGCTCTGTTGTGAGGGACGAAGGAGCGCCGTTCGAAGAGGGCGGCGCGGTGACGGTACCTCACGAGAAAGCCCCGGCTAACTACGTGCCAGCAGCCGCGGTAATACGTAGGGGGCGAGCGTTGTCCGGAATTATTGGGCGTAAAGCGCGCGCAGGCGGTCTCTTAAGTCTGATGTGAAAGCCCACGGCTCAACCGTGGAGGGTCATTGGAAACTGGGGGACTTGAGGGCAGGAGAGGAGAGCGGAATTCCACGTGTAGCGGTGAAATGCGTAGAGATGTGGAGGAACACCAGTGGCGAAGGCGGCTCTCTGGCCTGCACCTGACGCTGAGGCGCGAAAGCGTGGGGAGCAAACAGGATTAGATACCCTGGTAGTCCACGCCGTAAACGATGAGTGCTAAGTGTTAGAGGGGTCACACCCTTTAGTGCTGCAGCTAACGCGATAAGCACTCCGCCTGGGGAGTACGGCCGCAAGGCTGAAACTCAAAGGAATTGACGGGGGCCCGCACAAGCGGTGGAGCATGTGGTTTAATTCGAAGCAACGCGAAGAACCTTACCAGGTCTTGACATCCCCTGACAACCCAAGAGATTGGGCGTTCCCCCTTCGGGGGGACAGGGTGACAGGTGGTGCATGGTTGTCGTCAGCTCGTGTCGTGAGATGTTGGGTTAAGTCCCGCAACGAGCGCAACCCTCGCCTCTAGTTGCCAGCATTCGGTTGGGCACTCTAGAGGGACTGCCGGCGACAAGTCGGAGGAAGGTGGGGATGACGTCAAATCATCATGCCCCTTATGACCTGGGCTACACACGTGCTACAATGGGCGGTACAAAGGGCTGCGAACCCGCGAGGGGGAGCGAATCCCAAAAAGCCGCTCTCAGTTCGGATTGCAGGCTGCAACTCGCCTGCATGAAGCCGGAATCGCTAGTAATCGCGGATCAGCATGCCGCGGTGAATACGTTCCCGGGCCTTGTACACACCGCCCGTCACACCACGAGAGCTTGCAACACCCGAAGTCGGTGAGGTAACCCGCAAGGGAGCCAGCCGCCGAAGGTGGGGCAAGTGATTGGGGTGAAGTCGTAACAAGGTAGCCGTACCGGAAGGTGCGGCTGGATCACCTCCTTTCTAAGGACGAAAAGCGGAGGCTCGCGGGTCGCCGCGATGGGCAAATGTTCTTCGCCTGCAAGGGTGCTTGCACCCGGAAGGCGAAGGTTATTTGACCCCGAGCGGCGGCGAGCCGGAGCTAGACAATTCGAAAAGCGGAGGCCGCAATGGCCAACCATTAACAAATCGCGCTTCTGTTTCGTTCAGTTTTGAGGGAACGAGTCATGTTCTCTCAATGACAAAAATCGTTCCTTGAAAACTAGATAACCGGAAAGAAAAGCGGAGGCGCCGCGATCGGCTCTCGAAGCCAAATGTTCTTCACCCAGAGGGGTGCTGGCACCCCGAGGGGGAAGGTTATTTGGCAGAAGAGAGCCAGGCGCCGACGCTAGACAGCAAGGAAGAAGCCGAGAGCGCTGTAGGTTAAGCTAGAAAGGGCGCACGGTGGATGCCTTGGCACTAGGAGCCGATGAAGGACGGGGCAAACGCCGAAACGCTCCGGGGAGCTGTAAGCAAGCGTTGATCCGGAGATGTCCGAATGGGGGAACCCACTGTCCGTAATGGGGCAGTATCCATGCCTGAATCCATAGGGCATGGAGGGCACACCCGGGGAACTGAAACATCTTAGTACCCGGAGGAGAAGAAAGCAAACGCGATTCCCTGAGTAGCGGCGAGCGAAACGGGAACAGCCCAAACCAAGAGGCGTGCCTCTTGGGGTTGTAGGACCGCTCATTGTGGGAGTGAGAAAGGAACGGGGTAGACGAACCGGTCTGGAACGGCCGGCCAGAGAAGGTGACAGCCCTGTAGTCGAAACTTCGTTCCCTCCCGAGCGGATCCTGAGTACGGCGGGACACGGGAAATCCCGTCGGAAGCAGGGAGGACCATCTCCCAAGGCTAAATACTCCCTAGTGACCGATAGTGCACCAGTACCGTGAGGGAAAGGTGAAAAGCACCCCGGAAGGGGAGTGAAAGAGAACCTGAAACCGTGTGCCTACAAGTAGTCAGAGCGCGTTCATGCGTGATGGCGTGCCTTTTGTAGAATGAACCGGCGAGTGACGATGGCGTGCGAGGTTAAGCCGAAGAGGCGGAGCCGCAGCGAAAGCGAGTCTGAACAGGGCGAAAAGTACGTCGTCGTCGACCCGAAACCAGGTGATCTACCCATGTCCAGGGTGAAGGCCGGGTAACACCGGCTGGAGGCCCGAACCCACGCACGTTGAAAAGTGCGGGGATGAGGTGTGGGTAGGGGTGAAATGCCAATCGAACTTGGAGATAGCTGGTTCTCCCCGAAATAGCTTTAGGGCTAGCCTCGGGATGGAGAGTGTTGGAGGTAGAGCACTGATTGGGCTAGGGGCCCTCATCGGGTTACCGAACCCAGTCAAACTCCGAATGCCAACGACTTATGCCCGGGAGTCAGACTGCGAGTGATAAGATCCGTGGTCGAGAGGGAAACAGCCCAGATCGCCAGCTAAGGCCCCAAAGTGCACGTTCAGTGGAAAAGGATGTGGAGTTGCAAAGACAACCAGGATGTTGGCTTAGAAGCAGCCACCATTTAAAGAGTGCGTAATAGCTCACTGGTCGAGTGACTCTGCGCCGAAAATGTACCGGGGCTAAACGTGCCGCCGAAGCTGCGGGATGACCGTTGGTCATCGGTAGGGGAGCGTTCTAAGGGCGTTGAAGCCAGACCGGAAGGACTGGTGGAGCGCTTAGAAGTGAGAATGCCGGTATGAGTAGCGAAAACAGAGGTGAGAATCCTCTGCGCCGAAAGCCTAAGGGTTCCTGAGGAAGGTTCGTCCGCTCAGGGTTAGTCGGGACCTAAGCCGAGGCCGAAAGGCGTAGGTGATGGACAACAGGTTGAGATTCCTGTACCACCTCCTTCCCGTTTGAGCGATGGGGGGACGCAGGAGGATAGGGCGAGCAGGCGGCTGGAAGAGCCTGTCCAAGCCGYAAGGCTGATCCGTAGGCAAATCCGCGGATTGTAAGGCCAAGCGGTGATGGCGACGGAGTCATCCGGAAGTCCCCGATTTCACACTGCCAAGAAAAGCCTCTAGCGAGGGAAGAGGTGCCCGTACCGCAAACCGACACAGGTAGGCGAGGAGAGAATCCTAAGGCGCGCGGGAGAACTCTCGTTAAGGAACTCGGCAAAATGACCCCGTAACTTCGGGAGAAGGGGTGCTCGTTTGGGTGAAGAGCCCGAACGAGCCGCAGTGAAAAGGCCCAAGCGACTGTTTATCAAAAACACAGGTCTCTGCGAAGCCGAAAGGCGACGTATAGGGGCTGACACCTGCCCGGTGCTGGAAGGTTAAGGGGAGCGCTTAGCGGAAGCGAAGGTGCGAACCGAAGCCCCAGTAAACGGCGGCCGTAACTATAACGGTCCTAAGGTAGCGAAATTCCTTGTCGGGTAAGTTCCGACCCGCACGAAAGGTGTAACGACTTGGGCGCTGTCTCAACGAGAGACCCGGTGAAATTATACTACCTGTGAAGATGCAGGTTACCCGCGACAGGACGGAAAGACCCCGTGGAGCTTTACTGCAGCCTGATATGGAATTTTGGTATCGCTTGTACAGGATAGGTGGGAGCCTGGGAAGCCGGAGCGCCAGCTTCGGTGGAGGCGGCGGTGGGATACCACCCTGGCGRTATTGAAATTCTAACCCGCACCCCTTAGCGGGGTGGGAGACAGTGTCAGGCGGGCAGTTTGACTGGKGCGGTCGCCTCCCAAAAGGTAACGGAGGCGCCCAAAGGTTCCCTCAGAATGGTTGGAAATCATTCGGAGAGTGCAAAGGCACAAGGGAGCTTGACTGCGAGACGGACAGGTCGAGCAGGGACGAAAGTCGGGCTTAGTGATCCGGTGGTTCCGCATGGAAGGGCCATCGCTCAACGGATAAAAGCTACCCCGGGGATAACAGGCTGATCTCCCCCAAGAGTCCACATCGACGGGGAGGTTTGGCACCTCGATGTCGGCTCATCGCATCCTGGGGCTGTAGTCGGTCCCAAGGGTTGGGCTGTTCGCCCATTAAAGCGGTACGCGAGCTGGGTTCAGAACGTCGTGAGACAGTTCGGTCCCTATCCGTCGCGGGCGCAGGAAATTTGAGAGGAGCTGTCCTTAGTACGAGAGGACCGGGATGGACGCACCGCTGGTGTACCAGTTGTCCCGCCAGGGGCACCGCTGGGTAGCTATGTGCGGACGGGATAAGCGCTGAAAGCATCTAAGCGTGAAGCCCCCCTCAAGATGAGATTTCCCACCGCGTCAGGCGGGTAAGATCCCTCGAAGATGACGAGGTCGATAGGTCCGAGGTGGAAGCGTGGCGACACGTGGAGCTGACGGATACTAATCGATCGAGGGCTTAACCTAGAAAAGCGCAGGCGAGCGGTTCGCCGCGACGGGCAAATGTTCTTCACCCGCAGGGGTGCTAGCACCCCGAGGGGGAAGGTTATTTGACCCCGAGCGGCGGCGAGCCGGAGCTAGACAATGAAAAGTGAAAGCGCCCCGGCTTCTTCCTGAAACGGTTATCTAGTTTTCAGGGAACGAATTCCTGACAACCTCATATGGCCTAGTGGTGATAGCGGAGGGGAAACACCCGTTCCCATCCCGAACACGGAAGTTAAGCCCTCCAGCGCCGATGGTAGTTGGGGCCAGCGCCCCTGCAAGAGTAGGTCGCTGCTAGGCGGAAAACAGAGCACCCCATTGTGCATGACGCGCAATGGGGTGCTTTTTATCAACCCGCGCTGGGAAGCCTTTACTCCCGCGTGTTCGTGCAGGTGGGAGAGCATTCAATCATTTGGCTTGGCCCAAAACTTATGCATTAAATATTCGTTTAGCAGCAGGGGCACTTTGTCCGCCGATATGGAAAGAAATTGAAGAATAAAAATGTACGCCTTGCTTGAGTAAGAGTGAAGAAGTTCGCTCCACCACTCTGTTTCGTAGCGGGAGATCATGCTCAAATTGTACAGCAGCAAATAATGGGCATGGATTTCCGGGAGCGCAAAGATTTTTTCCTTCTTCGTTGGGATATGGTATGTTCCGTTCGAATGGAATAAAAACGGCCCTTCCTTAATCGGCGATAGCGGCGATTCCATTTTGAAATAAAGAAATTCCCCTTCCTCCTTGGCGAATGTCAGCTGTTTTTCGTGCCCTTCCTCGCTCATGTACTGGATGAAGCGGAGCTGCGACATATGGTAATGGTCCAAAATCGCCTTCGGAATGGCCAGCATGGGCGGTGAAACCGTATGTACGACCGGCAACGACAATGGCTTTTTTCGGTCGCTTAAACAAAAAAATGTTTCGTGCAGTTCGCAGATTCGTTGCAACAGCATGCCCATGCGAAATTTTTCCCCCGCCTCTTGTTTCACATGAAACATTTTTTCAGAAAAATGAGTGAACAAACCGTTTTTTTGGATTTTGACTTCGTCATCTAAAAATTCATAGCCTTGTTTTTTGCGCTTTCTCGTTGACACTCCATGGGCTAAAACGGATGTCGATTCAGGATAGTCCGGATCGACGGTGAGCAGGCACGCCTTTATCAGCTGCACCATGCCATAAAACAAAAGAACCGGTTTAATGGACAATGGCGACTGCCTGGCGGCGGCATAAAAGTTTTGCCCATGCTCCAAATAATATAAAAATGGATAACAGTTTGTATAACTGCGCTGAACAGCGTCTTCCCGTTGTTGCTGTTTGTAGCATTGCAGCAAAAAGCGCTGGGCGACGTCAGCGGAGCGGAAAATAGAAAAGTTGACAGCTTTACCGGGATTTCCGAACATTTTTACCCCCCTTGCCATGGAATTGTAAGAAGATAACTGAAAAGTTGGACATTTTTTTGATTCCTTGACAGTAGTTTAACCAGTTGTTAAGCTACTAATAATATTTCCGGACAAGGGGGAGAAAACATGTGGGAAGCGAAATTCGCAAAGGAAGGCTTGACGTTTGATGATGTTCTTCTCATTCCAGCAAAATCGGACGTGCTACCGCGTGATGTTGATGTCACGACGAAATTAAGCGATACGCTCCAGTTGAACATCCCAATCATTAGCGCCGGCATGGATACAGTAACCGAAGCGGAAATGGCTATTGCGATGGCGCGTCAAGGCGGTCTTGGCGTCATTCACAAAAACATGTCGATTGAGCAACAGGCGGAACAAGTCGACAAAGTAAAGCGGTCAGAGCGCGGTGTTATTACGGATCCGTTTTTCTTAACGCCTGATCATCAAGTGTATGATGCGGAACATTTAATGAGCAAGTATCGCATCTCCGGCGTGCCGATCGTCAACAATGCCGAGGAACAAAAGCTTGTCGGCATTATCACGAACCGCGATTTGCGCTTTATTCAGGATTACTCGATTAAAATTTCCGAGGTAATGACGAAGGAGAACTTGGTTACAGCCCCGGTAGGGACTACGTTAGAAGAAGCGGAAAAAATTTTGCAAAAGCACAAAGTGGAAAAATTGCCTCTCGTCGATGAAAATGGAGTTCTAAAAGGGCTTATTACGATTAAGGACATCGAAAAGGTGATCGAGTTCCCGAATTCGGCGAAAGATGCGAAAGGGAGGCTGATTGTCGGGGCGGCCGTCGGGGTGACGGCGGACACGATGATTCGCGTCAAAAAGCTTGTTGAGGCAGGGGTTGATGTCATTGTCGTTGACACGGCGCACGGCCATTCGAAAGGCGTCCTAGAGACGGTGGCCAACATCCGCCGCCAATACCCGGACTTGAACATCATCGCCGGCAATGTCGCGACAGCTGAAGGGACGCGCGACTTGATTGAGGCTGGGGCGAACATTATTAAAGTCGGAATCGGTCCGGGGTCCATCTGCACGACCCGGGTTGTCGCCGGGGTTGGTGTGCCGCAAATTACGGCGATCTATGACTGTGCGACTGAGGCGCGCAAACATGGCGTCCCGATCATCGCTGACGGCGGCATTAAATACTCTGGCGACATCGTGAAGGCGATTGCCGCCGGAGCTCATGCGGTCATGCTCGGCAGTTTGCTCGCCGGCGTCTCGGAAAGCCCAGGCGAGACGGAAATTTACCAAGGCCGTCGCTTTAAAGTATACCGGGGCATGGGGTCGGTCGCGGCGATGGAGCGCGGCAGCAAAGATCGTTATTTCCAAGAAGACGCGAAAAAGTTTGTCCCGGAAGGCATCGAAGGGCGTGTGCCGTACAAAGGGCCGCTCGCCGATACGATTTATCAGCTTGTCGGTGGCTTGCGCGCCGGTATGGGCTATTGTGGAACGAGGAACTTGGATGAGCTGCGGGAGAAAACGCAATTTGTCCGCATGACGGGCGCAGGGCTTCGCGAAAGCCATCCGCATGACGTGCAAATTACGAAAGAAGCGCCGAACTACTCCACGTTTTGATCAAGGCTGCGTCCATCAGCCTAACTTTGACGGAGACAGATTCTCCGTCTATTTTTTTGGCCGCCTGTATGTTACAATAACGGTTGTGTGAGGAGGGTTTCGATGTGAAGAGGAAACGAAAGTGGTTGTTTTGGCTGCTGTCTGTTTGTCTTTGCTTAACACTATGGCCGTTTCAACAGACGGCGAAGGCGGAAAGCGCTCCGCTTGACATCCGGGCGGACGCCGCGATTTTAGTGGACGCGAAGACGGGAAGAATTTTATATGAGAAAAACATTGATACGGTGCTTGGTATTGCCAGCATGACAAAAATGATGACCGAGTATTTGCTTCTTGACGCCGTTAAGGCGAAACGTGTCAAGTGGGATCAGACGTATACGCCGAGTGAGTATGTGTACCGGTTGTCGCAAGACCGGGCGCTGTCCAACGTTCCGCTGCGCAAAGATGGCAAGTATACAGTGCGCGAACTGTACGAGGCAATGGCCATTTATTCGGCCAATGGGGCTACGGTCGCGATTGCGGAAATCATTGCTGGGTCAGAGAAAAATTTCGTGAAAATGATGAATGAAAAAGCGAAACAGCTCGGGTTGAAAGATTATAAATTCGTGAATGCGACAGGGTTAAGCAACGAAGACTTAAAAAGAATCTACCCGGAAGGGACAAACTCGGATGAGGAAAATGTCATGTCTGCGCGAGCCATGGCCACCCTTGCCTACCGGCTGCTGAAAGACCATCCAGAGGTGCTGGAAACGGCGAGCATTCCCCATAAAATGTTCCGAGGAGGAACAGAGGACGAAATTAAAATGGACAACTGGAACTGGATGCTACCAGGGCTTGTGTACGGATACGAAGGGGTAGACGGGTTGAAAACCGGCTATACGGAATTTGCCGGCAACTGTTTCACCGGGACGGCGAAGCGGAACGGCGTCCGTCTAATTTCCGTCGTGATGAATGCCAAGGATGCAAGCGGAAAAACGACGAAAGAGGCGCGTTTTAAGGAGACAGAAAAACTATTTAACTATGGATTTCATCAATACTCGCTCCAAACTCTCTATCCGAAAGGGTATCAGCTGAAGGGGAAAGAGACGATTCCAGTCGTGAAAGGGAAGGAAAAAGAAGTTCGCGTCGCAACGGCGAAAAAGCTGTCTCTGCTCATCAAAAATGGCGAGGAAAAACAGTACAAGCCGGTTTATGTATTGGATCAGAAAAAAATGACGAAAGAAGGAAAATTGATCGCTCCGTTGAAAAAAGGAGAGACGGTCGGATATATGACGCTTGAATACAAAGGCGATGACTCGCTCGCGTTCTTAAGCCCGGACATGCAAAAAAACATCCGGGTGCCGCTCGTTACGACAACCGAGGTGGAGAAAGCCAACTGGTTCGTTCTCTCGATGCGTGCGATTGGCGGACTGTTTGCTGATTTATGGACAAGCGTTGCCAAAACGGTGAAAGGTTGGTTGTAACGCTGGGGCTGACCCAAAACGCGAATGCGTTTTGGGATCAGCCCCCACTTTTTTGCCTCAAATATAGAAGAATCGCCCTTTTTTCTGGTAGAATAGAGTCACCAAAACCACTACCACCGAAAGAAGGGCGATTCTTTTATGAAACATGATCATATTTCCTTTAAAGAGTATACCATGGACAACCTCTCTTTGCCAAGCAACATCGCCGATCTCATTCCACGGGATAACATGGCCCACGTGGTTCATGAGATGGTTGAACGCATCCCGATGGAGACGTTTCTTGCTTACTACAAAGGAGGGGGCGCCTCCGCCTATCATCCGAAAATGATGACCAAAATTCTCCTTTACGCTTACACTGTAAATTAGCACATTATTTCAGAATCCCTTTTTCAAATTATTTCAGGCGGATTCGGAAATAATGTGCAAAATTTTTGCGGATTGTTCCAGATTTTGCACATTCTTTCGGAACGTTTGCACGCTCTTTCAGATGAAGATTTCCAGCGCGCCTGATGGACCTATGGAAAAGAGAAAGCACAAAAGAGGCCGATTCGGCCCCTTTCGTGCTAATACCCCATTTCCTCTGCGGCCATGCGCACCACTTCTTCGTCAATGGCGTCCTTTTTCAGCTGATACCCGTATAACAGGCACGTCGTGGCCAACGTGTTGATCACCCGAGGCCATCCCCGCGACTGCAGGGCAATCGCCTCTAACGCCGATGGGGTGAAGATCGGATGCTTCGCCCCGGCCTGTTTCATCCGATGYTCGATGTAGCCCGCCACCTCTTCCTTCTCCAGMGGCCCCATCCGGTATCGCATGATGATCCGCTGGTCGAGAGGGCGGTGCTGATTGAGCCGCAGCTTCCCCTGTAAATGGGGCAGCCCGGCCAAAATCAAGACAAATGGGTTGGTCGAATCCATCTCAAAGTTGAACAAGATCGCGATGTCCTGTAAAAATGCATCCTTCGCTAAATGCATCTCATCCAAAATGAACACCGGCGTGATCCGCCGTTCATGATACAATCGCTCGATCGCCTGCTGGATTTGGCGGAAGAGRTCTACCTTGCGGTACTTCGGTTCCTCTCCTAATCCCAAGGCCAGTCCACGGTAAAAATCCATCACRCCTCCGGTGGATAACGGAAAGTAGACGACATGATACAATGATGGATTCAATGACTCTTTCAGCGCCCGAAGGGCGAACGTCTTGCC
>NZ_LLKS01000041.1:0-15980 GCF_001414205.1 Geobacillus sp. Sah69 | reverse complement strand
CGGTTGCGCTCGGTGCTGTTTCGGGCGATGATTCCGCTGATTCGGCAYAACGAGGCGTTTCGCGAGCTGCATGAGTATTATACGACCCGATCCGTCAATCCGCTGACCGGAAAGCAGTCCATCGTCGCCTTGTGCCGGAAGCTGTTGAATGTGCTGTTTGCGATTTGTACGAAGAAACAAGCGTTTGACGCGGAGCGAATGAAACAGGACGTCTTGTCCCAGGTGCAACGGGCGGCCTAAGGCCTCCCCCCTGCGAACGGAAGAATCGTTGGACAACGAGATGACACCGGAGAAGCTGGCGTGATTTYATCCATTCGACCTTGAGTCCCTAAAGGAGCTTGGCCGGCCTCCGCCTGATGACGAGACCGAACGAGGGAATGTTGGCGCGAAGACGCCCGGAGACATGGGAGGGTTCGTCCTCATCAGCGACGCGGAGATCCAAAGGGTGCATCGAATATGCTTCCCCCCCGCGGCAGGAAAATATAACCAGCCGTGGCCGCGAAGCGCACCCTAGGTCTGTAAAATATCCACAAAACTGAAAAAGGATGTAAGGGATTTTGTCGAAAAATATTTTTTGGACACCCCTGAGAGGCCGAAAAGCCTTGATAGATCAACATTTCTAGAGGGAGGACGCTAGATGACAACGATGCCAAACTGGCTGAAGCAGCGGGCGTTTTTAACCCCGGAGCGAATCGCCGTGAGCGACGGGCGGCGGACCAAAACGTTTGCCGAATTGTATGAAGCGGCTGCCGTCTGGGCGCGGCGCCTCGCTCAAGCAGGCGTCAAGGAAGGAGATATTGTCGCCTTGCTGATGAAAAATCGCATCGAGATGATCGAGATCATCCATGCGTTGTTTTTTCTCGGCGCCCGCGTCCTGCTGCAAAACGTGCGCCTTACGTCCTATGAGCTTGGCTGGCAGCTTGATGACAGCGGCGCGCGGCTTGCCATCGCCGATGAGGAGCTAGCCGGGAGCCTTGACGGCGATGGACGCGTTCTGACTGTGGGCGCGGTTGCCGCGCTTCCGGAAGTGGACGTCTCCTTAAAAGAAACGTGCGATTTGGAGGAAGTCGCCACGATCATGTATACGTCCGGGACGACCGGCACCCCGAAAGGCGTGCTGCAAACGTACGGCAACCACTGGTGGAGCGCGGTCGGCTCGGCGCTCAATTTAGGCTTGCATGAGCGCGACTGCTGGCTGGCCGCCGTGCCGCTGTTTCATATCAGCGGCCTGTCGATCGCCATGCGCAGCGTCATTTATGGCATGCCGATGCGGCTGCAAACGTCATTCGACCCAAAGGAAGCGAACGAATGGATCATGCGCGGCGACGTGACGATCATGTCGGTCGTGGCTGCCATGCTTCAGCGGATGGTGGCCGAGCTCGGGGAAGCGCGCTACCCCGATACGTTCCGCTGCATGCTGCTGGGGGGCGGGCCGGCGCCGCGCCCGCTGCTTGAGGCATGCAAAGAAAAGGGCATCCCGGTGTACCAGACATACGGGATGACGGAAACGGCGTCGCAAATCGCAACACTCGCGCCGGAATACAGTTTGACGAAGCTCGGTTCGGCCGGCAAGCCGCTTTTTCCGGCGGAGCTTTGCATCCTAAAAGACGGAAAGCCGGCTGCGCCGCATGAAGCGGGGGAAATTGTCGTCAAAGGGCCGAATGTGACAAAAGGATATTGGCAACGCCCGGAAGCGACGGCGCAAGCGATCCGCGGCGGCTGGTTTTTTACCGGCGATATCGGCTATCTTGATGAAGACGGATTTTTGTACGTCCTTGACCGCCGTTCTGACTTGATCATTTCCGGCGGCGAAAACGTCTATCCCGCTGAGGTGGAGGCGGTGCTGCTGTCGCATCCCGATGTGGAAGAAGCCGGGGTGACGGGCGTCGAGAATGAAACGTGGGGGCAAGTGCCGTATGCGTTCGTCCGCCTGAAACGCGGAGCGTCGCCAGACGAAGCGGCCCTTCGCGCGTTTTGCCGCGAGCGGCTGGCGAAATATAAAGTGCCGGCCCGCATTTACTTCGTCGACGAACTGCCGCGCAACGCCGCGCAAAAACTGCTGCGACGCGAACTGAAAAGGCTCATTCCAAAAACGGAACAAACCTTTTGATAGGAGTAAAAACGCCTGTTCGGAAGCAGAAAAGGCAGGGCCTCGCCTAAGTCGAGGTTCCTGCCTTTTTGCCGCTGCCATTCCCGCGGCGTTCCGACCGGGAGGCATGGCGTTCGCCGAATCGAAGCCCTTGCTTTTAGACCGCTGCGATCCAGCTTCATCCGTCCGCTTTGTCCCCTGTTGGAGGACGGCCCTCAAACGTCATCCATCCACCCGAGTTCAGCGGCCCGATGCGCGATGAGCCGTTCAATCTCAGGTGGGAGTTGATCAAACGAACCGAACTCATAATCCCACAAACGGGCGAAGGAGTCGATGCAAGCTGGGTATGTTCCTAAAGCGGCCCGCTTCATTTCCTTTTGGAACGCTTGAATGAGACTGGCGCGCTTGTCCACCGTCATCCCCCTCTAACGATGCAAGCGCCGCCCGCAACACCGGGCAGCGCTTTATTTGCTGAATCGTTACGCTTCATTGGAAGGAGTAAACGTTTTGCAGTCCGTTTCCGACGAATCAGACGCCATGTTTCCGGCATGGCTGACCACATAAATGGACTCCGCGCTGCAACGGTTCCCTTCCGCCCAATAATGGCAGTTGCGCACTTCGCAAAGAACATCTTTCGCCATGGTCATCCCCCTTGTCGTGATGAAATCGCCCGCGTCTATAGTTTGACGCATTTGCAGGCATTTTATCCATCTCTAATCGAGAAGACTCCCGCTTGGGATCAACGGAAGCAGGGGCAATCGACAGCTTCCATCATGGTTGTTCTCCCACGCCTCCCCAAATATAAAAGAAGGATTTCGTGCAGAAATGGCGTTTCCTTCTTTACCATCGTTGAAGCGGGGGCTCATCGCCCAAAAAAATGATGAAAATATCTCTTGTTATAATTGACATAGAAAATCATTCTCAATTAAAATAAAAAAGAAAGAAGCGAGCAAAGGAGGCTTTCGTGATGGCATCACTGCTTGTTGTCGGAGCCGATCATTTAGGCCATATTACCGATAAATTGGAGCGTTCCGGATTCCGGGAAATCATTCATCTCAATGGACGAAAAGTGAATATGGTGAAACGCGACATTCCGGAGCATGTCGACGCCATATTGGTCATGATCGATTACGTGAACCATAATTTGGCGAAGAAAGTGAAAGAGAAGGCGAAAAGCAAAGACAAGCCTATTTATTTTGCGAAACGGTCATGGAGCTCGATAAACGCCGTGTTGGAGCAGCTGGGAAAACATGCATGAACAAACAGGAGGCGAGCCATGGTGCCTATCCATCACGAGACGTTGGATGTCTGGCCGTATGCGTTGCGCCGGTTTCTTCGCCGCGTCATTCAAGCGTATTGCGACACCGCCCCTTCGCTGCGGTCGCCGCTTTGCTTGCTCCGGTTGATTGATCAGCACCGTTCGCTCCTTCCTTTGTCGATGTTTCCGACGCCGTTGCATTACGGACTTGTGTTGGCCAAGGTGACGGATCATTTGCTGCAGTTTTTCGGTTCGATGGAAGAGGCGGCATGCAAGCCGCTGCTGCTGGCGGACGGCGGATTGGGCGAAGAAGCGGATCGGGAGTTGTACATCGTTTACCGCGACCGGGTTCGTGTGCTGCTGTGGTGTGAGGAAGAGGAAGCCATTCGGCGATGCAAAGAAACGGCGTCGTCCTTATGCCGCAAAACAATCGGACGTTGTCCGAACGAACTGGAATGCTGCTTTTTATGGACGGGCGGACGCCGCATTGAGTGGATTCCGGCTTAAGGGAAGGAGAAGAGGCATGAAAAGCGTCTTTCTCGGGCGGAATGTGATGGAACGGATTCCGGCTTGAATGAAGGGGATCGCCGACGTATAATGAAATAGATTGAAAATGAAAATCGTTATTTTTAAATAAAATGGGGGAGCAAGTTATGAAACGCATGCCTTGGAAAATCATGGCCACGTCGGCGGCGGCCTCGCTGCTTTTGGCGTCCGGCTGTTCCGCCGTCGGGGAGAAAGAGAACGGCCGTTCAGCGGAAGCGCCGCGCCTGCACGTGCCGGTGGCGGACGATCATTTTGATACGGCCGGCAATATGTTTGCCTACTCGGAATTTGAACTTTCGGGCGAACCGCTCGCTGAAGGGCTCGGGCTTGATTTGGACACCCTTGACGCGAGAAAGCCGGATGAGCCGACGAAATTTGACTATACGGCCGGCATCGAGTCATACGAGTATTCCGAAGAAGCCATGTATGAGGTGACAGAAAAGTCAGGGCTCGGGCTCCATCTCATCAACGGCCCGATCGCCAAGCAACGGGCCGAACAGCGGCATAAGCCAGCCGATGAAGCACTCGCCGACCGTTTTTATGAGCTTGCGGACAGCGTCGGCTATCCGCGCGAGGAAATTTTCCGCAACATGTTCCCGACCTTCATCGAGTACGCCGGCGGCGATCCGCATTATGCGCAAAAGGTTGACACGGACGTGTACGCGGAAAATGACGACGGTACATACGTTCCCGTCTATCAAGTCGATTTCCAATCGCTTCGCTGGGATCGCGGAAAAATGGACAAAGTGCTCACGCCATCGGCTTACGGCGGTGTCTTTTTGAAGCAAGCGCTTTGGGCCGGCGACTTTTTGGGGAATTTTCATCAAAAAGACAGCGATGAAGAGGTGGAGGCGAAAACGCCAAACGACGATCAAAGCGGGAACGTCGCTCTTGGCGTCAGCTCCGCCGACGGGATGCAAGGGATGATTTTGACGGAACAAATATGGAACAAGCTGGCTTTTATCCGTGACCATTTATTTTATGATGCGAAGCAACAGGCGTTGACGAAGGCAGCCGGCAGCCGCTACAACCCAAGCGGGGGATTCGTCTATTTGCCGCACGCGGTGGAATTGGCTGAAGGGGGAAGCGAGCTGGCGCCGGATGCGGCGAAGTTGGTCGTCAAAGATCCCCGCAGCTTGCTTGAGGACCAATGGCTCATGCTATGGCCGGCGGCGGAGTTTTTCGGCATGACCGACCAGCGGCCGGAAAACAAAAACCAAAACCCCGCGTTTTTGGCCGTGTTTGACGGAAAACCGTTCCCGAAAGCGGCAAAAGAAAATGTGGATGCCGATCCAGCCAACGACCGCGTGGCCGACGACCCGTATTCCGTCAACCGCGACGTGCTGCTGCAAGTGTTTCGCAACATCGATGCCATGCATTTCAATGAAAAAGCGGGCGCGTTTGTGACCGAACATGACGGGCGAACGCAAGGAAATCGGGTCGATACGTTCCAAGCCGGCTATACAATGGAAGCGCTCCGCATCTTCGAACGGGCGATTGACGGGATGCCGGTCGGCTATGCGAGCGGAGAGAGCGCCAAAGGGCTTGGCACGCCGGAAGGAAAGCGGGCGCTTGAGCTCATCCGCCGGCAAGCGGATTTTATCATGCACAACTTGATGCGAAAAGACGGGCTTGTCGAAAACGGCTATACGATCGGCCAAGGGCCGGATCAAGACGAGCCGACGCTTCTTGCCCAGCTTGGTGCGATCCGCGGGCTTACGGCGGCGTTTTTGGCGACGAAAGACGAAGCGTACCGCGATGCGGCGCGCCTTGTTTATGAGGCGATGGACCGCCATTTTTGGGATCAAAAATGGCACGTGTACCATACGGGAGAAACAGAGGATAAGTACACCTCGTGGCTCGCCGGCGCGTTGTCGGGGGTGTTCCGCGTGGCGCTGCAAAACTTGAACAACGACCAAGCGGATGAGACGGCGAAATCCCTTGACCGCGAAACGATCATCTCCCGTTACGTCGACTTTTACGACCGAATCGTCGATGGCCCGACGCTTCAGGAAGGGATGCAGGCAAGTGAGTTTTGGGATACGGGAGATGTCTACATCAAAGGGAAAAAATTGGGCAACACTGACCGCGACCATGTGCCGCAAGTGCAGGCGGCCGGCGGCCCATACGGCGTGGCGCCGGTGTTGCGGACGGTCAAGGTCGATGTTGGATCCGGCAACAAATAACAGAAAGAAAGCGGCGAATACGACTGAGATTCGCTGCTTTTCTTTGTAAAATTGAGGATGGTTATCATTTTCGTGAAAAAACGGGGGAATATTGAAATGCGAAAATGGTGGTTCGCCGCGGCGATCGCCGCGCTGTTGGCCGGCTGTCAGGACGAAAAGGCATGGCATGAGCAGCCGAAAGTGGTCAGACACGCCCCGGCGCACGGCGACAACATCGCCGTAAGCAGCGACGGGCGCTATGTCTACACCGCCAACATCGATGTGGATACAGTGACAATCATCAACGCGAAAACCAAAACGAAGGAAGCGGAAATTCCCGTCGGCCGCGAACCACGCCAGCTGGCGCTCAGCCCGGATGGACGGACGCTGTATGTTTCCTGCATGTACGATGATGAAGTGGACGTCGTATCGCTTGACAAGCGGACAGTCGTCGACCGTTGGAAAACGGGGATCGAGCCGTTCGGCATCGTCACCAGTCCAGATGGGGAGGAAGTATATGTCGCCAACTACCGCTCGGGCACGGTCTCGGTGTTTGACGCTGAGAGCGGGAAGCGGACCAAAGACATCCAAGCGGGCGATCGGCCGCGGGCGCTGGCGCTGACAGCGGACGGAAGGAAGCTGTACGTGACGCAATATTTGGCGGCTAAAGTCACCGTGATTGACACAAAGAAACGGCGGGCGGTCAAGGAAATCGCCCTCGCCCCGTCGCCGGATAAAGCCGATCGAAAAAAGAGCCAAGGCATTCCGAACACGCTTGAGCAAATCGTCATCGCCCCGGACGGCAAAAAAGCGTATATTCCGCACTTATTGACGAACATCGATACGCCGATCCAATTTGAGGAAACGGTGTTTCCGGCCATCTCGGTCATTGATGTGACGAACGACGTTGAGTTGCCGGACGAGCGGAAAGAGCTGTTTGCCGCGATCAATGTCACTGATGTTCATAACGAGACGATCATCGTCTCCAATCCGTACGATGTGGCGTTTTCCCCGGACGGCGGCAAAGCGTACGCGGTCATGTCTGGAAGCGAGGACCTCGTCGTCTTTGACTTGCGCCGCGGCGGCAAGGCGACGCAAATTTTGCGACGCATCCACGGCAACAATCCGCGCGGGATCGCGATTTCGCCGGATGGGAAGACGCTTTACGTCCACAACGCCATGAGCCATGATTTGGCCGTGATCAAAACCGGAGGAAAAAGCCCATATGCGAAAGCGAAGCAGGAGAGCGGCACGATCCGCCTCATTGCGAAAGATTCGCTCTCCCCGCTCGTGCGTGAAGGAAAAACGATCTTTTACAGCGCCAACAGCGACGAGTTTGCCATCAACATTACAGGAAACAATTGGATGAGCTGCGCTTCGTGCCATAGCGACGGCGACATCAACGGCTTGACGCTCATGACGGCGAAAGGGCCGCGCAACGTGCCGAGCAATATTTTGGCGACGAAAACCGGGCTGTTTATGTGGGATGGTTCGCGCGACGATTTTACCGACTACATTCATACGGTGCAAGGCGAGATGGGCGGCATGACGGCGATCGACCCGTCCAAGCCGCTGCCGCCGAACGTCCAGCATATGTTTGACGCCATTCTCGCCTACTTGAACGACCCGCGTTCGTTCCCCGTGCCGAAAAGCCCGTATCGAAAGGCGGACGGCAGCTTGACGGCGGAAGCGAAGGAAGGGGAGCGCCTGTTTAACGGGAAAGGGAATTGCTTAAGCTGCCATGGGGGCGAGTATTTCACCGACAGCGTCAAGGCGGTCGGGCCTGACGGGAAATTGACGACTGCCAATACCGCCTACTTGCACGATATCGGCACGGCCAATCCGAAGGACCGCGCCTCCAAAGGCGACGCCCGCGCCCGGTTCACAAACCCGCGGACGCCCAAACAGTGGGATACGCCGACGCTGCGCGGCGTATGGGCGACAGCCCCGTATTTGCATGACGGCAGCGCGAAAACGATCGAGGAAGCAATCCGGCGCCATCGGACGAAAGAAATGCAAACATTGACGCCGGGAGAAATTGCGGCCATTGCGGCCTATGTCCGCTCGCTGCAATAGTGAGAGTGATGGGTGAGGAAAAGGGTGCTTTTCTTTCTGCAGGGCAGAAGATCGCACGTCATAAAGGAAGGTGTCCCACGCGTGTTGGGGACACCTTTTTCCTTGTTGTTTTGGCCGTACATAGCGCTTATCGTGCATAAACAAACGCCAGAAATAGACGAAGCCGGGAAACAAAATGAGAAAGCCCACGAATCGAAAGAGGCAGGCGGTTGTATTTCAATAAAGGGCTTTTTGCAGCACGTGGAGATTCTCGGCCATAAGAGCAAAGTAATCTTTGTGGGCTTTTCGATCTTCATCGGTCAGCGATTCCAAGTTATGCAGACGGAGCGGCTTGGCGCCGATTTCGTTCTGAATCACTTCCGCCGTTTTGGGACGAACATTTTGTTCGAAAATGACATAGCGGATGTGATGCTGTTTGGCTGTCTGGATGAGCTGAGTCAGCTCTTTTTGCGATGGTTCGTTGCTCGGAGAAAGCCCGGAAACACTCAGCTGTTTGATTCCGTAGCGGTCTTCCCAATATCCGTAAGCTTGATGGGAAACGAGTATCTCTTTTCTGGGAGCTTTCTCCACTGTTGAACGGAATTGCCCGTCAAGGCGCTCGAGTTTCATCTTTAACGTTTCAAAGTTTTGCATAAACAGGTCTTTTTTTTCAGGTTTCAGTTCCATCAGCAAATCGCGGATGTTCTCGGCGATCGAAATGGATCGGATGGGGTCAAGCCATACGTGAGGATCTTTGTCTCCGTGTTCATGGCCATGTTCTTCCTCATGTCCCTCTCCGTGTTCATCTTTGTGCCCTTCGCCATGCGCATGCTCCTGTTCATGGTTCGATTCAAGCAATTCGATGCCGTTTGTGGCAACGAGAAATCGGACGTGCTCATTTTGTAATGTTTCCTGCAGTTTTTCGGCGAACGGTTCCATCCCGTGGCCAATGTAAATGAAGGCGTCCGCATCGGCAATCTGCTGCACGGTTTTGGTTGTCGGTTCGAACGTATGGGATTCCACTCCCGGCGGGTAAACGCTTTTGACGTTCACGGCGTCGCCGCCGATTTTTTTCGTAAAGTCTTCAAGCGGATAGACGGTTGTATAAATCGTCAATGGGTCGTTCGATGTTTGGGCCTTATGTGCCTCCGGTTTTGCTTGGCAGCCGTATAGCCAGGCGCTTGCCGCCAAAAGGAAAGACAAAAGAATGGATGGTAGTCTCATATTGAACTCCTTTCTGGGCTCAAGGATGTCCGCATTTATTATATCGTAATCATTACGATTTACAGGATTAATCATATAAAAAAATCAAGCAAATGGCAAGGCCATTAAGTGATTTTGTTTCTTTTCACATGTTCTGATGATTCAGGAACAGGATCAAAACCGCCCGGATGGAACGGATGGCATTTCAAAATGCGCTTCGCCGTCAGCCATCCCCCTTTTATGGCGCCAAAGCGCCGGATCGCTTCGATGCCATAGTTCGAGCAGGTCGGATAAAAGCGGCATGTCGGCGGCTTGAGCGGAGAAAGAAAGCGTTGATAAAAGCGGATGCACCAAATCAGCCATTGGCCCATGTACAGTTCTCCTTTCTGTGATCATCATGATTACAATAGAACAAACCGTTCTTTTGTTCAAGAAAAACAACTGTCGTTCGCTCGGAAGGGAGCGCCGACTCAGCCTTGCTTTTTGGGCATAGACGCCAAGCCGAACGAGAGGCAAAAAAGATGCGGAACGTTCCTCGTCTTGGTTATGATAAAAAAGAGAATAAATAACTAGGAGTGATTGACATGCCTTCACCGGTGGAAAGCTTTGAATTGGATCATTGCGCGGTCAAAGCGCCGTACGTTCGGCATTGCGGCGTTCACAAAGTCGGCAGCGACGGCGTCGTCAATAAGTTTGACATCCGTTTTTGCCAACCGAACAAAGAGGCGATGGATCCGGCCGCGATTCATACGCTCGAGCACCTGCTTGCGTATACGCTGCGCCGACATGCGGCCAAATATGATCATTTCGATATTATCGACATCTCGCCGATGGGCTGCCAAACCGGGTTTTATCTTGTCGTGAGCGGCTCGCCAACCGTGGACGAGATCATTGATTTGTTGGAAGAAGCCATGAAGGACGCGCTCGCCGCGACGGAAGTGCCAGCCGCGACCGAGCGGCAATGCGGCCAAGCGAAGCTGCATGATCTAGAGGCGGCCAAACAGCTGATGCGCTTTTGGCTTTCGCAAGAGAAAGAAGAGTTGAAAAAGGTGTTTGGTTGATGAACAAGCCAGCCCCGCGCCGCTACTGCGGCTGCTTCGGGCCGGCTTGTTGTTCGCCGCCGTGTTCATTCGGGTGCGGATCGACCGTATGCTTGTAGGCATACGCTTTGGACGTCGTGACGACCGCCAGCACGAGAACGACAGCGGCGATGATGAGGCAAACGATCAAGGTCCAGTACATCATGACGCCCGCCTTTTTTCTTTTTATCTTAATTAGGCGAGAAGACTCCCACTTCAACGAAGCGAAGCGGAGTAAGTGGGAGATGAATCGCCTTAACTATATTTTGCTGAAAATAGGATAGATTCAGTAAAATATAGTATAATATAGTTAGATGGGAGGTGAAAAAATGTATTTTTGTATCAAACAACAGCTAAATGGTTTGACCAAAGAAGAATACTTGACTCTTCGAGAACTGTGCCATATTGCCAAGAACATGTACAACGTCGGATTGTACAATGTCAGACAATACTATTTTGAACACAAGGAATTTTGACGGCGATGAGATTCCTGAATATAATGCCGACAATCCAAAAGAATATAAGTTCAGCGGCAAACGTATTAAGCGCGGCTTGTATCGAACAAAGTCTGGCAAACTAATTAATGCTGATGTCAATGGCGCATTAAACATCTTAAAGAAAAGTAAAGCTGTAGACCTGAGTGTCTTATGCTCTAGCGGCGAAGTGGACACGCCTCAAAGAATAAGGATTGCTTGAAGCAGTCAAACTTCTTTGGAAGCCCCCACTTCAAATTTTCGCTAGAAAATTAAGTGGGGGTAGTTCACTATACCATATCTGGCAGAGCTGGCGTTCATATTTCCGGTGAAATCGGGCAAGCTATCCATCGACACATTTTCCATGTTTCATCAACAAGCCAGCTGGGTACAAGAACCATAAGGAGGAGTGAGAGGATGACAACTCGACTGATCGATCTTGTCAACAAGCAAATCGCCAACTGGACTGTGTTGTACGTGAAATTGCACAACTATCATTGGTATGTCACCGGGCCGCAGTTTTTCACGCTGCATGAAAAATTCGAAGAGCTGTACAACGAAGCCGCGATCCACATTGACGCACTGGCCGAGCGGCTGTTGGCCTTGGGTGGCAAACCTGTGGCGACGATGAAAGACTGCCTCAAGCAGGCGTCCGTCAAAGAAGCAGCCGGGACGGAAACGGCGGAGCAAATGGTCGCTTCGATTGTCGGCGACTTTGAAACGATGATCGGCGAATTGAAGGAAGGCATGCAGCTGGCGGATGAAGTGAACGATGAAACGACGGGGGATATGCTGCTTGGCATTCATCGCAGCTTGGAAAAACACGTCTGGATGTTGAAATCGTTCTTAGGACGATAAGAATGAGGAGGCTGTCCTCAGGCCGGGGGACGGCCTTTTGCTTCGTGCAAGGCGATCGAGCTGTTGAAAGATGAAATAAAATGAGCATAGTTTTCCCCGATTGCCCCACACTAAGCAAAAAGAGCAGAAGGAGTGAACGAAGGTGGCAGACGAACGGAAAAAGACGTATTACGTGTCGATGGCAACCGGGGAAATTTCCCAATTGAAAACCGCGTCGCCGTGGGACTTTCAAATCGAGGCGACTGATGAGGAAATCGCCCGCCTGCGCGAGTATTTCGACCAGAACTACTCGACCGACTGGCAGGCGTTTTGGCGTGCCCACGTGCCGTATATTCAATACCATTACGACCGGGAAAACGATGCGTACGACCGGACGATGGTCGACATTTACAAAATGATTTATGAGCTCGGCAACGACGAAGCGAAAGCACACATCCGCTCGATAGGCATTCTTCCGGACGAAAAAGAAGAGTAAACGCCGCGAGTCGAGCGGCGTTTTTCTGTATAATGGGGAGAGGAAAGGGGAGAGTCCGATGCATGAATTTCGCGATTATTACGGACATCGCGTTCGGCTGGCCTTTGCGGATCATCCGTTTTCCCCCTCCCCCGGGCATGTATGGGTCATTTGCCGCTATGGCGGGCGATGGCTGTTGACGGATCATCCGCGCCGCGGCCTTGAGTTTCCCGGCGGCAAGGTGGAAGAAGGGGAAACAGCGGCGGAAGCCGCGGCCCGCGAAGTGATGGAAGAAACGGGGGGAATTGTCGGCCGGCTCGAATACATCGGCCAATATAAAGTGGAGCCGGATATCGTGAAAAACATTTATTTTGCCGACATCGCTGCGCTCGTCGAGCGGGGGTCGTATTTGGAAACGAACGGTCCGGTGCTGCTTGAGGCGCTGCCGGATGACATCCGCGCCGATCAGCGTTTCAGCTATTTCATGAAAGATGACGTGCTTTCACTGGCGCTTGCCAAGTTGAAACAGCGCGGGCTGATCGATTGAAAAGGGGCGCCGATCGGCGGCTCCCGAAGATGGGCTTCCCAAAAGCGGCGGATGCCGGCTCATTGGGACGACAGGAATGAAACGAGACGCCCGTCAACATTCGGCGAGCGTCCCGCTAGCGGCGGTTTCCCCATTTTTTTTCGATCAAGGCGACAAGCTGATACATAATGGTCGACAGCAAGGCGACGATGAGCAGGCTCATCAACACAAGCGTGAAGTTGAACACTTGGAAGCCGTAAATGATTAAATACCCAAGCCCTTGCTTGGAGATGAGAAACTCGCCGGTGATGACGCCGACCCAAGCGAGGCCGACGTTCACTTTCAACGTCGAAATGATCGCCGGGAACGACGCCGGCAGCACCGCCTCTTGAAAGCATTGGTAGCGGGTGGCGCCGAACGTCCGCAGCACTTTCAAATAGTTCGGATTAACTTCTTGGAACGCCGAATAGACGACAATCGTTGTGATGATGACCGAAATGACGACGCCCATGGCGATAATCGACGTAAATCCCGGCCCAAGTGCGACGATCAAAATCGGCCCGAGGGCGACTTTCGGCATGGCGTTGAAGACGACCAAATATGGATCGAGCGTTTTCGCCAGGCGCGGAAACCACCAGAGGACCGCGCCGATGAGCGCCCCGCCGGCGGTGCCGATCAGAAAGCCGAGCAACGTTTCAAACAATGTCGCCCACGTGTGGACAAACAGTGAATGATCGCCGAGTTTTTCGCCAAACAGCTTGGCGATGGCGGAGGGCGAACTGAATAGGAGCGGATCGACCCAATGGAAGCGGCTCGCCGCTTCCCAGACGGCGAAAAAGGCGACAAGTAGCGCCGTCTGCCAAAGGCGGATCACTCGCCGCTCTTTGCGCAATGCGGCGAGGTATTCACGGTGCAGCGACTGGATGCGGTCAGGAGCTTGATTCAAGAGCCTCCATCTCCTTCCAAATGGATTGGAACAATGGCGAAAACGCCGGATGCTGGCGGGCGGCAAGCGGCGGGCGGCTGCGCAGTTCATCCGGGATGACAAACGTCCGCACAAGGCGCCCAGGGCGCGGCGAAAACAAGAAAATGCGATCGCTCATGGCGATGGCTTCTTCGATGTCATGGGTGACGAGCACCGCTGTTTTTTCGTATTGTTTTAACGTCTTCCAAACGAGTTCTTCCAGTTTCAGCTTTGTTTGTTGATCGAGGGCGGAAAACGGTTCATCAAGCAAAAGCAGCTTCGGGTCGGTCGCCAACGTGCGCACGAGCGCCGCACGCTGGCGCATGCCGCCGGACAGCTGGCTCGGGTAATACGACTCGACGCCGGCTAGGCCGATCTCCGCCAGCAGAGCGAGCGCCCGTTCTTTGGTTTGAGCAGTTAGCGTTCTAGTCATTTTTAAGCCGAGAAGGATGTTTTCTTCGATTGTTTTCCATGGGAATAGGTAGTCTTGCTGAAGCATGTAGCCGACCGCGCGCCGCGCCGTCGGCGCGGCCATTCCGCTCGGCCAAATCGGTTGGCCTTCGATGTGGACCGCCCCTTCCGTCGGTTCAATCAGCCCAGCGATGATGGACAAAAGCGTCGTTTTGCCGCAGCCGCTTGGGCCGAGAAAGGAGACAAATTCTCCTTTCTCGACGGACAGCGACACATCATCGAGTGCAGTGACAGCGGTCGTTTTTGTCAAATACGTGTGCGAAAGGCGGTCGATGGCAAGAAACATTTCGTTCACCTGCTTTCGTCACTTGTTCATCGCGTTTTTGGCAAACGACGAATCAACAAGCGTGTTCAGGTCGATGCGCTTCGGCAGCTCGCCGGCTTCGGCCATAATGGTTTGCAAGTTGTTCCATTCTTCTTCATCCAAAATCGGATCGGTCGCATAGGTCCCTTGGCTTTTGTAGCGCTCAACCACTTTTTCGATGATGGCCGAGTCCGTGTCCTTAAAGTACGGTTGAATGGCTTTGGCAATTTCAGCTGCGCTGTGCGATTCGACCCATTGCTGCGCTTTGTAGATCGCGCGCGTAAATTTTTCAATCACGTCTTTGTTTTCGTTCATGTAGCTTCGTTTTGCCATATACGACGTGTACGGCACGCGCCCGGATTCGGTGCCGAATGAAGCGACGATATAGCCTTTCCCTTCTTGTTCAAAAATGCTCGCTGTTGGCTCAAACAGCTGGACGAAATCGCCGGTGCCGCTCGCAAAGGCGTTGGCGATATTGGCGAAATCGACGTTTTGAATGAGATGCAAATCGTTGTGCGGGTCAATGCCGTGTTTTTTCAGCACAAACTCGCCGACCATCTGCGGCATGCCGCCTTTCCGTTGGCCGAGGAACGTGCTTCCTTTCAACATCTCCCATGTAAAGTGGCCGATTTTTTTGCGCGAGACGAGAAACGTTCCGTCCGTCTGGGTCAGTTGCCCAATCTTAACTTTCACACAGGTTAGAATTATTTCAAGGTGTAGTCGATCGTGAGCTTCTTGAGTTTCCCTTTCTCCCTAGAGATCACAATCTTTTCGAAAATGCTGAACAGCAGTTCCTTTTTGGTGAAGTCATTCGCTTGGTTGAATTGCTCCTTAAAATCGGCCATGGCACTCAATCGGTTGTATTTTTCTTCGACCGGCTCTTGTTCCTCCGGCTCGACCTCGCTCAACTTTTGATAAATTTCTTCCTCCTTTTTGTTTAATTCGTTAATTTTAGCGAACAGATCCTCTTTCGGGATCGGATTGTTTTCATCCATATACAAGTCGTACCATTTTTCTTTCTGCCTTTTGATTTTCTCCAGTTCCTTCATCAGAGCAGAGATGTCGACTGATTCCTGCTCGTTGTATCGATTGGTGAACTTGGACATAAAATATTCTTTCGAGGTGATGAGCAACTGGATTTCATCGAGTAAGGGCTCTAAAATGTTTTTCTCATTGGTAATTCGATTGCACTTGGTGCAACGGTAGTATATCTTTTGTTCACGCTTATCGAAAGACCCCTGCATTTTATGTTCACCGCAATTTCCGCAATGCAAAAGACCGGTGAGCAAAAACTTTCCTACCCTTGTGCGGTCAACTTTCTTCTTCTCCCTTTCTTTCTGTGCTTTTCGGAACAACGCTTCGCTAATGATCGGCGGATGATTGTTCAAGACAACTTTATTCCCCCATCTATATGTGCCGATATAGATGTCATTGGTTAGAATGTCGCGCACGGAGTTGTGATTCCATTCTTTTGCAATCCGAGGTTTGATTCCTAATTCATTTAGACGCTTCGCGATACTGTGGTATCCATACCC
>NZ_LLKS01000040.1:0-54634 GCF_001414205.1 Geobacillus sp. Sah69 | reverse complement strand
GCAGGAGGAGAAGGAAAAACACTTCTCGCAAAAATGCCACGGCCCGATCGGTAAAACGCTGATTCAAGCCTTCGCTTGAAAGGGAACAGCCATGCCAGAGCGTCAAGGCCGCACACAACCGCTGAAGCGACTGTTTGGCCAGTGAGCCATCTCCCCATGCACAGAGAGTCAGAAAGGCTTCCGCCGTTAACGAACGCTGCCGCCGGATAAAGCCTGTTTTCCGTGCGAGACGGGTTAATTCTTCGGGAGAAAAGAGTTGACGAATGGTTTGAATCCATGCTTTCATTTGTTTTTCCATGAAAAAAATCCTTTCTAACGTGGAGTGTTCGTTAGAAAGGATACCATGTTTTTGACGATGCACAAAGACCAAAATTCTTAACTTGATGGGTATGGGAGTATCGCCTCCCTCTTTATTAGATCAACATTATTATTTTCTACTCAATGAGTTTAAACCCCGACGTCAACGCCACAATCACCGAACCAAGGATGAACAAATTGATCAATACTTGTTTTGCTTTGAATTTCATGTCCTTTTCCCCCTTAAAAATTAGTTTATTGATTCGCAGGAGCGGCCGTTGTTTCTTCAGCATCATCTGCTCTATGCCGCGGTGCACTGAGCATCAGATGCTGGATGAACAAGAACGCCCCTACGTTCATCACAACGTCGCCGATGCTGATGACTTGTTGGCGCGGGTACGGCGGAGACAGCGGGATGATGTCGCCAAGAAACGGCAGAAGCGTATCCGATGTGATCGCCTGGTGCTTGCCGTACAGACCGGCTTTTAACGCTTCGATATATTCGCGGCCGAGAAATTGGGCGGCTTCGATCGAGACCGGCATCCGTCCGCCGTTTACGGCCATGACGATAAAGTTGAGCAAGACGCCGGCGAAGATGACCGGAAACCCTGGCTGATGGCGGTTGAGCCATAAAAACGCGAGCCCGGTGATGTAGACGAGGAGAAAAATGCCGTTGCTCATGCTCGAGATCCATGCGACCCGCTCTTGCAGGAAAAAGACCACAAACTGCACCGCCAATAAGATCGGGAACAGCCAACCGAAGCGCAATTTCATGTTGGCCAACCCTTTCAGGCTTCCGCCGCGAAACCAGCCGATCAACAACGACAAAATGATTCCATCGTAAACCATAATGCTGTCCCCTTGATAAACAGAATTTTCTCTTTTTTCTAAACTGCTATCCTCACTTCTATTTTTACCGTTTTTTTCATTCCATGTAAATAGTCTGTTCGTCCTAACTGCAAACAAATTTTGATGAATATCGTTTCTTTCTTTTCTTTTTCGTCATTCTTTGAAACAAGAAACGACAAAAACAGCGGCATGTATATCCATTGAATAGTGACAAAGAACCTACCCTCAATGGAATGATCCCCCGACTGCAAATGCGGCATGCGTTTTTCTCGTTGAAAGATAAAAAGCCCTTTTTTATTATTCCGTATTGCTTTTCGGAAGATTATTGTTATAATTGTTTATACAGTAATAATTTTATGGATAAAAACGTCCTTTTTGCCCATTATATGGAAAGGAGATGAAAAAGAAATGGACGCGGAAATGTTGGGAAGCAAGAATGACAAAACGTATACACGTCGGATTAGCCAAGTCGGGAATAGTTTGTCCGTTAGCATCCCGAAAGATTTAGCCACGATGCTAAACCTAAATAAAGGCGATGAAATCGAAATATATTACGACAAGGAACGAGGGGAAATCGTGATGAAACGCGCAAACCGAATTCCAAAAGGAGTCCGTCCTGAAGTCGCGATGGCAATGAACCGCGCGATCTCCAAATATGACGAAGCGCTGCGCAACTTGAAATATAGATAAAGGAGCAGCTGGAGGAAAACATGGTTTATTATTTGACAGCGGAAGAAATCCTATTTATCCATTACACGGTCATGGAAATGTACGACGACGCAGAACAAGCGGGGATCCAATTCCCCGATAAATTCGCGTGGATGTTGGAAAGGCCGAAAGCGAAATTGTTCGGGGAGGAACAGTTCCCTTCGATTATCGAAAAGGCGTGCTGCTATTACCATTCCATCGCGACAGGTCATATTTTCCACAACGGCAATAAGCGGACGGCTTTAACCGTATTCGTCACGTTCCTTGATTTGAATGGATATGAGTTCACGATGACCAATAAAGAAGCGGAAAATTTCACAGTGTACCTTGTCGAGGATGCCAAGTTCCGAGGAAATGATTGCATCCAGCATCTTGTCCACGAATTAGAAGGTTACATCCGCCCCATCCAAAAACGAAAAGAATGAGGAAAAGAGTGAGGAAAAGAGCGGGCCAAAGCCGGGTCAAGTTCAATTATTGCGTAAAATTCCATCGCCAACACAGTAAACTTGGATGACAGGACCACAACGTCGTTTTTTGCTGCTTTGTTTTTACACAACTGTGCGAACCTTGATCCAAAGCCGCCTTTTCGCTATTCGCAGCTTTTCATACTTTTACCTTGCGGCAGGTATTGAGTATTGTCAAAAGTTTATCCTCCACACTCACGGTCTTCCCTTGAGTTTCAACGGTTGAACGAAAAAAGCTTTCTACCCCCGGTGTTTCGGCCATCATTGAGGCAACAACACCCAACAGCCAAAACAAAGAGCGGCCTGATCTTTTGTCCTCCAGAGCCCGTTGAAACGAAAGTTTGCCCATTGCATCCCCGCTTATTTTTTGGCTATCCTACAACCATGGAAGCGAAAGTCTTTCGTCGGAAAATGAAAAAACGGATTCCGATCATCGTCAGGAATCCGTTTGTCTTGAACGGATTATCTCTCCGTCCCGCAGCTGCCTCGGCAATGGTCAGCCGCATGGCATGACGCGCACGCCCCTTTGGCGCTTTTTTTCACGTGGCGAACCAGCGTCCAGCCGGCGTAGGCAAAAATCGCTCCGCCGATCACAAGATTCGCGATCATCGATTCTCTCTCCTTTCATGAATAACCAAGCATATGCCCAAACTGATAGACGGCAAACGAAATGACATACGCAACCGTCAGCGCGCATCCGATTGACAACAGCGTCCATTTCCGCGACCCGGTTTCTTTGCGAATCGCCGCCACCGTCGCTAGACACGGCGTATAAAGCAGGACGAACACCATAAAGCTGAACGCCGACAGCGGCGTGAAATGTGAAGCGATCACCTGCTTCAGCCCGTTCGCCTCATGAACGTGGTAAATAATATTCATCGTGGACACGACGACTTCTTTCGCCAAAAAGCCGGTGATCAAAGCCGCGCCCGCCTGCCAGGCGCCAAAGCCAAGCGGGGCGAGCAACGGAGCGATGAGGCCGCCAATGGCGGCGAGAAAACTGTCATCCATGGCAACGCCGACCCCATGCGGCCCGATGTACGTCAACAGCCAAATGGCGACCGAACCGCCAAAAATAAACGTGCCGGCTTTGCGAACGAACCCTTTCCCTTTCTCCCATGTGCTCCGCCATAACGTGAGCGCCTGCGGCACGCGGTATGGCGGCAATTCAATGACAAACAGCGAACTTTCGTTTTTCAAGAGCGTCGATGAGAACAACTTGGCAAGCCCCAAAGCCACTGCAATGCCAAGCACGTAAAGTGAAAACACGACAAGCGCCTGCTCGCGGACGAAAAACGTGCCGGCAAACAAGGCGTACACCGGCAAGCGGGCGGAACACGACATGAACGGCAGCGCCAAGATCGTCAACAGCCGTTCTTTCGGCTGCTCAATCGTCCGCGCCGCCATCACCCCGGGAACGTTGCAGCCAAAGCCAATGATCATCGGGATAAACGCCTTGCCGTTTAACCCGATCGCTTCCATCATCCGGTCCATCACCATCGCCACGCGCGCCATATATCCGGAGTCTTCAAGCAAAGAAATGAAAAAGAACAAAATGAAAATTTGCGGCACAAACACCAACACCCCGCCGACCCCAGCGACAATCCCGTCCAAAACGAGCGCCTTGATAAACGGCGATGCCCCTGCCCAGTCGAGAAAACGGGACAACCCATCTGCCAGCGGACCGGAGAAAAACGCATCAAGCCGATCGGCAAGCGGCGTCCCCAGCCAGTTAAACGTCAGCATAAACACCACATACATCAGCGCCAAAAAAATCGGCAGCCCGACATAACGGTTTGTTACAACCGCGTCGATTTTTTCCGTTAGCGTCAGCGGTTTTTGCTCAAACTCGATGGCCGTCGCAGCGATTGTTTCACTGATCCAACGGTCACGCGTTTCATAAATATGCTTGGCTGCCTGACAGCCGAGCGCCTGTTCCGTCTCCTCACGGATCGCCAACAACGGTGACAAATCGAATCGCCCGCGCAAATAGGCGGCGATGCGTTCATTCCCCTCCAAAAACTGCAACGCCACCCATCGTTTGTTTCCAGGCACATCGTCCGGCAGCTGCTCGGCAATGCTCCGGATGGCATTCTCCACCTCGACGCCGTAATCGACGGCGATGGAGGAATGAGGCTTGTCTTTTGCCGCCAAAACGGCGTGAACCAATTCGTTCGTTCCTTTTCCTGTTCGGGCGATGACCGGGATAACAGGAACGCCAAGATACTTCGACAGTTTAGCGGCGTCCACTTTCACGCCCCGTTTTTCCGCCACATCGACCATGTTTAGCGCGATGACAACGGGACGGCCAAATTCCAGCAGCTGAACGGTCAAATGCAAATTGCGGCGCAACTGCGACGCGTCAACGATATTGACAATCGCTGAGCACGGCTCGGTCAATAAAAAATCGGTCGCCACTCCTTCATCACGGGACAGTGGCTGAAGCGAATACACGCCGGGCAAATCGACGACCGGCACCCCGTGCTGGCGAAGCACTCCTACTTTCTTCTCGACCGTCACCCCGCTCCAGTTGCCCACATATTCATAAGACCCAGTTAAGCAGTTAAACAATGACGTTTTGCCAGTATTGGGGTTGCCAAACAGCGCTACGTACGCCATCATTTCACCTCAATCGCCGACGCTTCTTTGCGCCGCAAGCCGATGGCCTGCCCATCGACTTCGACCATCACCGGTCCGCCAAACGGCATCGCCGCTTTCAACCGCACCATTTTTCCTTCTTTCACCCCTAGATGAAGAAGACGCTGTTTCAGTGCCTCCTGCTCCACGGCCAGACGGACGACGACCGCTGTTTCCCCTTTATGCAAATCAGTCAGCACCATGATCATTTCCCCCTGTTTTTCTATCCGCTCTCCTGTGGTTCAATAATGATTCTTCTTCTCAATTTCAATCATACCATAAGCTAAGAAAAAAGGAGTGACATTTTTCACAATCATTCCTCATTGTCACCATTTCTTCAAAATTCGCCACCTCATCAGTTGGATTTTTCTGAAAAGTATATATAATTTTTTGTATATCTTTCCCATCTTTGCTCAAGGAGGAAGCTCAATGAACACACTAGGAAAAATCAGCAACTTTGTCGGCAACACCTTTGCCATCTGGGTGCTTCTGTTTGGAGCGCTCGCCTTTTTCGCTCCCAGCGCATTTACGTGGATCGCTCCGTATATCGTGCCGCTTCTAGGCATCGTGATGTTTGGCATGGGATTGACGCTGTCAGCGAACGATTTTAAAGAGGTGTTCAAACGTCCGCTTGATGTGTTGATCGGCGTCGTTGCCCAATTTCTGATCATGCCGCTTATCGCGTTTTTGCTCGCTTATTTCTTGCCGGTTTCGCGCGAAGTGGCGCTCGGCATTATTTTAGTCGGCTGCTGTCCGGGCGGAACGGCGTCCAACGTCATGACGTATTTGGCGAAAGGGGACACGGCGCTGTCGGTCGCCGTCACCTCGGTTTCGACGATTTTGGCGCCGATTTTGACGCCTTCGCTCATCTTGCTTTTAGCTGGAAAATGGCTGTCCGTATCCGCTGCCGCGTTGTTTTGGTCAATCGTCAAAGTCGTGCTGATTCCGATTGTTTTAGGGCTCATCGCCCAGGCGCTGTTCCAAAAGCAAGTAAAAGCGTGCATCCCGGCGCTGCCGCTCGTTTCGGTCATCGCCATTGTAGCCATCGTCGCCGCCGTCGTCGGGCAAAACCAAGCCGCCATTGCCAAAAGCGGGCTTCTTATTTTTCTGATTGTAGTCGCTCACAACGGATTGGGGCTGCTGCTTGGGTATTGGTTTGCCAAACTGTTTCGCCTGTCGCCGCCAAAACAAAAGGCGATTTCCATTGAAGTGGGCATGCAAAACTCTGGGCTTGGTGCGGCCTTAGCGACCGCCCATTTTTCGCCGCTCGCCGCCGTTCCAAGCGCTATTTTCAGCGTCTGGCACAATATTTCCGGTCCGATGGTCGCAACATACTTCCGCAAACAAGCAGACCGCCAGACAACGGATGAACAAACGATTTCCGCTTGACCTCTCTCACGCTTTGTTTAGCCGCAAAAAAGCTGTCTCCCGAAATGAAACGACCGTTTTTCGGAGACAGCTTTTCTGCCTATTATCACGCTGTTTTTCCGCTCTCGGACGATTAGGCGCTCTTTGGAAACAAAAAGCGGACATCCGCCCTCAATCTCATTTCACAGCGCCCCCTCAAACGGAAACACCATCCTTCCCGCTAGTTCCGGGAAATCAATGAACGGATTGCGGTTGCCTTGGATGAAAAAAATCGCGCTGTTGCGATGATGCTCATACACTGTCGGCGGAAATTGTTCGTGCCAACGGACAAGGAGCGGAATATCGATTTTGCGCCGGAATGATTTCGCGATCGCCTTCGGGTAGCGAAGCAGAAAGTAAAGCATCGCCCTTGCCGCCGTCCCTTTGCCGTATTCCGGCTCGAAATAGCCGTTATGAACGACGCCGCAGCGGTTTTGGATTTGCTCGTCGGGATCTTCCGGATTGTAAAACGGGAAATCCGCGTACGGAAAATTCGACCGCATCGTATTGCACTCCGGCTGGCAGACGAACAAATGATGCAAATCGCCTTTCATCGGTTCACGCGCGCCAAACCATGACTGCGGGACAACATGTTCGGCATTGAATTTCCACTGCTGCTCGATCGTGTTCACCCGCTCGTGCACCTCGCCCGGCCCTTGTTTGGCTTTTTTCAGCAGCTGGCGGAATTCGTCATAACGCCGCTTCATCGTTTCCACATCTTGGACGATTAACGTTTTCGGATCTTTCCGCTCGCCCGAATACAAGCTGCGCACCGTTCCGTCCGGCTGCAAGTCGACCCATGTGTACAAATACTCATCCTTGCTGAAAAAATACGGCAGCCGTCGCTTATGGGTGCGCGCCGCTAATTCATGATAGCGGACAAACAACATCAATCCATCCCCTTCAAGCGGCAGACGGCGGTAATACCGTTCGCGCGCCCGCTCATCTTCTGCGGCCTGATAATACGCATCCTCCACCGCGAGCCGCTCATTCAGCTGCTCGAGCCGTTCTTTCGGATCTTCCTCCCGCCATTGGCCGAGCTCCTCAAGCCGCCGTTCCGCCTCTCCCATCAGCGTTCCCCTTTCTTTTTTCTTTTAGTGTATCACGGAAGACGAAAGAGGACGATAACGGCGTTAATGCAAAAGAAACGATGTCGCGCCGAACAAAACGGCGGCGATGCCGGCGGCGATCAACGACGGAATCAGCTTCGTTCGCGCGTATTCCATCACCGGCAAATCCAAAATAGTGCAAAGCGTCACCGTATTGTCGCTAAGCGGCGACGCAAACGCCCCGAACGTCCCACTCGCAAACACCGCGCCGATGACCGGCAAAATGTTCGTTCCCGACTGGCTCGCGAGCGTCACACCAAGCGGCATCAACATCCCCCACGTCCCCCATGACGAGCCGATGAAGTAGGAAATGACGGCGCCAAGCAAAAACAAAATCGGGGCGACAAAAAACGGTGGAATCCATTGTTGCACATGGCTCGTAATGTATTGGGAAAACCCTAAGTCTTCCGCCACCGCCGACAGCGCCCAAATGAGCGCCAACATCACAATGACCGACATCAGCTCATTGCCGCCTTTCACAAAATGGGTCAACAAATCGTTCAATTTAAATCGTTGCCAAAGGAAAAAGGCGACAGCGATAATTACAGTAAACAACAGCGCCTCCAACATCGCGCCGAGCGCATCGCTCCGCAAAAAAGCATCCCAAAACGTCCGCGCTCCGCGATGGCCGTCCCACCAGCTTAAAAACAGCGTCAAAACAAGAACGACTGAAAGTGGAACGATCAAATTCCACGGTTTCACCGGCGTTTCTTTCTGATAGGCGCGCGGGCACGTCTGCATCGCGTCCCCTTCTTCCCCTTGCGCTTCGTTCGGATCGCTGCCATCAGGCTGCTGTTCTTCCGCCATTTCGAGCGCCAACCGCTTGTTCCAGCGCCGAATCGGCTCCATTCCCCGCGCTTCGCTCACCGCCGCCTGCTTTCGCCGCGAATAAACAAAAAAACTATAGTAGAGCCCAACAGCGATAATCGCGTACGAGAAAAAGTTAAACGGAATGCTTCGGACGTACACGATGTACGGCTCCGCACCGATGCCGGCCGTATCAAGCGCCTTGTCGATGACCGACACCATATAGCCGACAAAGGCAGTGGCGATCGGAATCAAGGCAACGACCGGGTTGGAAGTCACCTCAATGGCAAAGCCGATTTGCTGGGACGACAGCCCGAGCCGTTTGCTCAGCGCCTTCATGATCGGAGCGACGGTGACGATGCGAAAATCGGGGTCGCTGAATGTCACCATCGTCGATATCCACGTCAAGAACATGGCGGTTTTCGCCGACTTCACTTTTTTGCTGACGAGATGGACGAATCCTTTGATTCCGCCGGTGTATTTGATCATGCTGACAAGGCCGGCGAACACATACAAGAACATGATGATGCGGATGTTGTTCGTCTGCATCAAGTTATCGACGACGTAATGAAGCATCGTCCGCAGTCCACCAAGCAAGGACGGGGTCATCAAATAACTGCCAACCAACAGCCCGACAAACAGCCCCGGGATGACTTGCTTCGTCCAAATCGAAATCGGGATGACGACGAAAAATGGCAAGAGAGCTTTCCACGACGGTTCCATTGGCCATTCACTCCTTTCTTTAAAATAGTATGGCGATTGTTTCCTCTGTCTATGCAATCCGCTGCGAATCTTCATCCAACAACACGGAAACAGCTGCGAAAAAAGTGCAAGAGGACATACACGAATGAAACCGCTTTCCTGCTCCGAAAATAAAAAAGCTGCCTATTAGACAGCTTTCACTGCTTCTTTTTGGGACGAGAGCGCCAACAAATGGAGCGTCATCTCCGGCTTCGAGCCGACTCGGATGTTTACCCCGGTTTGCCCGAGCCCTTCGTTAATGTAAAACGGTTTCCCGTCCCATTCGTGATAGCCTTTGATCATATTCCGTTCGGTGAGCGTTTTGCTCATTTTCGCCAAATGGTACGGCTTTGGCCAATGAATTTGTCCGCCGTGGAAGTGGCCGGACAACAAGTAGTCAAAATGATAGTCTTTCATATGCGGCACGATGTCTGGATCGTGCGTCAACACGAGGTTAAGGCCGTCTTTGACGCCCGCATACGCCTTTTCAATGTCGCTGCGCCCCGTGTAAAAGTCATCGATGCCAATGATATTGACGGTGTGACCGTTGACGGTAATCGTCTTCGTCTCGTTTTGCAAGACGACGCAGCCGTGCGCCTCAAGCGTCGCTTTCAGGCGCTCGAACGACTCGCCTTGCAGCACGTAATCGTGGTTGCCAAACACGGCGTACATGCCATATGTCGGATTCAACTGTTTCAACGCCGTCAAATACGGACCGAGTTTGACAATGCTTTCCTCACGGTCCAAAAAGTCGCCCGTTAAGGCGATCAAATCGATGCGCTCCCCTTTCAGCTTTTCATACACATCATCCGGGGAAATGGACAGCTTTTCCAAATGAAGGTCAGACAGCTGCAAAATGCGGATGGCGCCGTTCCCACCATCCAGACTGCCGACCTGAACTTTATGCAAAACCGCTTCATACGTGTTGCGGTGGGCTTTGCGAATGGCCAAAACAAGCAATAAAAAGATTGATAGAATAATGAAAACGAACGTCATTGTCTTCTCTCCTCCCTCCATCACTATTATAGTGAAACGGGGGAGAGAAGAAAGAGGGAGTTAGTGGATGAGATGGTAACCATACAATGAAAACAACTTTTCCTTCGACATCAACAAATATTTCGGCGGGCGAACAAGCGGCATGAGACGGTGTTGGGCCACTGTCATCATCGGCCAATGGGATGCCATTTTCAACCAACGTTAAAATGAATCCGCTATGTCAATGACATCAAAAACCTTTGTTTAACATCGTTACGCCGATAATCCCTTTTATGCAGGCGGACTGTTCGTGATGGTAAAGATAATGGGCAACATACGGCAAACTGGCCTTCACCTGTTCGAAAATATAACGTCCTTTTTGAATATCGCCTCGATACTGCATCAGTTCGCGAAGCAGACGAACATTATGAAGGTGAATTTTCAACAGCCAGTCATTGGCCGCAATCGTCGTTCCGTCCGAAAGGTGAATGGTTTCACCCTTGTATCGAAGCAAACGGACGCGAAAAATGGAACGACAGCCGTTCTCTTTCCCACCAGCATATTCAAGGCGGGAACATGCATAATAGAGCGGATCCATCAGTCCCCATACAGACAACAGCCACTGCGTCGCTTTGCTTCTCATTGGCGGCATCCTTCCCCTGCTCGTTCTATCCATTTACATTATGGAATCGATCGAGCGGCATTATAATATGGAGAAAAAAGGAGAAAAGATGGCTACATGACCAGTCGGGAGACGCGCGTACTGAGGTCCAGTTCCATTTCGCCCCCTGCTCGAGGCTTTATCAAAAAAAGCGCGCACGAATCTCTATGCGCGCCAAACAACCATGCTCTTATGATTGGACAAACGCCACTGTGTTTACATCCTGTTGGCACACGGCCAGGCGGTTTTCCGCATGCTTTGCTTCCAAGCAGGGGATGCATCCAAAATTCGAATCTGACCGCGCTCCTAGGAACGCATCCGAAAATGCGCATTCATTTGCCCTTTCAACATCCGCTCACGCAGCTCTTTCGTCATTTCCTGACGGATTTCCCACGTCGACACCCCTTCCTCGCGCTGATTGGCAATTTTCATCAACTGCTCCACATCGGCGAACGAATATTTGCGGATGCCTTTCGAACGGTCAGGGAACACAAGCTTCCGTTCCTCGTAATAACGAATTTGCCGCTGCGACAGCCCGGTCAGCTCGCTGACGACACCGATCGAAATGACTTTTTTGTATTTGTAATGATCCTCTTGAGGATGATCTGTCATACTCCTCACCTCAATTCGTTGTATTTTCTAACGTAATTATACAAAAAATGATGTTAGCCCGCTAACTTTTGTAAATAAAATTAACATATTTTTTAAATTTCCTGTAAATGTACTTAACACATTTGCTGTACACTGAAGAAAAAGATAGTATGGTAAAGGTAAAAACAGGGAGGGAATCGAATGGGGACATGGATGAGAAACGCCGTGCGGAAGAAAAAGCAATTTTATATTGAACAGCTCGTACGGTTCGGCTTAGCCGCTGACCGTGATCGGTTTGAAGAATGGACAATGGCCAAACTGCGACGCGAATACGAACGATTCCACCCCGCCCACACGATCGAAGGAGGACGCCGCCATGGACAAACAAGCGCTCGAACTGGCCAAACGCATCATTGAACTCGATCTTGAGCGCGACGCGATGTTTGAGCAACTGATCGCGCTCATCGGCAACCGAGCAGATGAACTGCTTCGATTTTTGCAAAATCGATTGTAAAACGATCGCAAATGAGAAAGTGCCCTGAATTTCTTCACGGGCACCTTTTTTCACCCTCATTCTTCAACAGAAATCCTTCCGAAATCAGCGCCAAGGCTGGAAAAACTTAAGAAACGCCGCGAACCCCCCTCTTTGTCAACCTAAAGAAAGGACTGTGTTCCCGACGGAGAACGGCTGACACCCCCTTTCGCGGCAGCTCATCCGGCGCAACGCCCCATACGCTTGCGATATACCGCCGGTGTTGCGGATGCTCAATGCTTCGGTAGCCCGGCAGCTGATCGGCTTTTTGTCCATGCTCGCGCCCGCCCTGCCCGTTCCCTTGTCCGGTGATCGAGCCAAACCCAGAGCCAGGACGGCCGATGTTTCCGGTTGCCAGCACGACGTTGATCCACTGTCTGACCGCCGCATAGCCGTCCGTCTGCTGCTCCAAGCCGCGCGCCGTGAGCACGATCGCATCGGCCGCCTCCCCGTACTTTCGCGCCGCCAAGCGAATCTTCTCTTCCGGCACGTCAGTCAGCCGGACGATCTCATCCATCTCCACTGCTTCTATGTGCTGTTTCCATTCGACAAACCCAACCGTCCGCTCGCGCACAAACGCTTCATCGATATATCCTTCGTCAAGCAGCACTTTCCCGATGCCGACGGCCAGCGCCGCATCCGTTCCGGGCTTGAGCGGCAGGTGCAGATCCGCCAACGCCGCCGTTTTCGTTTCCCGCGGATCCACCACGATGATAAAAGCGCCGTTCTTCTTCGCTTCATAAAAATACGGCATCAACGTCGGCTGGCATTCGGCGACATTGGTTCCAGCCAAAATGATCGTCTGGGCGAGTGGAATGTCGGAGAGCGGATTTGTCAACCCGCGGTCAAGACCAAACGCGTCGTTCATCGCGGCCGCGGCAGCCGACATGCAAAAACGGCCGTTGTAGTCGATGTGCCGCGTCTTGAGCGCCACGCGGGCAAATTTCCCGAGCAAATACGCCTCCTCATTCGTCAAGGATCCGCCGCCGTAAACAGCAAACGCATCGACTCCATCTCCTTCTGAATGGAGATGATTCGTTCCGCGATCAGCGAAAGCGCCTCCTCCCAACGGACCCGCACAAACCGGCCGTCCACTTTCGCAAGCGGAACCAACAGCCGCTCGGGATGCAAAGCGTGCTGGCAGGCGTTCATCCCCTTTAAACAAAGGCGGCCGTTGGACGTCGGGTTGTCGGTCGGGACCGCCTTGTAGCGGCGCCGTTCCACAATCCGCTCCTCCACCAGCTGAAGCGTGCACTGGACGCTGCAAAACGGACATTGCGTCGCGGCGGCCGTTTCCGACGCCCGTTCTTTTTCCTTGGCGCGAAAGTAGCGCAGCAATTCGTTCGTCATCGCCATTCCCCCGCTTCCTACAGCTCGACATATACCAAGCCGTCTTTCACCGCCGCGCGGTACGTTTTGACACACCCTTCATCCGGCGCCTGCACCCGGCCGTCTTTCAGGCAAATTTTCCAATCATGGAGCGGACAAAACACAAACTCGCCGCTCACAATACCTTGTGACAAATCGCCTCCTCGATGCGGACAGCGGTTTTCAACGGCAAATACTTGATCATCACTCGTCCGGAACAACGCCAGCTCACGATTCCCGACCCGCACGCATTTTCCGAGCCGCTTCGGCAGCTGTTCCAATGTTCCCACTTCCACCTTCATCCTCTCTTCGTCCTCCCTCTGCATCGATATCTGATCCTGTTTGGCCATTCCTTTACAAACTTTCATGAACAACAACGTAAAATCGTCGTTTCGCAAACGAAAACCTCGTTTCCGGCTGGACGATGGACATCATTTCCCTCTCTTCGTTCCAGCATTGATCCTAACCCATGATCAATCCAGGCGGCGGAACATCAACTTTTTCCGCCCGCCGTCATCCCCCTTCATTCCACCGGCACCGGCTCTTTGTCGCCGATATCGCGGAACAACAGTTGCTGCACTCTCTCGTTTTCGACGATGTCCCGCCACGGATCTGTTGTCGCGGAAAGAGCTTTGTGAAGCCGCTCAAGCAGCGCGCGGCGCGTTTCCACATCGAACAACACTTCGCGGATATGCTCAAGCCCGACGCGCTCGACCCATTTGGACGTCCGTTCCAAATAATGCGCGGACTCGCGGTAATATTGCAAAAAAGCACCAGTCATCTCGATCACTTCGTCTTCCGTCTTGACCGTGCAAAGCAAGTCAGCTGCACGCAAATGGGTGCCGCCGTTGCCGCCGACATAAATCTCCCATCCGCCCTCGACGCCGACGACGCCGACATCTTTAATGCCCGATTCCGCACAGTTGCGCGGGCAGGCGGAGACGGCCATTTTCACTTTATGCGGCGTTTTCAGCCGCTCAAATGTTTGTTCCATCCGAATGCCAAGCCCGGTCGAATCTTGCGTCCCAAAGCGGCAAAACTGCTTGCCGACGCACGTTTTCACCGTCCGAAGCGCCTTGGCGTAGGCGTAGCCTGACGGCATGCCGAGATCGGCCCAAATGCGCGGCAAATCTTCTTTTTTCACCCCAAGCAAGTCAATGCGCTGCCCGCCGGTGATCTTAATCATCGGCACGTTGTATTTTTCCGCGACATCAGCGATGTTCCGCAGCTGTTCGGCTGTCGTCACCCCGCCATATATGCGCGGGACAACGGAGTACGTGCCGTCGGCCTGGATGTTGGCGTGCAGCCGCTCATTGACAAACAACGATTCCGCTTCTTCATCGTACTCGCCCGGATACAACATGCCCAGGTAATAATTGAGCGCCGGACGGCATTTCGAACACCCTTCCTCGTTTTTCCATCCCAATACACTCATCACTTCTTTGACCGTCATCAGCCGCTTTTCTTTGATCGCTGCAACCACTTCCTCGCGGCTTAGGTCCGTGCAGCCGCAGATCGTTTCTTTCACCGCATACCGGTTCGCTTCTTCACCAAGCATAAGCTCAAGCAGCTCGGCGACAAGCCCTTTGCATCCGCCGCACGAGCGAGACGCGTTCGTATAGTCGCGCACCTCGGCGACCGTCTTAAGCCCATGTTCGGCAATCGCCTGACAAATCGCGCCTTTTGTCACCCCGTTGCAACCGCAAACCACATCGGTGTCGGCCATCGCCGCCGCAAGGCTTCCCTTCCCGCCTAAAGCGGCTGGGGCAAACAGCGACAGCGAGAGCGCCTCAACCGAATCGCCGCGCTGGATCATATCGAACAGCTTTCGACCTTCGCTCGTATCGCCAAACAGCACCGCCCCAACGATTTTCCCTTGGCGAACGACGACTTTCTTGTACACCGAGCGCGCTTCGTCATACAGTTTGATCGACTCCGTCCCTTCGCCATCCATAAATTCACCAGCCGAGAACACATCGACACCGGACACTTTCAGCTGAGTCGCAACGACCGATCCTTCATACGGCTTTCCTTTTCGGCCGCAAATCGCCTCTGCCAGCACTTTCCCCTGCTCATAAAGCGGAGCGACGAGCCCATACACAACACCGCGATGTTCCGCGCATTCACCGACCGCGTAAATGTGCGGCACGCTCGTTTCCAAGTAGTCATTGACAACGATCCCTCGATTCACTTCAATGCCGCTTCTCCGCGCTAAATCAACATTCGGACGAATGCCGACCGCCATCACCACCAAGTCGGCGGCAATGGACGTACCGTCCTTAAACCGCACTCCTTCCACACGGCCGTTGCCGAACAATTCAGCCGTCTCTTTGCGAAGCAAAAAGTTCATTCCTTGTTTCTCCAGCTCCCGCTGCAGCAGCTTCGAAGCGGTCGGGTCAAGCTGGCGTTCCATCAAATAGTCGAAAATATGGATGACATCGACATCCATCCCTAAGTGAAGCAACCCGCGCGCCGCCTCCAATCCAAGCAAGCCGCCGCCGATGACCGCCGCTTTTTTGTATGTCTTCGCATATTCGATCATCCGCTCGCAATCTTGGATATCGCGAAACGCCGTCACCCCGGGCAAATCCGCCCCCGGCACCGGCAAGATAAACGGATTCGACCCTGTCGCGAAAATCAATTCATCGTATTCGACTACCCGCCCACGGTCGGTCCGGACAAGCCGCCGCTTGATGTCGACTTCCGTCACCGTTTCGCCGACAAACAGCTGAATACCGTTTCGTTCGTACCATTCCCAACTGTTCAACGTAATGTCATCAAGACGCGTATCTCCTTGCAGCACCTCCGACAATAAAATGCGGTTATAGTTCGGATGCGGTTCGCTGCCAAAAATCGTGATCTCAAACGCCTCGCGGTCAAGTTTTAAAATCTCCTCGACGCAGCGAACCCCCGCCATGCCGTTGCCGATTAACACGAGTTTTCGTCTCACGTCGCCATCCCTCCATCTTCGTTACTTTGTTTATCGTCATCGATGCAGCCAAAGTCGGATCGTCATCACCAGCAGCTCCCATAATCCGACTGTTTTTGTTCGCATCACCCTCACAATTTCCCCTTTGCCTTGGCTGTGCCCATCATATCACGTCAAACATGAAGCATGCATTTTTTTGTAAGATTATATAACACAATTTTAACAAGAAACATAATAATCATATAAAAATAAAAAATCAGATTAATATACGTATTTGTCGAAAAATGTAACTTTTTTATAACCATAAAAAAGCGACCTTCCGCTTGATGGAGCGGAGGCCGCTTCTTGTTGGAGGTTTACTCGTTAAGGGGATCATCAGTGAATCGGACGGGATTCCAGCAATTCATCGATAATGCGCGCGTAGTGGTCAATGCGCCGCTCCAGCTCCTCCATCTGCCGCTCAAGGCGGGTGACGTATTGACGGAAGGTCATCGGAGCGCCGAATCGCTGTTCGAGCCGCTCTTCGATTTTCTGCCGCTCGCCGTGGACAGAGACGAAGATGCGCATCTCGCGGCCGAACACTTCGCGGACGGTTTCACTGATGAGTTCGCCGTATCTTGTTTGCAGCCATTCACATTGAATGTCGTTGAGGCATTCAATGATGAGCCAATCGTCATCCACCGTCGCCGACGTCGAGGCAAACCACGTGTCAAACGACGGGCCGGGCAGCTTTTGCGCAAGCTTCGTTTTCACTTGTTCCCAAAGATGGTGCTCCTTCACACACTCACCTCCTTTCGTCTACTCGCCTGGCTGCCATACATGTTCGCGCAATTTCGCCCGAATGTCATCCGGAATCGGTTCAGGCCGCCCGGTGTCAAAATTGAAATTGACATACACCGCCCGCCCTTTCGCGCACACCACCCCGTTTTGGTGGATTTCTTCATAAATCGTGAGGCTTGTGTTGCCGATGCGCCCAATGCCGGTATACACAGTCACATCTTGCCCATAATACAGTTGGTTGACGTAGTCAACCTCCATGCGGATGATCACCATCCGCCAACGTTTGAATGACAAGTCAGGTGTAAACAGCTTGAAAATTTCATGCCGCCCTGCTTCAAACCAAACGGGCACTGTCGTATTGTTTATGGCCGACTCCGTCCGTTTCTGACACGCGCGGCGTAATGACAGTCGTAAACACGAACGCCCCTCCTCCACAAGAACTGGAATCGTCTTTTGTCGAATTTCGGCGGCTGATGTATATGTGTTCGCTTCACGACGTGGAAATTCCTGCTTCACCATCAAGAAAACATGAAAAACGTCGCCCCTTGAGCGGAAGGGGGATCCAACTTGAGAAGTGAGACCCTATTTCCAACAGCCAAAGAAAAAACAGGAGCCTGAAGCAGCCCCTGTTTGTTTCTCCTCACCCTTTATCCGGTTCGACGATCGTCCCTGTAAACGCTGCTTGATAAATCGCGCGGATGTCGGCTTCCGAAAGCGGCATCGGGCTGCGGGCGAGCAGCCGTTTTTGCTGGACGGCGTCTTTCGTCAGACTTTCTAATGCGCTTTCCGGAATGCCAAAACCGCTGAGCGTCTTCGGAATGCCGACATCGGCGACGAGGCGCTCAAGCTCCTCGACGCAGCGGTGCGACGCCTCCTCCTCTGATAAAAAGCTCGAGTTGCCGCCGAGGGCGTTTAAGATATCAGCCATTCGTTTCGTGCAGCTTTGGCGAATGTAGCCCATCACATACGGCAAGAGCACAGCATTTGATTCGCCATGGGCGATATGAAACTGTCCGCCGAGCGGATACGCAAGCGCATGCACGCCCGCCACGCCGGCGTTGAAAAACGCCAACCCAGCCAGGTAGCTGCCGTTCGCCATATCGATGCGCGCCTGTTGGTCCGCTCCATGTTCCACCGCCTTGCGCAATGAGGCGCATCGCCTGAAGCGCCAAGCCGTCCGACGTCGGGCTCGCATTGACCGACACGTACGCCTCGACCGCATGGGTGAGCGCATCGATCCCAGTCGCCGCCGTCACCCGCGGCGGGACGGAAACCGTAAGCTGCGGGTCGACGATCGCCACATCCGCCAACAAATAGTCATGCGTCACGACATCTTTCGTCGTGTCTAGCGACAAGACGGAGATGTTCGTCACCTCCGACCCGGTGCCTGATGTCGTCGGAATCAATATTTTCGGCAATCCTTTTTTCTCAAGCGTTCTCGTCCCCGTCAAGTTTAAATAATCGGCGACCGAACCTTTATGCACGGCCAAAACAGCGGCCAGTTTCGCCAAATCCATCGCGCTGCCGCCGACCCCGATGACGAGATCAAACTCTCCGCCGCGGGCAAACGCCACCGCCTTTTCCCCCGTTTCAAGCGGCGGCTCCGGCACAACATCCGTATACACATGCACGCTGCACCCTGCTTGCCGGAGCGGAGATGCCACTTGCTCGACGAGACCGAGTTTTTCAAGCGCTGGATCGGTGATCACCAACACGTGTGTACCCCCAAGCCTTTTTACTTCTGGAACCAACTGCGTAAGCGCCCCCCCAGCCGACATAGCTGAGCGGCGGAAAGACGATGCGGGATGCGGTCATCAATACTGCCCCTTTCTTTCATTCGTAGTATCCTTCTGTGGATTTGCGAAATTGGCTAAATTGTTCTGCATCATGACCAAACCAAATTACCCGAGAAGCCCCATCCGTTGCGCGAGAAAGGTCGCTGGCCGCAAAATGCGGTCTTGACAGCAGAGCTTGCGAATGACCTCAAACCTCGGCACGGAGGACTGAAAACGTTCTTGCATACAAGCCGAAGCCTGCTTCTCGTGAAAAAAGCATGGTTCAGCAAACAGCTCGAGCATCAATACCACCTGTCTGTTCTCGCCTCGAACCGTTGGGGATATATTCTGGAAAAGCATGCTTAAACATACAGCCTTGGAGTGCCACTCTCTCCAAGGCTGCGCAACTATTCTTCTAGAATTTTAGGAACAAACTTTACTCCAATCTCTTCTCATCCCGCTTAATTCTGGTTAAAAATAATCAATTTCAACTCCGTCATTTCCTCGATCGCATAGCGGATCCCCTCGCGGCCAAACCCGCTTTCTTTCACGCCGCCGTACGGCATATGGTCGACGCGGAACGTCGGGATGTCGTTAATCAACACGCCGCCAACGTGCAGTTGTTTCGCCGCTTTCCACGCGGTATGGACGTTGTCGGTGTAGATGCCCGCCTGCAAGCCGTAGCGCGAGTCATTGACCAGTTCAATGGCTTCATCGATCGAACGGACGCGGTTGATCAAGACGATCGGGGCGAACACTTCTTGGCAAGACACTTTCATCGTCGGTTCGGCGTCCACAATGACCGTCGGAAGCAAGATATTGCCGTCGCGCTCGCCGCCGAGGACGACGTTTGCGCCGCCTTGTTTCGCCTCCTCGATCCAAGAGAGCGCCCGGTCGACATCGTTTGGCGTAATCAAGGCGGATACATCGGTGGTTGGATCCAACGGGTCGCCTGTTTTCAACTGTTTCGCGGCGGCGACAAATTTTTCGACGAACTCGTCATAACGATTCTCATGCACGTAAATGCGCTGGAGTGAAATGCACACCTGCCCTTGGAACGTGAACGCACCGAACACGCAGCGCGGGATGATGCGGTCAAGATCGACCTGTTCATCGACGATCACGGCCGAGTTCGAGCCGAGCTCGAGCGTCACCCGCTTTAAGCCAGCTTTATTGCGGATCGCGATGCCGACTTCCGGGCTGCCGGTGAAGGTGATCATGCTGATGCGCGGGTCGGTGACGATTTTGTCGCCGACCGTGCGGCCGCTTCCGGTGACGACGTTGAGCGCCCCTTTCGGCAAACCGGCTTTTTCGAACAGTTCGGCAGTGAACTACCCCCACTTAATTTTCTAGCGAAAATTTGAAGTGGGGGCTTCCAAAGAAGTTTGACTGCTTCAAGCAATCCTTATTCTTTGAGGCGTGTCCACTTCGCCGCTAGAGCATAAGACACTCAGGTCTACAGCTTTACTTTTCTTTAAGATGTTTAATGCGCCATTGACATCAGCATTAATTAGTTTGCCAGACTTTGTTCGATACAAGCCGCGCTTAATACGTTTGCCGCTGAACTTATATTCTTTTGGATTGTCGGCATTATATTCAGGAATCTCATCGCCGTCAAAAAAGCTGGCTTGAGACGTATAKGATTCTTCCTGTTTCAAGAATTCAATGCCGTAAAATTYACAAAGATATTCTAGTTTTTCTTTTATGTTACCGAGAGGAATATTGACAAAGTTTTGATTTGTCTTTTTTCCTAGATTAATATTGCGTTGCCATGTTTCCGCATAGCCAATGACAAGTTTGCCAATTTGATTTTCAATACAGTAGTTAATGATGTAACGGCAAGTCTTGTTGATATAATCATTCACTTTATTATTGCGATTCATAGCAAGCAAAGCCTGTTTACGAGTGGTGCCTTTGATTTTTTGCTTATCTTTTATGCTTTGAAGTCTGGCATTTTCTTTGTTAAACCATTGATTGATACTTTTTAATCTCCGCCCATCAATGATGAATGATCTGCCGTCTGATGTGACACAAGTGGCAACATTGTTTAATCCTAAATCAATTGCCAGTGCTTTTTGGTCATTTAATTCTCTTTGATCTTCAGGCATTTCATATTTGTACTGAATCTCAAAGAACCTGGCATGATGCTTAGGAATGATTTCAATCTGCTTAATCTTTTTGTCCAGTAACACAGGCGGAATCGTTATCGTGATAGGCTTGTGAGTCTTTTTAAATAGGCGAGAATACGGTATCGTGAATTTGTTGCCGTCTATACGAATCTGGCCAATGATCAGTGAATGAAAGCCATCTTTTTTAAGATATTTTGGAATACTGATAGCCTTGTRGTCATATTTTCCTTGTTTGGCAAGACTGATCAAACCAAAGAAAGATTTAAAGGCTTCATTGACCTTTTTTAAAATTTGCTGTGCCATGTTGCTGTTTAACAGCTTATAGTTTTCGTTAGTTTTKGCAAGATGATAATTTTTCTCATAATTAAGAAATTCCTTGTGTTCAAAATAGTATTGTCTGACATTGTACAATCCGACGTTGTACATGTTCTTGGCAATATGGCACAGTTCTCGAAGAGTCAAGTATTCTTCTTTGGTCAAACCATTTAGCTGTTGTTTGATACAAAAATACATGTTTTCACCTCCCATCTAACTATATTATACTATATTTTACTGAATCTATCCTATTTTCAGCAAAATATAGTTAAGGCGATTCATCTCCCACTTACTCCGCTTCGCTTCGTTGAAGTGGGAGTCTTCTCGCCTAATTAAGATAAAAACCAAAGGAGCGGAAAGAAAGCCGACATGCCTTGCTGAAAAATAGATCGAGCCAAAAAATGCAAACAAATCGAGAGCCCGGCGGCCGTTGACGGCCGCATACGGGCTCTCGTTCGGTACGTGCGGCCGCTCATTTGCGACGAGCGGGCCGACCGTCGTAAGCGGCGCGCGCAAATTGACGGCCAACGCGACGACTGCTCCAGCCGTCCAGAATGGAAAAGAAGAGGGGCGCGTCGCTGCCGCATTCGATTTCATCGTCCATCCCCTCCGCTACTTAAATTTCCGCCAGTCTAGCTCGCTTTCCTCAAGCAGCTCGGCAAACGATTTCTGTTCCTCACGGCGGCGCGCTTCCTCGCGGCGCCGCGCTTCCTCTGCCGCTCGCCTCCGCGCTTCTTCCTCGGCAAGTGCGCGCTTTTTCTCAAGCAGCTTCGCTTCCACCGCGGCGCCAAGCCGGTCGGCGATCGTCAAAGCCTCCGTCCCTTGCTCTTTTTTTCGCCCGATCTTCTTCATCATGTCCGCCCCCCCTTGCATAACAATCGTTCATTTGTCAAACGATACAACTACACGACAAAGAAAAGGAGAGATGATGGATGGCGAAAAACCGCGCCCAAAAAGGGAAACCATCCGCTGATACGGTCAAGCCGGTGATCGCAAAAGAAGAATTGGAAAAAGCAATCCACCCGACCAAGCGGCAAAACAGTCCTCAATAACCGCAACATGGACGATGCAGCTTTTATCAAAAGGGGCGCCCTGCAGCCCAAATCGGCTTTCAGGGCGTCCCCTTTACAACACTTCGGTGATGTGCGGCATATGCTCACCAAGCCAAGCAATGGCCGCCTCCAGCGTCGGAAACTCTTTCGTTTCAAACGTCATTTCGTTTTGCAGCAGCCAGACGTCTTTCGCCTCATGATACGGGCCGGCGACCGACCAATGAAGCAAGCTGTACGGATCGTTTTCATGGGTGAACGACACCCATGTTTTTTGCTTCGCCGTCTTTGCGAGCTGCTCTAACTTACCGTTCATCGCCGGATTTCACCTCAACAAGCGGCATATGACCATTCAACGTTTGCCCTAGGCTTTTGAGCTGAAAAACGGTTGTTCCCGGCTTGACGTCAATCGTCATCGCTTCATCAAAAAAGATAAGGCGCGACCGTTCCACGAGCACCGGCACGAAATTCGTCTCGACGGCCAAATCATCGTCATCGGCCTTGTCGACAAGCCATAGCACCGGCACGCCGTCGACCAAACAGCCGCAGCCGTCCGTGTCAAACGCCAGCTTTAACTGCCGCTCGGATTGCGCTACAATAGAGGCAAGCGCTCGTTTGGCTGCATCCGTAAACGTGATCGATACACTCATGCTTGACTCCTTTTTCCTTATTGATTTTCTTTTTCATTTTACCTGCCAACACGCGAAACTGTCAAAGCAAAGGAGGAACAAGCGATGGCAAACGTGCAAATCAAAGTGAATGACAACGGTTCGCTGCGCGTCACCGGCGATGTGGAACTGCTCGATGGAGAAGGAAAGCCGTTTGTGACCAAACAAACGTTTTCGCTCTGCCGTTGTGGGCTGTCGAACAATAAACCGTTTTGCGACGGTTCACATAAAGGCCGATTCCAATCGGTCGTCCGCGCCCCTTTGCCGGAAACGGATAAACAATAAGGCGGTGAGAAGCCGATGGACGAACGATGGCTGCAAAAACAAGTGCGCAACTGCCTGCGGCATTATGGCTATGATGATGACATGATGCCGCTTGGCGAAGACGACTGGCACGAGCTTTGCGCCCGCATTGCCGCCGCCAAAGAGAGGCAGCCAAACGCGGACATGTATGAACTTGTCCATGACGCCGTCTACCGGTTCATCACCAGCGCTTGACCCGGCTCGTGTCAAACGAACACGGGGTTGGCCCCAAAGGCCATCTTTCTTCAAGAAGAGGAAAGGCGTTTCGCGCGTCTAGACGATGATCAGAAAGGGTGCCCCTTATATTTGGGACACCCTCGCTTACTTTTGGAAAAACGCCCCTTTCGCCACCTTTTCCACCAAACTCGGCGCAAGGCGATACAGCCGGCTGCCGAGATCCATCCAACGCGGCATGTTCACTTCGCGCGTCGGCGTCATCATCACGTCGACCACACGCTTCGCCACCGCCTCCGGGCGCAGCATCCAACGCGACACGTTGCGCACATACTCTCCCGATTCATCAGCGGTTGAAAAAAAGTTCGTCTCCACCGGCCCCGGATTGACGGCCGTGACAAAAATGCCAAAGCGCCCCGCCTCGAGGCGAAGGCTGTCAGTAAAGCCGATGACGGCATGTTTCGTCGCGGAATAGACGCTCGACTTCGGCGTCGCGATTTTGCCGGCTTGCGACGCAATGTTGATAATATGACCGCTTCCTCTCTCTTTCATATGCGAATACACCGCCTTCGTACAGGCGATGAGGCCGAAGACGTTGACGGCAAACATCCTCTCCATTTCATCCAAGTCGATGTCCTCGACATAGCGAAAGACGCCAAACCCGGCGTTGTTGACCAACACATCGATCGCGCCAAGATCCGCAATGAGCTGGGAAACAACCGCCTCGATCATGCCGCGGTCGCTGACATCAAGCAATGCATACGGGGCGCGAATACCGGTTTGCGCTTCGATCCGCGCGCTCGCTTCTTTCAGCCTTTCTTCACTGCGCGCCAAGAGAACCGGCACCGCCCCTTGGCGCGCCGCTTCATAGGCGATTTGCTCGCCAATTCCTCCCGACGCTCCGGTAATGACGACATGGCGCCCCTTCAGCCGCACACCGACACCCCCGCCGCTTCGTAGACGTATCGGCCGGCTTCCTGCTTTTTCGTCACATACCCGTTCGCCTCGCGGTAGAGGGCGATATGGCTTTGCGCATGCCCCGGCGTTTCGATGACCTGCCACCCGGGCATCCCCGGCACCGCGTCCCCTTCCGTCACCATGATGTCAAGCCCGCGCCGGCTTGCGTAGCGAAGCGATCCGCCTTCTTTGGACAGCTGACTGAACAAACGGCGGTCGACGCCGCATTCCGTAAAAAATTCCTGAAAAAATTGGACGTACCGCTCCATAAACGAACGTTCGCGGCGCAAAAACGGATCCGCTTTCGGATGGCCGATGATCGGCGCATGCGGAACATAATCAAGCAAGCCGACATGATCCGGATGATGGTGAGTAATGACGATTTGTTCAATATCCTCTGGCGCATAACCGACCTCGCCAAGCTGCTTCACAAACAGCTGCCATGCTTCCTCTGTTTTCACTCCGGCATCGACCAGCGTCAACCGATCGCTGGCGATCACGTACATATGCACATCGCCGACCGGAAACGGCGTCGGCACCGTGATCCGATACACTCGTTCCTCGTTCATTGCGTTCCCTTCTTTCCTCAAGTTCATGAACCATCCCGTTCGAACCGTTTCATCAGTCAAAATGAATAGTTATTCATTATATTTTATTTTACAGTTTACATCGATTTCATCCATTTGTCATGCCTTTTTCTTCCGCACGACGAAATTGCAAAAAAATTCGCTCTCCTCTCTTGACAACAGCACCTGTCCCGCGGCATAATGACTAATAACATCACGGATACGGCAAACCGGCGATGAACAGGGCCAGTAAACCGCAAACGGCACCAGAGAGCGAAGCCCGCGGCTGGAAGGCTTTGCGGCCCTCTTTGCGGTTGAACCTACCCTAGGAGCTGTTAGGCCAACCTAAACGCCTCCCCGGCGTTATCGGGGCAGAGTCGGGCCTGTTTGGCGCTTGGGCCAAATCGGGCCAAAAAAGGTGGTACCGCGGAAACGAAGGTTTTCCGTCCTTTTGCAGGACGGGAAACCTTTCTCTTTTGGATGGATACACCAAGGCAAGGAGGAGTGGAATGATGAACAACGAACGATCGATCGCGCTCATCGGCGCCGGCTCGATGGCGGAATCGCTCATCGCCGGCATGACGAAAGCGTTTTGCCATCCGGCGCACATTGTCGTCGCCAACCGACAAAACCGCGCTCGGCTTGAGGAGCTGGCGCGCCAATACGGTGTTTGCACGGCAGGTTGCGCGCAAGAAGCCGTCAAACAAGCGGATATCGTCATTTTGGCGATGAAGCCGAAAGACGTCGTCGAAGCGATGAACGCCATCGCACCGACCCTCCGCGCCCATCAGCTCATTCTTTCACTGCTCGCGGGCATCACGACCGAGACGATCGAACGGCTCGCTGGACGCAACATCCCTGTCGTGCGCGCCATGCCAAACACATCCGCCGCCGTCGGCTTATCAGCGACCGCCATCGCCGGCGGCCGCTTCGCCGCGAAAGAACATCTTGAGGTCGCCAAACAGCTGTTTGAAACGGTCGGCATCGTCGCTGTTGTGCCGGAGCGCGACTTGCATGCGGTCACCGGCCTGTCCGGGAGCGGTCCGGCGTATGTGTATTACTTGGTCGAAGCGATGGAAAAAGCGGCGGCCGACATCGGCCTTGAGCGAGATGTCGCCAAACGGCTCATTTTGCAAACGATCATCGGCGCAGCCGAGATGCTAAAAGCGTCCGACAAGCACCCATCCGTCCTGCGCCGTGAAGTCACGAGCCCAGGCGGCACGACCGAAGCCGGCATTGGCGTGCTTGAGCAATACCGGTTCCAAGAAGCGGTCATCGCCTGCATCCGCCGGGCGACGGCCCGCTCCGAAGAGCTCGGCAGCGCTCTTCTCTCTGCCATCGCCGAAGCGTAAAGAGCGGACCTCCGGAGCGCGCCGCTCCTTTTCCCGCCTAGCCCGAACACGGCGACAATCCGTTTTATTTTGTTTTTGATAAGCAGCGTGCTATCATCAGTCATGAACCACTCATCGGCCTAGAAAGGAGCTGCTTGTCATGAACACGGTATTGTTTTCGCCGTATACAATCCGCGGGCTGACGCTGAAAAACCGAATTGTCATGTCGCCGATGTGCATGTATTCGTGCGACACGAAAGACGGCGCCGTACGCACGTGGCATAAAATCCACTACCCGGCTCGCGCTGTCGGCCAAGTCGGCTTGATTATCGTTGAAGCGACCGGCGTGACGCCGCAAGGTCGCATTTCTGAACGCGACTTAGGCATTTGGAGCGATGACCATATCGCCGGGCTTCGCGAACTCGTTGGGCTTGTGAAAGAGCATGGGGCGGCCATCGGCATCCAGCTTGCCCATGCGGGGAGAAAATCGCAAGTGCCGGGAGAGATCATCGCTCCGTCAGCCGTCCCGTTTGATGATTCGTCGCCGACGCCAAAAGAAATGACGAAAGCCGACATTGAAGAAACGGTGCAAGCGTTCCAAAACGGCGCACGGCGCGCGAAGGAAGCCGGCTTTGACGTCATTGAAATCCATGCCGCCCACGGCTACCTCATTAACGAATTTTTATCGCCGCTCTCCAACCGGCGCCAAGACGAGTACGGCGGCTCTCCGGAAAACCGTTACCGTTTCTTGGGCGAGGTGATCGACGCTGTTCGCGAGGTGTGGGACGGACCGCTTTTTGTCCGCATCTCGGCGTCCGACTACCATCCGGACGGGCTGACGGCCAAAGACTATGTCCCATACGCCAAGCGGATGAAAGAACAAGGAGTCGACCTCGTCGATGTCAGCTCCGGCGCTATTGTTCCGGCGCGCATGAACGTCTATCCCGGCTACCAAGTGCCGTTTGCCGAACTGATCCGCCGTGAAGCAGACATCCCGACCGGCGCTGTCGGCCTCATTACGTCCGGCTGGCAAGCGGAAGAAATTTTGCAAAACGGCCGCGCCGATCTCGTCTTTTTGGGGCGCGAGCTGCTGCGCAACCCGTATTGGCCATACGCCGCGGCGAGAGAGCTGGGCGCAAAAATCTCGGCGCCCGTCCAATATGAGCGCGGCTGGCGGTTTTAACCGCGCGGGATCGAAAACGAGGCGAAATCAGCGGCAAGATCGGTGTTCGGAAACACCTTCCGCGCCTCGGCGACGAGCTGCAGCGCCGCCTCACCTTGGTAGCGAGAGCTGATATGGGTCAAAATAAGCCGCTTCGCCCCGGCCCGCCTCGCCACCTCGGCTGCGTCTGTGGTCGTGGAATGGAAATAGTCATGGGCCAGCCGCTGTTCCGCCGCGGCAAACGTCGCCTCGTGGACGACGACATCGGCATCGCGGGCGAGTTCAATCGCCGCTTCGCAAAAACGGGTATCGCCCAACACGGCGACGATTCTCCCCTTTTGCGGCGGCCCGACAAATTCGCGCCCGTCGATGACCGTGCCGTCATCCAGCACGACCGTTTTTCCTTGCTTAATTTCTTGATAAATCGGGCCGGGGCGGACGCCGAGTGCTTGCAATCGCTCGACCAAGAGCGGGCCGGGCAAATCTTTTTCAACGACGCGGAAACCGTATGACGGCATGCCGTGATCGAGCCGTTTGGCGATGACGGAAAACCGTTCATCGTCAAAAATGACGCCCTCATCGATCTCCGCAATGTTCAGTTCATAGCGGAGCTTTGTCCCGCTGACGGCAAGGGCCGTTTCGACAAACGCGCGAATGCCTTTTGGGCCGAAGACCGTAAGCGGCGTCTCGCCGCTTTGAAACGAACGGCTGCCTAGCAGTCCAGGCAATCCAAACAAATGGTCGCCATGCAAGTGCGTAATAAAAATATGCTCGATGCGGCGCGGGCGAATGGCGGTATGCAAAATTTGATGCTGCGTCGCTTCGCCGCAGTCAAACAGCCATGTCGCCCCGCGTTCACCAAGCAGCTGCAGGGCGACGGACGATACGTTGCGCTCTTTGGCCGGCACGCCGGCACCCGTGCCTAAAAACAACAGTTCCAACGCGCTTCACTCCTTTTTCTCGCTCAATATGGCCTGTTGTTAGCGTACCAATGTCAAAACGGCTTTTCAACTTTCTTTTGCGCTCAAAAACGCCGGGTTGGCGCCCGGCTCTTTCATGAACATAAACGCTTTCCCGCCGGAAAGCAACAAAGTGTTTGCGTTCCGACCGGCAAACCTCTACAATGGTTTCATTGAAGAGACAAATTTGGTTAAAGCGAGGTACATACGGTGGACAACATGAATCCGAAATCGATCATCGTCATTTTCGGAGCGACGGGAGATTTGGCGAAACGGAAACTGTTTCCGTCCCTTTACCGCCTGTATGAAAAAGGGCATTTGAACGAGCAATTCGCTGTCGTCGGCGTCGCGCGCCGCCCGTTGTCGGCCGACGAGTTCCGGAACTATGTGCGCGACTCGGTCGAAACGGCGTTTCACCAAAAGCTCGCCGACGGCCGATTCACCTCCCATTTCTATTACCATCCGTTCGACGTGACGGAAGCCGAGTCGTATCAGCGCTTAAAGTCGCTCCTCGAACAGCTCGACGGCACATACAAGACCGAAGGCAACCGCATCTTTTATTTGGCGATGGCGCCGGAATTTTTCGGCACCGTTACTTCCCGCTTGCAGTCGGAAGGATTGACGGAAACGCACGGCTTTAAGCGGCTCGTCATCGAAAAGCCGTTCGGGCATGACTTGGCGAGCGCCGAGAAGCTGAATGACGAGATTCGCCGCGTCTTTTCCGAGCGGGAAATCTACCGGATCGACCATTACCTCGGCAAAGAAATGGTGCAAAACATCGAGGTCATCCGCTTTTCAAACGCCATTTTCGAGCCGCTTTGGAACAACCGGTTCATCGCCAACATTCAAATCACATTGAGCGAAACGCTCGGCGTCGAAGACCGCGGCCGCTACTACGACCATTCCGGGGCGTTGCGCGACATGGTGCAAAACCATATGCTGCAAATGGTCGCTCTGTTGGCGATGGAACCGCCGATCAAATTAACGACCGATGACATCCGCCATGAAAAAGTGAAAGTGTTGCGCGCCTTGCGACCGATTGCGCACGATGAAGTCGACCGCTATTTCGTGCGCGGCCAATACGGGCGCGGGGTGATCCACGGCAAACACGTGCCGGCGTATCGCGAGGAGCCGAACGTCGATCCGGACTCGAACACGGAAACGTTCGTCGCTGGAAAACTCCTGATCGACAACTTCCGTTGGGCTGGCGTGCCGTTTTACATTCGCACCGGCAAACGGATGGCGGAAAAATCGACGAAAATCGTCGTCCAATTTAAAGATGTACCGATGAACTTGTATTACCGGACGAATGAGACGATCGCCCCGAACTTGCTCGTCATCCACATCCAGCCGGACGAAGGGATCACCCTTCATTTAAACGGCAAAAAAACCGGGGAATCGACGACCATAACAGCTCCATTTCAACTCGACTATTGCAACAACTGCATCGATGGGATCAACACGCCGGAAGCGTACGAAAAGCTGCTGTACGACTGCATGCGCGGCGACGCGACAAACTTCACCCATTGGGATGAGGTAGCAGCGTCATGGCAGTTTGTCGACCCAATTTCTGAGGTGTGGGCGAACACAAAAGCTTCCGACTTTCCGAACTATGCGGCTGGCTCCATGGGCCCGGCGGCCGCGGGCGAGCTGCTCAAAAAAGACGGCTTCCACTGGTGGCCGATCGAGCATCCGCGGCCATAACCGCGAATCGTTTGCGCCCGCCGCCCTTTTGGACAAGCGAGCGTTATCTCTCATGCAAAGGAGCGAATGAACGATGAAGGTGTATGACGTCACGGCCCCGATTTACGAGGGCATGCCCGTATATAAAAACAAACCGGAAAAACAACCGAAGCGCACCACCGTCACCAACGGCTATGTGACCGAATCGCGCATTGACATGGACGTGCACACCGGCACGCACATTGACGCCCCTCTTCATATGGTCGAAGGCGGAGCGACGTTTGAAACGATTCCATTGGACGACCTCGTCGGCCCGTGCAAGCTGTTCGATTTAACCGATGTCAACGACCGGATCACGAAAGACGACATCGCGCATCTTGACATTCAAGAAGGGGACTTCGTTCTGTTTAAAACGAAAAACTCCTTTGATGATGCATTTAACTTTGAGTTTATTTTCGTCGCCGAAGACGCGGCTCGTTATTTGGCCGACAAACAAATCCGCGGCGTCGGCATCGACGCCCTTGGCATTGAGCGAGCGCAAGAAGGCCATCCGACCCATAAAACGCTCTTTTCGGCCGGCGTCATCATCATCGAAGGGCTGCGGCTGAAAGACGTCCCCGAAGGCCGCTATTTCATGGTCGCCGCCCCGCTCAAACTCGTCGGCACCGACGCCGCCCCGGCGCGCGTCTTGCTGTTGGACCGCGAGCCGTAAAAACAGCCGGTCCCCCGATGGGACCGGCTGTTTGATCATGTCAAATTGAATATTCGCCATGGCCGCCCTAAAGACTGGTAAAATGGCGGGGGCTTCCCCGCCTCTGTTTACAGCTCTTCCCCGTTCGTGCGAATGACGCGCTGGAACCAGTAGAAGCTTTTTTTCTTATAGCGCTTCAAATCGCGCAAGTTCTCGTCGTCGCGGTTGACGAAAATGACGCCGTAGCGCTTGCGCATCTCCCCTTGCGAGCTTAACAAGTCGGTTGCTCCCCACATTAAATAACCGATCACCTCGACTCCTTCTTCCATCGCCATCTTCATTTGTTCGATATGGCGGCGCAAATAGTCGATCCGCTCATCATCTTCGACCGTGCCGTCCTCATTCAGCTCCTCCTCAAGCCCGATGCCGTTCTCGGTGATGAAAATCGGCATCTGGTAGCGGGCGTACACGTCTTTTAAGGCCATCCGCAACCCGATCGGATCGATCGCCCAGCCCCATTTCGTCTTTGGCAAATAGGGATTCGGTTCAAGCCCTTTGATGATCCGCTCATCCTGTTCCTGATGGCGGACGATTTGGCTTTGATAGTAGCTGAACGACAAAAAGTCGACCGTCTGCGAACGGAGCAACTCCTCATCCCCCGCTTCGAGCGGCAGGCAGATTCCTTTTTTCTCAAGCCGGTTGGTCACATAACGCGGATAGGCGCCGCGGGCGAACACATCAAAGAAGAAATCAAGGAACAGCTCTTTCGCCTGCACGTTCGCCAAAGCGTCTTCCGGCCGGCATGTCGCCGGATACGTCGTCAAATACGTCACCATCCCGCCGATCTTCGCCTCGGGAGCGATTTCGCGCAGCGCCTTCACGGCTTTCGCGTGGGCGATAAACACGTTATGACAGACGCGGTAGGCAAACGCTTCTGGGTCTTCGTCTTCCGGCCCAATCGCCCCCCATAAATGCGGTTGTTCGAGCACTAAATTTTGTTCGTTGAACGTCAGCCAATAGTTCACTTTCCCGCGGTAACGCGCAAATACGGTGCGCGCGTACCGCTCAAACAAGTCGACGACTTTCCTTGATGCGAAGCCGTTGTATTTTCTCGCCAACGCCAGCGGCAAATCAAAATGGTACAGCGTAATGACCGGCTCGATGCCGTTCGCCCTCAATTCATCAAACACAGCGTCATAAAACGCCAAGCCCGCTTCATTCGGCTCCCCTTCCCCGTCCGGAAAAATGCGCGTCCAAGCGATGCTCGTCCGGTAGGCGGTAAAGCCGAGCTCCTTGAACAACGCGATGTCTTCTTTGTAGCGATGGTAAAAATCGACCGCCACTTTCCAGTCGGAATGCCCTTTTGGAATCGGGCGCGCATCCACGATCGACAGCCCTTTGCCGCCTTCGTTCCACGCCCCTTCCGTCTGAAACGACGTCACCGCCCCGCCCCATAAAAAGTTGTCGGGGATGATCGATTTACGCTGTTGTGACATGGAAAGACCCTCCTATCTGTGAACAGACGTGTTTCAGTGATTGAACGCCTTGGAAAATTCACCTTTGGGCATCATCCTCATGATGACATATTTGCTTCTTTATAAAACGAGACGGGCGGAGGTACGAAGCCCGTCTAGACGTTGTGAAAACTGTTTCATGCGCTTTGGAGAGCACCAACGCTCCCAGCAATGGCAATTTTATCTTAATTAGGCGAGAAGACTCCCACTTCAACGAAGCGAAGCGGAGTAAGTGGGAGATGAATCGCCTTAACTATATTTTGCTGAAAATAGGATAGATTCAGTAAAATATAGACGGCAGATCATTCATCATTGATGGGCGGAGATTAAAAAGTATAAATCAATGGTTTCAAAGAAAATGCCAGACTTCAAAGCATGAAAGATAAGCAAAAAATCAAAGGCACCACTCGTAAACAGGATGTCAATGGCGCATTAAACATCTTAAAGAAAAGTAAAGCTGTAGACCTGAGTGTCTTATGCTCTAGCGGCGAAGTGGACACGCCTCAAAGAATAAGGATTGCTTGAAGCAGTCAAACTTCTTTGGAAGCCCCCACTTCAAATTTTCGCTAGAAAATTAAGTGGGGGTAGTTCACTGAGACAGTTTTTGCTTAATCAAATAATGGTTCGTAGCCACTTTTCGATACGTGAAGATCATTCCATCATCTCCAGCCGTTGCGAGCAACGCTTCAGATGACAAATCGGCGATTTTCGTTCCTGTTGCCCGGTTATAAATGGCACGGCTGGTGATGATATATTGACGGCTCGCCGCCCGCAGCGGCTCCGGAAATTCAGCGGCCACCAATGCGCCGGGCTGGGCTGGATTGATGCGCGCCTTTCCGTAAAAAATCTCCCCGCCGTTCATAAAAAAGGCATCATCCCCTCCAGGGAAGGACAATAGTTGCGAAACATGCCAATCGGAAAGCCGCACCGCATACAGATCATGATCCGATGTTCCTTCCTGTCCGACATACAATACATTTTGTTTTTCGTCATACCCAATCAACGGATTGATGAATACCTTTGGGATTCGCCATTGTTTTTTCGTCTTCATATCATAAACGGCAATCGATCCCGTCAACGTGCGGCTATTGTCCGTGAAGAAAATTTTCCCGTCCCCGATCGCCAATGAACGCGGAGCAGCGATCAGCGGCACCGTTCCAAGAAACCGCATTGTTTTGGCGTCGTAAATCGCCATTTTCGTCGCTCCCGATAGCGCAACATACACCTTGCCGCCATCAATTTTTACATCCGTCGGCTGCGGTCCGGGATGAATTTCTTTCACCATTTTCATGTCGCTGGCGCGAATGACAAACAGTTTGCTGTCTTCGGCGGACAACACATACAACCATCCGGTCGACGAATCATAAGCCAAATGGGAAATGGGGACATTGGTGAAAGCATAATGGGACGATCGAACATAATAGCTCTCATCGGCCGGCAATGGATATTTATAAATTCGATTTTCCCCTTCTTTGATCAAATACAAATTGTACTTTGCATCCATCAACGCATAGTTCGTCGGGAATGGAAGCGCGTTTATCTTAGCAGAGGTGTAACGGTCATACACCGCCTTATTTGTCACCACGTAGGCCCCTTGAACATCTAAAACGGGGCCGTTATAACAGTCGTGCACCATGTTGATATTTCCGGCATCAATGCGCCTTCCCGCAAAAAACACATCGCTTCCGTCAACGATGAGCGGATGGATGGGCGCGCTGCCTCTCGGCCCTTGATACGAAACTCGCTTCACCACCTTCAAATCGGACAGGCGCAATACCGCTAAATCAGGAATGGAAACATTGCGGCCGATGAAGGCCAGACCTCGCTTCTCATCGAAAAACAACGTATTTTCCTCTGAAAAAACGGAAAAAAAGTTAGGATCAGCAATCAGCCGGCTTGTTTGGCGTTTCGCCGCCAAATCCCACATGTACATCTCATACGTCGTCTTCCCGCGCCCGTACTGCTTTCCGAAAGTTACGATTTTGTTGCCTAATAGGCCAAACGGCAATCCGTTATACGGGGCTCGTTGAATCAGCCGTTTTGTTTTGACGTCAAAAACGTCTATCGATGTTTCAGACGGCACATACAGCTTCCCGTCCCGCAAAAGAAGAGTGACCGACCGCTGGGCATATTTCCGCCATAAAGCGCTGTATGCCCGCAGAGAAACGGGTTCCTGCTTTTTGATCGACAATGTGCTCGCTTCAATAAATAATAACATCCCCTTTTCCGTGAGCGCATAAATATACCCATTTTGATCATCCATGACCCAATCGAGCACGCGCCCAGGAAGCTGTTGCGTACGCGGTCCGGCCGCTTCCGCTTTAGCGGAAGGAAACACATGGAAAAGACAGATAAACAAGAAGAGACAAAATAAAAAACCTTTCCTAAATGTTGTTCCCATTCCAATCCCCCGTCAAACAATGATTTCTAATTCCTTCCTTATACATTCCTTGCGCATAGCATAGCTCAAACAATCGAGCACCGACATTTGACCATTCCTTATCCATCCTCAATATCCATGATAGCCCACCGTTGATCATCACTTCAAGCTCTTTTTGCCATACGCCCCCTGTTCGGCCGCATGCACCAACTGCCGCCGATCACGAACAGCGGCCATCGCTTTGCTGTGTAATGCATTTTCATGCTTTCCCTTTTGAACCTCCCTCTAGAAATGTTGATCTATCAAGGCTTTTCGGCCTCTCAGGGGTGTCCAAAAAATATTTTTCGACAAAATCCCTTACATCCTTTTTCAGTTTTGTGGATATCTTACAGACCTAGGGTGCGCTTCGCGGCCACGGCTGGTTATATTTTCCTGCCGCGGGGGGAAGCATATTCGATGCACCCTTTGGATCTCCGCGTCGCTGATGAGGACGAACCCTCCCATGTCTCCGGGCGTCTTCGCGCCAACATTCCCTCGTTCGGTCTCGTCATCAGGCGGAGGCCGGCCAAGCTCCTTTMGGGACTCAAGGTCGAATGGATGAAATCACGCCAGCTTCTCCGGTGTCATCTCGTTGTCCAACGATTCTTCCGTTCGCAGGGGGGAGGCCTTAGGCCGCCCGTTGCACCTGGGACAAGACGTCCTGTTTCATTCGCTCCGCGTCAAACGCTTGTTTCTTCGTACAAATCGCAAACAGCACATTCAACAGCTTCCGGCACAAGGCGACGATGGACTGCTTTCCGGTCAGCGGATTGACGGATCGGGTCGTATAATACTCATGCAGCTCGCGAAACGCCTCGTTRTGCCGAATCAGCGGAATCATCGCCCGAAACAGCACCGAGCGCARCCGTTTCCGTCCCCGTTTGGAGATGTGCTTTTGCCCTTTGCGCTGGCCGGAGGAGTTCTCCTTGAGCGTCAGGCCCGCCAACTTCACCAATTGGCGCGGGTCCCGATAATGGGCGAAGCTGCCGATCTCCGCCAGCAGATCGATGATCGTGGCGTCTCCCAACCCGTCGACCGTTTTCAACCATTGGTACTCCATCGTCGTTTGAACCAATGCCTTCAACTCGGCGTCCAGTGCAGCGATCTCCGCCTCCAATTGGCGGTATCGGCGGACGAGCGCGGCGATCTCAAACCGGGCCATCGTCGTCCCTTCCGTCACCCCAATCGAGCCCTTCGCGGCGTCGATCAACGCCTGAATTTTCGCTTTCTGCGGGCATTTCAGCCCTTCGCTTTGCCGGTACACCTCAAGAAGCTCCTCCACCGTCCGGCCGGCCATATCAGCCGGAAGCGGCGTCCACTCCAACACCGAAAGCGCCGTTTTCCCCAAGTCACGAAACACGGTCCAAAACTCTGGAAAATACCGATCCGTCCAGCGGACGATCGCGTTTTTCACCGCCGTCTGTTCCTTGCGGAGCTTCTCTTTGAGCGTGCTYCCCACGCGCAAATCGGCTTCAATCTCGTGCAGCAGCCGGGGAACGAGGAATCGTCCGTCTTTTGCCAGTCTGGCAATGACCAGGGCGTCTTTGGCGTCGTGTTTCGTCGGCAGGTTGTCATCAAGTTCTTTCGACCGGCACACATGCGCCGGGTTGACCATGACCAACGGGATCCCGTGCTCCTCGAGGAAGTAGGCCAGGTTCAACCAGTAGTGCCCGGTCGGCTCCACSGCGACGATCACCTCTGACTTCCCAAACGCTTGCATCGCCTCCTGAATCGCTTTATACAGCTGCTGAAACCCCTCTTTCGACTGGAAGATCGGGAACGACTTGCGAAGCACGCGCCCCCGGTCATCCACGAAGCAGGCGTAGTGGGTTCGTTTCGCGATATCGATGCCCACGACAAGCGTTTGTTCCGTAACTTGATCAATTTTATAGTTTTGTGTACAATTCATCTGAAGTCCTCCTTGGCATGATGGTAGGTATTGTTTGACACCCCTGCATCATACCAAGAGGGCTTTTTTTGATCAAGTCCCCGGAAAAGCTCCTAACGGGAATGCTCCTTTCCCCCGAACGGTGAAACAAATATAATGAAAACGGAACTCCCAATAGAAACAAGTGGGGTGAGGCAAAATTGAACATTTTGCTCATTGAAGATGATGTGACGTTGTTTCAAGAAATCAAAGCACGTTTGGAACAATGGTCGTACGACGTTTGCGGCATCCGCGATTTCGGTCGTGTGATGGAAGAGTTTTCTGCTTGCAAGCCGCACTTGGTGATCATCGACATCCAGCTGCCGAAATTTGACGGGTTCCACTGGTGCCGCCAGATTCGTGCTCATTCGAACGTCCCGATTTTGTTTTTATCATCGCGCGACCACCCGACTGATATGGTCATGTCGATGCAGCTTGGAGCTGATGATTACATCCAAAAGCCGTTTCATTTCGATGTGCTGATCGCCAAAATCCAAGCGCTGCTCCGCCGCGTGTACAACTACAATGCCGGACCCGTTCAGCTGCAAACATGGTGCGGGGCAACGGTCGACTATGAAAAAAGCACAGTCTCAAATGAACACGGAACAGTGGAGCTGACGAAAAACGAGCTGTTGATTTTGAAACATTTATTGGCCAAGAAAAACCAGATCGTTGCTCGGACGGAGCTGATCAAACGGCTATGGGAAGACGAACGGTTTGTCAGCGACAACACGCTGACCGTCAACGTCAACCGCCTGCGGAAAAAACTCGACGAACTCGGTTTGGGCCGCTTCATTGAAACGAAAATTGGGCAAGGCTATATGGCTACGGAAGAAGGGAGCCACTGATGATCAAAGACTATTTGTGGGAACGAAAAAGCTGGATGGCCCTCTTTCTCTTTCTGGAGCTGTTCATCCTGTTTGTCGCTTATCTGGATCCGACGATTCCGCTCTCCTCCATCCTTTACATCGTCTTTTTAACGACTATCATCTTTGTTGTCTTTGTCATCATCCGTTGGAAAAAAGAAACGGCATTTTATCAACGTTTGCAAGAGTGGGAGCGCGGCCTCGATCCCGTCTCTGCCCTGCGGGCGGCAAGCCCACTGGAGAAGATCGTCGAACGCGTCCTCGCCAGCCAAACGGACCAATGGAAACAGGAGCTGAAAGAACACCTCGCCACGTTGGAACAAGAGAAAGATGAACTGTTGTCATGGATTCACGAAATGAAAACACCGCTGACGGCCATGCGGCTCATCATCGAACGGGTCGGGGACGAAAACACGAAAGCGCAACTCTTGTACGAGTGGCTGCGCATTCATCTGCTTCTTGATCAGCAACTTCATCAACGACGGCTTCCACACATGGAAAACGACTTATATATCGAACAAGTCGAGCTTGAGCCGCTTCTCATCAATGAGATTAAACCGCTGCAATCGTGGTGTATGCAAAAAGGCATCGGCTTTGACCTTCAATTGGACGTCCGCTCCGTCCTAAGCGATGCCAAATGGCTTTCTTTTATCATCCGGCAAATCATCACGAATGCGGTGAAATACAGCGAGTCATCTGACATTGTCGTGAAAAGCTTTATGAAAAACGGCCATGCCCGCTTGCAAATTCAAGATTTCGGCTTGGGCATTGATCCAAAGGACTTGCCGCGCATTTTCGAGAAAGGATTCACCTCCACCACCGAACACCAAAATGAAGCGGCGACGGGGATGGGGCTGTATTTGGCGAAAAAAGCCGCCAAACCGCTTCTTCTTGACTTTCATGTCGAATCCACGCCCGGACGCGGAACGACATTTACGATCCTATTTCCACAAGAAAATGACATCATCCGCACGCACCGCATGTGACGATTTTGTCACACGCGGTTTCGTTTTGTTCGGCCAAACGCAGGAAAAAACCAACCCCATTGCTTATGATAGAAACGAAGGAGGGAAAACGAGATGGTCATATTGGAAGCAACCAACATCTACAAAACGTACGGAACGAAAAAGAACCTACAAGAAGTGCTCAAAGGCATCGATCTGCGTGTGGAGAAGGGGGAATTTCTCGCGATCATGGGGCCTTCTGGATCAGGGAAAACGACGCTCCTCAACGTTCTTTCCTCAATCGACCGGGTGAGCGAGGGCGCTATTTTCATCGAAGGAAACAACGTCGTCGCCATGAAAGACCGAGAGCTGGCAGAATTTCGCAAACGCCATGTCGGATTCATCTTTCAAGAGTATCATTTGCTTGACACGCTGACGGTGAAGGAGAACGTCCTTTTGCCTTTATCGATTACGAAAACGCCCAAGCGAGAAGCGGAAAAGAAATTTGCAGAATTGGCGGCTGAACTTGGCATCACTGACATCCAAAACCACTATCCGAGCGAAATTTCTGGTGGGCAAAAACAGCGCGCTGCGGCGGCGCGGGCGTTCATCCATGAACCGAGCATCATTTTTGCCGATGAGCCGACGGGCGCACTCGATTCAAAATCGGCTTCCGATTTATTGCACAAGCTGCAACAACTTAATAAAAAACGGAAGACGACAATCATCATGGTCACCCACGATCCGGTCGCCGCCAGTTTCTCAGGCCGTGTCGTTTTTATCAAAGACGGACAATTGTATACGCAACTGTATAAAGGAACGGAAACGCGGCAGCAATTTTTCCAAGCCATTATGCAAACGCAAGGCGTGCTGGGCGGTGTTCGGCCATGAGCATGAAGCAACTCCTGTTCCGCAACTTGAAACAAAACATCCAACATTATTATTTGTACGTGTTTGCCTTGATGTTTGCTTCCGCCTTGTATTTCGCGTTCGTGACATTGCAGTACGATCCATCGCTTGATGCCATCAAAGGGGGAGTGAAAGGCGCGGCGGCCGTCCGCACAGGCGCGGTGCTTCTTATCGTGATTGTCGCCGTCTTTCTTTTGTACGCCAACGCCCTGTTTATCAAGCGTCGGAGCCATGAGATCGCTCTTTTGCAGTTGATCGGCATGACGAAACGAAACATCTTTTTTATGCTGGCGGCCGAAAACGTCATTCTTTATTACGGCACACTGATCATCGGCATATTGGTGGGATTTGCCGCTTCCAAGCTGTTGATGATGATTTTGTTTAAAATCATCGATATTCCGCTAGCGGCATCTCTCTCCTTTTCTGGACGAGCATTGGTGCAAACGTTGATTGTGTTCAGCGTGATTGATGTTCTCATGATGGGGATGAACCGCTTGTTTCTCAAAAAACAGACGATTTTATCCTTGTTCCGCACTACATCCACAACCGAAGCAAAACACGTATCCGTATGGAACATGGTCGTAGGGATGGTGGGGATCATCCTCATCGGCAGCGGCTATGGTATATCGACGAAATTGTTTAGCAGCGACTGGAAGAGCGTTCAAGGGTTATTCATGGCCATGGCGTTCATTTTAGGCGCTGTCATCATCGGCACCTATTTATTTTTCAAAGGAACGATCAGCTTTCTGTTCCACCTATGGCGAAAACAAAAAGGTGGCTATTTGTCGATCAACGACGTGCTATCGGTATCGTCGCTCATGTTTCGCATGAAATCGAACGCGTTGCTGCTTACGATCATCACGACCGTGTCGGCCATCGCGATCGGGTTGATCTCACTAAGCTATATTTCCTATTATTCAGCCGAGCAATCAGCCAAAAACAACGTCGCCGCCGATTTCGCGTTTACGGACAAAAAGGATGCCGCCCGTTTTACGGCGGCGCTGCGATCTCATGATATTCGCTATCGGGAAACGATGATCGATGTCATCGAAGCACCGACTGATATTTCGATGATTTTAGACATCGCTGATCAAAGCCGGCGCCAGTTTCAGCCGTCCGCCGCGCCGCTATCGGTGATCAGCGACACAAGTACAGGCCGCATCGATGTCAAGCCTAATGAAGCACTGCTGACGGGATATCAGGACATGCTCCGTCAATTCTTGCCGTTTAAAGAAACGGGAACGATTCGCTTAGAAGTAAACGGCCGCATGGTCCCGCTTCATTACCTTGGGATGAAAAAAGACTATTACGTCAACTATCATTTCACGTACGGCATGCCGACTGTCATCGTCGACCAAACGATGTTTGATCGTTTGCAAAAAGAAACCGATCCACAAAAGAAAAAGGTGCATATCAGAATTCATCTGACTGACGAAACAAATATTGAACGGGCTGATCAGTTGTTTCAACGCATGGAGTTTTCCTCCATCACCGATTCGCGCCTGATGATGAGCCGCCACCAAAAGCAGACGTTCGGATTGATCTTGTTTGTCGTCACCTTTTTAGGACTCGCCTTTTTGGTCACATCCGGCTGCATTCTTTACTTCAAGCAAATGGGCGCCGGCGAAGAAGAGCGGCCGAATTACACCATTTTGCGCAAACTGGGATTCACCGAAAAAGACTTGCTCGGGGGCATTCGGCGGAAACAGCTGTTCTACTTTGGCATTCCGTTGCTGCTGGGATTGTCCCATAGCTATTTCGCTGTCCGTTCCGGCTGGTTCTTTTTCGGCACCGAACTGTGGACGCCAATGTTGACGGTGATGGCGATTTACACGGTCTGCTATTCGCTGTTTGGCGTGTTGTCCGTTCGTTATTACAAAAAGCTAATTCGCGAGGCGCTTTAAAACGATGCAGCGAGTGAGGGAAGAACCAAAACCGTTCCAACGTTCGCCCACTCGATCAGTGGTCATCCCATTCTGAAGATGCAGTTCCAGTTGACGGAACGAATTTTAGCTTTATCGAACACGAAAAGCCCTTAGAGTAGCGAATGACTCTAAGGGCTTTTTTCTTATTTCAACCATTCCGTATGGAAAATGCCTTCTTTGTCGACGCGTTCGTACGTGTGGGCGCCGAAGTAGTCGCGCTGCGCTTGGATTAAGTTGGCTGGGAGCACCGCGGTGCGGTAGCTGTCGTAATAGGCGAGGGCGCTTGCGAATCCTGGCACTGGAATGCCGCGCATCGCCGCGGTGGCGACGATTTCGCGGAGCGCGTCTTGGTAGCGTTCGACAATGTCTTTGAAATACGGATCCAAGAGCAAGTTCGAAAGCGCTGGATCACGGTCGTACGCCTCTTTAATTTTTTGCAAAAATTGCGCGCGGATGATGCAGCCGCCACGGAAGATCATGGCGATATCACCGTACCGCAAGTTCCAGTTGTATTCCTCAGAAGCCGCCTTCATTTGCGCAAACCCTTGGGCGTATGAGCAAATTTTGCTCATATAAAGCGCGCGGCGCACGGCTTCGATGAAGTGGGCGCGGTCGCCTTCAAACGGCTTCACCGCTGGGCCTGCGAGCACTTTGCTTGCTTTCACGCGCTCGTCTTTCATCGCCGAGAGGAAACGGGCGAACACCGATTCCGTGATGATCGGCAGCGGCACGCCCAAATCGAGGGCGTTTTGGCTCGTCCATTTGCCCGTCCCTTTTTGCCCAGCTTTGTCCAAAATGAGATCAACAAGCGGCTTGCCTGTTTCTTCATCGATTTTCGTGAAAATGTCGGCCGTAATTTCAATCAAGTAGCTGTTCAATTCGCCTTTGTTCCAGTCGGCAAACACTTCGTGCAGCTCTGCAGCATCCATGCCGAGCACATGTTTGAGCAAGAAGTACGCTTCAGCGATCAGCTGCATGTCGCCGTATTCGATGCCGTTATGCACCATTTTGACATAATGCCCCGCGCCGTCCGGACCGATGTACGTCGTGCACGGTTCGCCGTCGACTTTGGCGGCGATGGCTTCAAAAATCGGGCGCACGAGCTCATGCGCTTCTTTTTGGCCCCCTGGCATGATCGACGGGCCTTTCAGCGCCCCTTCCTCGCCGCCCGAGACGCCCGTGCCAATAAAGTGGATGCCAAGTTCGGCGAGCTCTTTGTTGCGGCGCTGCGTATCTTTAAAATACGTATTGCCGCCGTCAATTACAATATCGCCTTTTTCCAAATGCGGTTTCAGCTGTTCGATCGTCGCGTCCGTCGGCGCTCCGGCTTTGACCATCAGCAAAATTTTCCGCGGTTTTTCCAAGGCGTTGACGAATTCTTCGATGCTGTATGTACCGACAATGTTTTTTCCTTTCGCTTCTTGCAAAAACTCGTCCGTTTTTTCGCGCGAACGGTTGTACACCGCCACCGAATAGCCTTTGCTTTCGATGTTGAGCGCCAAGTTTTTCCCCATGACCGCCAGTCCGATGACGCCGATTTGCTGCTTCGCCATTGTCCAACGTCCCTTTCCGTTTTGGTTTGTTCATCAAACAACATACCATACGTTTGCGCTTGCCTGCAAGTTTTTCTAAACCGATTTAGGAACGAGGCGGTACGACGGACTTTGCTTGACCTGTCCATGCGAAAAGGGGCGTAACGCCCCTCATGCTTAGTAGCCTCCATAATGCGGGAAGCCGTATGGTCCAAACGGGTAATGACCATAAGGCACGCCATACGGGAAGTGATGATAGCCGTCATACCCTCCATGCCAATGAGGATGGTGATAACCGTATGGAGGATAGCCGTAGCCGCCAACGTACGGCGGATAAAATCCGCCCATATACGGACCGAACGGTCGAACCATGGAATGCGCCTCCTCTCATGTGTTGAAGTTCATTTCCATGGTTAGGATATGCGCGGAAGAAAAAACGGTATAGGCAAACACCTATACCGTCTCTCCTGCCCGGGCAGCGGCTTGGGCAGCGGCCACCTGCTCGCGAATCGCGTCCGCTTCTTCCAAATGGGCAAACAAGACGCGCGGATCCAGCACCGTGAGCAGCCGCTCCGGCAGCGTCGCGATCCCGACGACATACGGCGTGCGCTCCGCGGATACGAGCTGCAGCGGTTTGATGGCTTCCGGTTCAATATCGACAATTTCCTTTGCTTCGTCAACGATAAACGCCACCGACAACCCGTCGACCGCGGCGACGACAAGACGCGTCTGCTCGGTTTCCTCGATCGCTTTCCCATATAGAAGCTTTCGCATATCGAGCACCGGCACAAGCTCGCCGCGGATGCGCACGACGCCGGCCATATAGTCCGGCATATGCGGAACGGCGGTCGGCGCTGTCATTTTTTCAATCGAGACGACATACGCGATCGAAACGGCGTACTGTTCCCGCTCAACGCGAAAGATGACGTATTTGTCCATTCCCCAGCCCTCTCTTCTTCAACATCTTGCCTTTGCTTTTTTTATCGGCAGCTTTCATCCTACTTTTCAGCGCGAATGTTCTCCGCTCGAGAAAAAGAGCATCCAGCCTCGGGATGCTCACTCGGCATTGGCGACTTCTTCGACAATGGCGATGACCATTTCCGTCAGTTTGACCAACTCTTCAATCGGCATCCGCTCGTTCGTCGTATGGATCTCTTCATAGCCGACAGCGAGGTTGACCGTCGGAATGCCGAAGCCGGCGATGATATTGGCATCGCTGCCGCCGCCGCTTTTCTCCAGCTTGCACGGCCGGCCGATTTTCGCCGCCGCCCGCTTGGCGATCTCGACGACGTGGTCGCCGTCGCTGAACTTGAAGCCTGGGTACATCACTTCGACCTCGACATCGGCGCGGCCGCCCATTTCTGCGGCGACTGTTTCAAACGCTTCTTTCATTTTCGCCACTTGCGCTTCCATTTTTTCCGGAACGAGGGAACGGGCTTCCGCTAAAATATCGACGCGGTCGCAGACGATGTTCGTTTGCGTGCCGCCTTCAAAGCGGCCGATGTTGGCCGTTGTTTCCTCGTCGATGCGGCCGAGCGGCATTTTCGCGATCGCTTTCGCCGCAATCGTAATGGCTGACACCCCTTTTTCCGGCGCCACACCGGCATGAGCGGTTTTGCCATGCACAACGACTTTCAGCTTCGCCTGCGTCGGGGCGGCGACGACGATGTTGCCGACTTTGCCGTCGCTGTCCAAGGCATAGCCGTATTTCGCTTGGATGAGCGACGGATCGAGCGCCTTCGCCCCGACAAGCCCCGACTCTTCTCCGACGGTGATGATAAACTGGATCACGCCGTGCGGGATGTTTTGCTCTTTCAACACCCGAATCGCTTCCAACATCGCCGCCAAGCCCGCTTTATCATCCGCGCCTAAAATCGTCGTCCCGTCGGTGACGACATAGCCGTCTTGAATCGATGGCTTCACGCCTTTGCCCGGCACGACCGTATCCATATGCGACGTGAAATAAATCGGATCCACCCCGTCTTTCGTCGCCGCGAGCGTGCAAATCAAGTTGCCTGCCCCATGCCCCGTTTTCGCGGCCGCATCGTCTTCGATCACATCGAGGCCAAGCGCTTCAAACTTTTGTTTGAGCACTTTCGCAATGTCCCTTTCATGCTTCGTTTCCGAATCGATTTGCACGAGTTCCAAAAATTCGTCGACAAGACGCTGTTCATTGACCATCGCTTTTTTCCTCCTGCTTATGTATTCCACCTTAAGTATACCGAAATGTTCCGCCAAGAGCCAAACCAGACGCCGGAACGATCGGCACGCACAGCGCTGACAGCCACGTTCGCAATGCGCCAGCGCGAGCTCCCGGGTTCGACAGACGAAAAAATCCGTAAGCAATGGGAGACATAGCAGCGGAATGAGCCTGATGGATGCGAATCCGTATGCGAAAATAGAGGCCAAGCAACAAAACGGGGCCCCTTGACCCCGTTTTTACAGCGGAATATTGCCATGCTTTTTCTTCGGCCGCTCCTCGTGCTTATTTCGAAGCATCTCGAGCGCCTGAATGAGCTTGATTCTCGTATCGCGCGGGTCGATGACGTCATCGATCATGCCGTATTTGGCGGCGACATACGGATTGGCGAATTTCTCGCGGTATTCGGCAATTTTTTGCGCCCGCGTTTCTTCCGGATTCGGACTTTTTTCAATTTCGCTCGCGAAAATGATGTTCACCGCCCTTTGCGGCCCCATGACGGCCACTTCGGCGTTCGGCCACGCATAGACGACATCGGCGCCGATCGATTTGCTGTTTAAGGCGACGTACGCGCCGCCGTACGCTTTCCGCAAAATGACCGTAATTTTCGGCACCGTTGCTTCCGAGTAGGCGTACAAAATTTTCGCCCCATGGCGGATGATGCCGCCGTGCTCCTGCTTGACGCCCGGGAAAAAGCCGGTGACGTCCTCAAACGTAACGATCGGGATGTTGAACGAATCGCAAAAACGGATAAAACGCGCCGCCTTGTCGGACGAATCAATGTCAAGCCCGCCGGCCATAAACTTCGGCTGGTTGCACACAAGCCCCACCACTTCGCCTTTGATGCAGGCAAAGCCGATCACGATGTTTTTGGCGAAATCTTTTTGCACTTCCAGAAACGATCCGTCATCGACGACGTGGGCGATGACGTGGCGCACATCGTACGGGCGGACGGCGTCAATCGGCACGACATCGGCCAAATCGGGGCGGTAGTCGTCCCCGTCCGGAATCGGGCCAAACGGCGGCTTTTCGTTATTGTTTGACGGCAAATAGCCTAAGAGCCGCCGCACCTCGGCGAGCGCTTCCTCTTCATTCGCCGCCGCAAAATGAGCGTTGCCGCTGATCGTGTTGTGCACGCGGGCGCCGCCCGAATCGTTCAAGCCGATGACCGGCGCCGCGTTTCGGCGCATCTTGAATCATGCGGATGCCGTGCTCCTTCAGCTCACGGATGCGCTCGGTGATGTCTTCCACCCCAAGCGCCACATGATGAATCCCTTCGCCGCGCTTCTCGATAAATTTCGCCACCGCGCTCTCTGCCGACAGCGGCTCAAGCAGCTCCAGTTTCGCCTCTCCCGCCTGCAAAAACGCCACTTTCACCTGCTCTGACTCGACTTCCTCGATGCCGAGAAACGGCAGGCCGAGCACATCTGTATAAAACGGAAGCGCTTTCTCAATCGAGCGGACGGCGATGCCGATATGGTCGACTTTTTTCACGTGCATCGTCTGCAATCCCTTTGCTGCAAAATGATGAGGCCAACGTTTTATTATTCGCCGTTTCGACAAAAAATCCTGTTTTTTTGTTTTTCTTTGTCTGCGCAACGGTCAAGCCATGGAGCGGTTCGTTTCATCTCTCATCCTGCTTTTTTCCTTGTCCGCTCCGCTGTTTGCCGTTACAATAAACGTAGAACAGCGGACGGAAGGAGGACGGACCGTTGTCGCGCAAAACGCAAAAATTCGTGGTTTACTTGATGCTCATTTGCATGCTGCTGACGACGCTCCTTGCCGGCATCAGCCTATGGTTTTAACCCGGCAAAAAACGCAAGCTCCGAAACAGGAAGCTTGCGTTTCTCATTGGATGGCGCCGTATCGCTTGGCAATGTCGTAAAACGACTCGTTGCTGCGGAGAATGAGCACGCGTGCGCCGATCGGCACTCGCTCGTACAAATGCTCGACATCGCGGTTGTGCATACGCACACAGCCTTGCGAAGCGTAGCCCCCGATCGATGCAGGGTTGTTTGTTCCATGGACGCCATAGATGCGCCCATCCGTCCCGCGCGCATCAAAACCGATCCACCTTGTGCCGAGCGGATTGTTCGGCGCTCCGCCCGGGATGTTCTTTTTCCGATAATACGGGTGTTTCGCCTTTACCGTCACGGTAAACATTCCTTCCGGCGTCAACGCCGCATTCACCCCGGTCGCCACCGGATAGACGGCTTCGATGCGGCCGTCGCGGACGAGCGCGAGCTTATTGATCGCTTTGTTCACAATGACAAGCGGCTTCGCCTCCGCCGCTGTCTGAAAAGGAGCCCCCAATACGGCGGCGATCACGAGACAAATGGCCAACCATACCCGCATATCCGTCCATCCTTTGCTTGAGCGTTTGGCTATAGTGTGCGCCAAAACGGATGGACATATGCCCTGCATCATGCCTTCAGCCGCTGCGGTTTTCGTTCGTTTCCGAGATGGAATTCGCTTTTGATGATTAAATATCGCTCCAATTCGCGCACCAAATGAAACAACGCCGCCCGCTCTTCAAACTGTTCGCGCGTCGTTGGCAGCGGCATCGCCTTAAACTGTTCGCGCATCTCGGCAAGGCGCCGCAAAAACCAATCGGCCGTATTTCCCGGGTGAATGGCGTCGCTTAATTCGTCGATAAAATCGGCGACCATCATCCGCTGCTCGACCGTGTAGACAAGCGATGTCACAAGCGGAAGCATATGCTCGATGACTTCCAACTGCCGCTCGCGCATGCGGAAGTAGCGGACATATTCATCCTCATTCCGCCATAATTGATTGTCGGCGTGGCGCATGGCGAGCTTTTTCGCTTTGTCGAGCGTCTCCGCCGCAAGCGGCAGCTCCTTCCCATCCCAATCAAGCTCATTTGTGCGCAAGTAGTGGACGATTTCTTTTAAAATAATGCGAAACAAATCTTCGACAATGCACTGGTACTCTTTGAGCTGCTTCTCGGCGCTCGGCATATACATGTTCATCAGCAGCGCTACCCCAATGCCAACCGCTACCAGCAAGATCTCATTGGCGACCAATCCCCACGTGATGTCCCCGGCCGCATACAAATGCAAAATAATGACCGAGCTTGTCGCAATGCCTTCATTGATTTTCAAGCGAACCGTCACCGGAATGAACAACAAAAGCAACAGCCCAATCGTCCACGGATGATAGCCGAAGACGGTAAAAAACAACGCCGCAAACCCGATCGCGACAACGCACGCCGCAAAACGAGCCCGGGCGGTCTCAAGCGACCGCTTTTTCGTCACTTGGACGCATAAGATGACGATAATGCCGGCAGAAGCGAAGTTATGAAGACCGATGAGCTGAGCGATGGCAATCGCCAGCGCCACCCCCACCGCCGTTTTCAATGTCCGATAGCCGATTTTCATCGCGAGTCTCCTTTGCCGATGGTTGCCGACTTCATTGTACCGATGACGGCGCTTTCGGTGCAAGGAAAAACGGACAATCCTGGCCTCCGCTCCGAAGCCGATCTGTCCCAACAGGCGCAAAAGGACAAAAAAGGCGGCTGTCCGCTCATGCAGGGCAAGCCGCCTAGGCTCACGATGGAGATTTCTCATAAATCGTCTTCCCGTCGCGCTCGATTTCGCGCCGGATCGCTTCGTTCAGCGCGTCGAAAAAAAGCACGTCACATGAGTAAATGCCGACAATCTCGTCAAGATCCTCTTTGATTTTCCACTTTTGTTTGCCGGTGTAGTCCACGCACAAGTCGATGTCCGAGTTGTAGCGGGCCGTGCCGCGCGCCCGCGAGCCGAACAAAACGACTTTTTGTCTGTAGATGAGCATTTTTCATTACAATAATTTCCATGGTTAGAGAGACAAACAGGGTACCCCTTACGCGATACGGAGCTGTTTTTTGATCACATCAATGGGAATATCTTGCTTTGCAGCGTCATAAATGAACTCGACGACGCTGTGGCCTTTCCGCGACCGAAGAAGCTCCAGCCCGGTGGAGAGGTTTTGGCGGGATTCGGCGATGCTGTACACGCAGGAGAGCAGCACCACCGCCCAATACCGTTTCACCGCCCGAATGTGGCGAACGCGGTATCCATCCAGCTTCAGTTGATCTTTCGCCTGCCGGAAAAAGCACTCGATCGTCCAACGCTGAGCATAGTAACGCAAGATGTCTTCGTCCCCGAGTTCCCGGTCGGTGCTCAAGATGCAATGAAGATGTTCCGGCGCCATCGGCTGATCCGCCTTCCAAGCCAGCAGCACCACCGCGTCATCGAGGCCATGGATGGCCCCCTCATAGCGATACACGCGATAACGCTCCTGCCCCACCGTGACGAGGCGGGTGTCTTTGGACTCGATATAGCGGGCAAACTGCTTGGCTTGGATGGCGATGCCTTTCGGGTAGAGAATCCGGTTCGTCTTGAGCATCGCGATGACATGGAATCCCTGTTTCAGACAGGCTTCGATGAGCTTYTTAGACGGATACCACGAATCCATGAGCACATACACCSGCTGAGCCCGCTTCACCTTGAGCGAGGAAAGCATCTCGATCGCCAGGTCGATCTTGCTTTTTCCCGCTTTCTTGTCATACAGGCGGAACGCAAATGGGAACGCCTGCGTGAAGGTGTGCACCATCAGCCAAACGAGCGAATGCCCCCAGACCGATTGATGATCTTTATGCGAGTAGTGCCAGTCGCACCCTTGAATGGCGTGCACAGCCCGTGACGAAGGCTTTGTTTTTTGGCAAATCGTATCATCAATCGAAACMAAAAGGGGTTGATTCTTCCGTTTGGCCAGTCGTTCGACCTGGGAAAGGATCCACTCTTGAAGCTTCCCAAGCAGCCTTTCCTCGTTCCAAGGGCTTTTCGTGAAAAAGTGACTGAGCGTCGTTCGATGATTCGGATGAAAGCTCCAGTAATGAATATCAGTCAATGTTCCCGAGAATCCCTTGGTGGTCAAGGCATCGACAATATGAATGAGATGCTTGATGACCGGTTTGGAAAGCTGCAGCGTCAACCCCAGCGTGAAGAAAAACTTGTGGATTCCTTGGTGATGTGCTAATCTATTCATGAGACATGAACCTCCTTGTGTGAATGGGTTTTGAGCACATCTATTTTACCCAAGGAGTCCGGTTCATGTCTCCTTTTTTGTTTAGTTGTCAATTTATGTAAGTGAATTTGCTCATCTACAGTTATTTTGTATTTCATTTTACCTGTTTTACTATACCGTTCTATTTCGATTATCATATCTGATTTTGAGTACACGATTCTTATACGATTAGGTTCTTATCGAAGTTGGGTGTATCAAACATTAAATAAATTTGTTCAAAGCCTCAGTATAGCAACGATAGTTTGGGGAGCAGTGAGTGGGCTTTTATTAATTGGCGCTCCTTCTTTTGCTGGTTGGAGCCCGTTTAGTAAGCTTGATGGTTCTCTAAGTGAAACGCAAATATTGCAAAAATTTATAGATACACCCTTTTTAGCATTGTTATTACATCTTTCGTTACTCATTCTAAGTTTGATTTGTATCCACTTTATTCTAGCCATCATTTATGTAAAATCACAAAGAAAAGGTATTGTCATATTCATTGCGGTTTTCATATGGGTATATAGTGGAGTGTCATTTAAACTTCTTCCTAGTCATGCTTATTTATTCAATTTGTGCAATTACCTCATTTTACATTCGGGGGCTGCACAGTTCGGTAATATATGGGGACCGTTCGCAATTGTAATAGGATTGGCGACGTTGATTGTATGGAGTGTAAATCGAATAGATTTAAATACGAAAATATTTAGTAAATTGCGATATAACTGGGGCTATATCATTTTTTTTGCACTGATTGTCATAGCATTATGGTCCGGTATGCGAGAAAAGTTAGGAAAAACCATTTGGGATCAATTTATTTTCATGTTTATAGGCGGTTCAAACCACACATTTAGTTTAAAGTCATTTTTGTCTTATTGGGTTATATATTTTGGTTTTATCTATTTAATACAATTGTATTTACAAAGAGAATTGTCGGAAATTGGTTATTATAAGCTTTTGCGTTATCGCTCTATAAGTAAGTGGTTTTGGGAATGGTATCGCAAAATAATGATATATATTGCATTCTATTTGTTAATATTGGCATTATTTTCTTTGTTGCTCTCTTCTTTGAAACGTTTTTCTTTTGATTTCTATATTTCTGTTGATAACTCTATTACGATATCCGAGGTATTTTATCATTTTTTTGTCAATGGTTATCTACAAGTTCTCTTCTATGTGTTATTTGTGTTTATTATTTCTTGGCTAAGCAAAGAAATTTTTTATAGTCTATTGGCTATTTGTATACTTTCGATCTTTATGTTTCCAGGTCTTAATAATTGGTTAATCATTCCATCTGGATTGAATAGTATTGGCTATATATTAAGCGATCACTCTATTTATCGTATAAGTGTGGTTCTATCTTTATGGAATATTTTAGGAATAATTTTTGTGTTGTATATTTTTCATAAAAAAGACATTGATTTATAAAAAGGGGAGTGAGGAAGTTGCCACATATACAACTGAATCAAGTCAGTAAATCTTTTAAAGGGGTAACGATTTTTGAAAATATGAATTTTGCAGTGGAAAAGGGGAAAATTTATGGAATTATTGGTCCTAACGGTTCTGGCAAGTCAGTATTATTCAAACTAATATGCGGATTTATATTTCCTGATCACGGTAGTGTGATCGTGGATGGGGAAGAGTTGGGTACCAATAAACGGTTTCCGAATAATTTTGGGATTATCATTGATCGGCCTGGATATATAGCGGGAAAGACAGGGTTTGATAATTTAAAAGCATTAGCCCTAATTAGAAACAAAATTAATGATGACAAAATAAAGAAAACGATGAAGATGGTTGGATTAAATCCAGAATCGACACAAAAGGTAAAACCAGGCGTGTTGATTATCCAATAAAATCCAAAGGGTATAGAAAAAAGAGCACCTTTCCTGTAGAATGTGAGTAACGACACAAACAAACCCAGGAGGTGCTCTCTATGAACAAGCATACCACACTCCCGAATTTGATGCAAAAACTTGTTTCGGATGAAGAGATTCAACTGATTGCCGAAGCGGTTGGGTATCGTGATTCGTCTCGAACCTTTACGTTGCGCGAGTTGATTCACTTCTTCCTGCTGGCCGCCATGCATCAATGGAAAAGCTTTCGCCACGGAGCCGATGTGGGGCCTCTGTATGGATTGCCGCGATTCCATTATTCMACAGTATCCAAGAAAGCGAAAGAAGTTCCCTATGACATCATGAAACGCTTGTTGGCGTTGATCATTTCCAAGTGCAACCGCCAAACCCGCCGCTCGCTTCGGTTTCCCAAACCGCTTCGGGTGGTGGATTCGACGACCGTCACGGTCGGGAAAAACCGCCTGCCATGGGCGCCATATCACGGCGAACGCGCCGGAGTGAAGCTGCACGTCGCGTATTCGCCGGAATCCTCGCTGCCGGCAGACGTGGTGGAAACCATCGGACTGCGTCATGATGGCCCGGTGGGAGAACAGTTGACGAACGCTCAACAAGTGCTCGTGGAAGACCGGGCGTATTTCAAAATCGAACGCCTCGATCGATTTGTGGAGCAGCATCAGCTCTTTGTCATTCGAATGAAGGACAACATCGAACTTCATCAGAAAAAAAGCTTGAAACGCCTTTCCAGCACATCYTCATCGGTTCAAGCCGACTTCACGTGCCAGTTGGGGACGAAACAATGCCGATCGACCAAGCGTCACCGGGTGGTGATCTTTCGAGATGCAAATGGCCGCGACATTCGGGTCGTGACGAATCTCTTCCATGCGTCTGCGGAAACCATTGCCGACATGTACCAACAACGTTGGACCGTTGAAGTCTTTTTCCGCTGGGTAAAGCAATATCTGAATGTCCCAACCTTGTTTGGCACGACGGAAAATGCGGTATACAATCAGCTGTTTGGGGCGTTCATTGCGTATGTGTTGCTGCGATGGCTGTATGATCAAACCAAAAAACAGACGAACGTCTCTCTTTCCTTCATTTCGTTCGTTCGCCGTTTTTTCTCTGGGCAGCTTCCTCTCGATTGGAAATCCGGGATGGCCGCTGCTTTGTTTGAGTATGCCCAAATTTATGGAAGGCGTATGTATAATTTTGGATAATCAACACTCGTGAAGCCAAAATATTTCTCTTCCGACAATAAAATGGCTAAAACCATTGAAAGAAGCAATGTTACTGAATAACCAACACACGCCTCTTTTAAGACGCCTAACTCTAGAGCACCTTTAAATATTTGTCCAATGAAATAGAAGAAAAGAAAAATCAATAATACATTAATACTAAAATAAACTAGCAAACTAATCAAATAAGGAAGTAAATGATGGACATTTATCTTCCCAATATTCCCATCGAAGAATAAAAATGAGTAATAAGCACCTGATATCATCAAACAATACATTGAGAAATTAAATAAATGTCTCCATGCAGACATTCGTTGATTACGATACAATTCTATCAAACTAAAAATAAAAAGAACCTGTAACGTAAAGTTCAATCCATATAAAAACAGGGTAGCCAAGTAAACAGCAGAATCCATTGAAAAAGAATTAGCTTTAGGGGGCAAGATAATAGGAAAAAGATTCAACAAAACGACAGAACCAGTCAATATATATACTAAAACCCAATCTTTTAAGGATTGAGAATGGATATCAACCTCTGTAGCAAATATACACATCCCTAAAAGAGAGACAATAACAGTATATAGTTTTTCTTTGTTTTTTAACCGTTCAAAAACCATACAAAATCACTCTCAGCTAAAAAATTTTAAAGAAGGAGTATCGCCCATACCCGTCAAGTTTAGCGGTATAAAATTTTTAAGACGATACTCGTGTTCATCCCCGCAGTGAATGATGGGGATCACATCCATTATTGGGCATACCAAATACCCCTCCAGAAGAGGGGTATTTGGTATTTATATCCATATCTAATTCTACCATATCTCTAATTTCGTTAAGATATCTGATGCCGTTTCTTCCCCTTTCCTTCGACCTTTCTTGGCATGTTTTCGTAACAGGGAAAGGAGAGAGAAAAGGTTGATTTCCGCCATATGCGAACGCAAAAGCAACTGGTGCCAATACGATTGGAGAAGATCGAGCGCTTTCCGTTCACTGATTTCAATGTCTTCCTTTTGATGCCAATACATCCGAGCTTGAAACAGAAACGTCTGGGTGACCAAAATGGCAATCAACGTCCCGTATAAATGGCATTCGAAACGTTCTTTTTTCATCTCCTTGACTTTCTCCAAATCAAATACGGATTTCCAGGCTTTAAACAACAATTCAATTTGCCAGCGCAGGGAATAGAGCTCATAAACCTGTTGACCATCAAACGACTCTTGTGGTAAATTCGTCAGTAAGATGTGGTATTTCTTTTGTTCGAGGGTTTGGCGTGCCAGCGCCTTCCCTTTTCTTTTTTCCTTTTTCCGCACATACGCCATCCGTTTTTGCCATTCTTCCGCCGTCAGACGGCGGAAAACCAACCGTGGAACATACAAGCGTTCATGTCCGATGTACACATGTTCCATTTCCACTGATTCCCCTTCCTCTAATTGATTCCCAAGGGATTCCCAATCCCATTCCTTCCACTGGCCATTCTCCTTGATATACACTTTCATATCGGAACGGAGCCGAGTAATATAATACGCTCCGCGGGCGTCGATCTCGGACAGTGCGGCAACGGAGAAAAAGCCCAAATCCCGAATACCTAGGTCATTCGGTAAAATCGTATGCTGGTCATGAAAGGCCAAACGA
>NZ_LLKS01000039.1:0-144682 GCF_001414205.1 Geobacillus sp. Sah69 | reverse complement strand
CCCCACGCGCAAATCGGCTTCAATCTCGTGCAGCAGCCGGGGAACGAGGAATCGCCCGTCTTTTGCCAGTCTGGCAATGACCAGGGCGTCTTTGGCGTCGTGTTTCGTCGGCAGGTTGTCATCAAGTTCTTTCGACCGGCACACATGCGCCGGGTTGACCATGACCAACGGGATCCCGTGCTCCTCGAGGAAGTAGGCCAGGTTCAACCAGTAGTGCCCGGTCGGCTCCACCGCGACGATCACCTCTGACTTCCCAAACGCTTGCATCGCCTCCTGAATCGCTTTATACAGCTGCTGAAACCCCTCTTTCGACTGGAAGATCGGGAACGACTTGCGAAGCACGCGCCCCCGGTCATCCACGAAGCAGGCGTAGTGGGTTCGTTTCGCGATATCGATGCCCACGACAAGCGTTTGTTCCGTAACTTGATCAATTTTATAGTTTTGTGTACAATTCATCTGAAGTCCTCCTTGGCATGATGGTAGGTATTGTTTGACACCCCTGCATCATACCAAGAGGGCTTTTTTTGATCAAGTCCCCGGAAAAGCTCCTAACGGGAATGCTCCTTTATCCGTTAGCATGCGGCGTTGTGCTTTCGCTTATTCGGCGCATAATTTGCGCCCGGTTTGAAACGATAAGTAGTGAACGACCGCGATGACTGCGAAGGAGGGACGAGCCATGGTTTACCATAAAACGAAGCAAGAGGCGTTTCAAGCAGCGCAAAAGGCGACGATGGAAGCGAAAGAATGGCACGATCACTTGGTGCGTGATCAAGCCGACTACGGCCACCAGCTGGCCCATCTTCGGCAAGAAGTAAACGAGGCGTTCGCCCAAATTGAAAACGCGCTCGAAGTTGCCTCGGAAACGCAGCGCGTGCAGCTCGAAAAATTCCGCAGCGATTTGCAGGCGATCGTTGACGAAGTCAATGAAAACGAGTAAGGGAATGCCGGCGGCGGACATTCCCTTTTTTCATGCTATGGCAGTCCGGGATGGAGGGATGGCCGCCACGCTATTGGTTCTTTTTTCGTTTTTTGTTGTTTTGGCGCTGTGCTTCTGTCAGTGGTTCATTGGAAAACTCTTCGTTGTAGCCGGCCCCCATTCCTTGCGCTTTGGCGGCGTTCATGCCAGGGATCACGTGGTTTGCTTTTCGCTTTGCCATTCGTTTCACCTCCGCTTCTAGTTTGCGACGAAACGGGCGCCTTATTCCTCTTTTGCCGCCGTTAAGGAAGCCAGCCCGTGAGACACTGGAAATCATTATTTACAACTTGTGCTGTTCTATAATAAGATAAAGTCGTGCCGAACTTTATGGGGATTGGGAGAATTCGTGCTATTTTTTCGACTTTTGTGCGAAAAAATAGTATAGTATTATTGTGAAGCGAAGGGGGTTATACATATGGCGAAACAAGATGTGTTCAACGCCCGCTCTTCATTCGAAGTCAACGGTAAAAAATACAATTATTATCATTTGCAAGCGCTTGAAGAAGCGGGAATCGGCCAAGTGAGCCGCCTGCCGTACTCGATCAAAGTGTTGCTTGAATCGGTGCTCCGCCAAGTCGACGGGCGCGTCATTACGAAAGAGCACGTCGAAAACTTGGCGAAATGGGGAACGCCCGAGATGAAGGACATCGACGTGCCGTTTAAGCCGTCGCGCGTCATTTTGCAAGACTTCACGGGCGTGCCAGCTGTCGTTGATTTGGCTTCGATGCGCAAAGCGATGGCGGATCTAGGCGGCGACCCGTACGAAATCAACCCGGAAATTCCGGTCGATCTCGTCATCGACCACTCGGTGCAAGTCGACCGCTACGGGTCGGACGATGCGCTAGAGTACAACATGGATTTGGAATTCAAACGGAACGCCGAACGGTACAAATTTTTGAAATGGGCGCAAAAAGCGTTTAACAACTATCGTGCCGTTCCGCCGGCAACGGGGATCGTCCACCAAGTAAACTTGGAATATTTGGCAAGCGTCGTTCACGCGGTCGAAGGAGAAAACGGCGAATACGAGGCGTTCCCGGATACGCTTGTCGGCACGGACTCGCATACGACGATGATCAACGGCCTCGGCGTCCTCGGTTGGGGAGTCGGCGGTATTGAAGCGGAAGCCGGCATGCTCGGCCAGCCGTCGTATTTCCCGGTTCCGGAAGTCATCGGCGTCCGTTTGACAGGCAAGCTGCCGGACGGAGCGACGGCGACTGACCTGGCGCTTAAGGTGACGCAAGTGCTGCGGAAAAAAGGCGTCGTCGGCAAATTCGTTGAATTTTTCGGACCAGGAGTGGCGACTTTGCCGCTTGCCGACCGGGCGACGATCGCCAACATGGCGCCGGAATACGGGGCGACGTGCGGCTTCTTCCCGGTTGACGCCGAAGCGCTTGACTACTTGCGTTTGACCGGCCGCGACGAACATCACGTTCAAGTCGTCGAAGCGTATTGCAAAGCGAACGGTCTGTTCTACACGCCGGATGCACCGGAGCCGGTGTTTACGGATGTTGTGGAAATCAACTTGTCGGAAATTGAAACGAACTTGTCTGGCCCAAAACGGCCGCAAGACTTGATTCCGCTCTCGAAAATGAAACAGTCGTTCCGCGATGCGGTGAAAGCGCCGCAAGGCAACCAAGGCTTTGGTTTGACGGAAGCGGATTTGGAGCGGGAAATTACGGTCGAGTTAAACGGCGAACAAGTGAAATTGAAAACGGGTGCAGTCGTCATCGCGGCGATCACGAGCTGTACCAATACATCCAACCCGTACGTTCTCGTCGCCGCCGGCTTAGTGGCGAAAAAAGCGATCGAGAAAGGCTTGCAAGTGCCGAAATACGTGAAAACGTCGCTTGCGCCGGGCTCGAAAGTCGTCACCGGCTATTTGCGCGATTCGGGCTTGCTTCCGTATCTTGAGCAGCTCGGCTTCAACATCGTCGGCTACGGCTGCACGACATGCATCGGCAACTCAGGTCCGCTTGCGCCGGAGCTTGAAAAAGCGCTTGCGGAAAGCGACTTGCTTGTCACAAGCGTCTTGTCCGGCAACCGGAACTTTGAAGGCCGCATCCACCCGCTTGTCAAAGGCAACTATTTGGCATCGCCGCCGCTTGTTGTCGCCTATGCGCTCGCCGGCACGGTCGACATTGACTTGCTTAACGAGCCGATTGGCAAAGACAAAGACGGCAACGACGTCTATTTCCGCGACATTTGGCCGTCGATGGAAGAAGTGAAAGACGTCGTCAAACAGGCGGTCGATCCGGAACTGTTCCGCAAAGAATATGAGCGCGTGTTCGACGGAAACCCGCGTTGGAATGCGATCGAAACGACGGACGAGCCGCTCTATCAATGGGATGAAAACTCGACGTACATTCAAAATCCGCCGTTCTTTGAAGGCTTGTCGCCGGATGTGCGCAAAGTCGAACCGCTCACCGGCTTGCGTGTCGTCGGCAAGTTCGGCGACTCGGTCACGACCGACCACATCTCGCCAGCTGGGTCGATCGGCAAAAACACGCCGGCAGGTCAATATTTGATTTCAAAAGGCGTCGAGCCGAAAGATTTCAACTCGTACGGTTCGCGGCGCGGCAACCATGAAGTGATGATGCGCGGCACGTTTGCGAACATCCGCATCCGCAACCAAATCGCGCCGGGCACGGAAGGCGGCTATACGACGTACTGGCCGACCGGCGAAGTGATGTCGATGTACGATGCGTGCATGAGATACAAACAAGACGGCACTGGGCTTGTCGTCATCGCCGGCAAAGACTACGGCATGGGCAGCTCGCGCGACTGGGCGGCGAAAGGGACGTTCTTGCTCGGCATTAAAACGGTCATCGCCGAAAGCTTTGAGCGTATCCACCGCTCGAACCTCGTTTTGATGGGCGTCCTGCCGCTGCAATTTAAAGAAGGCGAAAATGCGGAGACGCTCGGCTTGACGGGTAAAGAAGTGTTCGACATTCACATCGATGAAAACGTCAAACCGCGCGATCTCGTCAAAGTGACGGCAACGAACCCGGATACGGGTGAGAAGAAAGAATTTGAGGTCATCGTCCGCTTTGACAGCGAAGTCGAAATCGACTACTATCGCCACAGCGGCATTTTGCAAATGGTGTTGCGCGAAAAATTGGCGAAAGTGAAACAATAACGACAAAAAGCAGGCTCCCATATCGGGAAGCCTGCTTTTATTTTGTGTTGAGCTTTTTCGCTGCGTTCTCAAGCTTGCTTTTTGGATCCGGGGTGAACGTTCCGTCTTGGCCAAAGCCTTGCGGGTTGACGCCCGGCGCCTTCGTGCCGCGGTTTCGGCCGCCGTTTTTGGTCATTGCTCTCACCTCCGCTCTTTACGGATAGTATGGCCGCCCTTGGTCAAAATATAAGCAAAGGAGGAAAGCTTCACTGTTTTTCGCTAAGAGCAATCGTTGCGGCTACGATGGGATGTTCCGCTTTTCCCGCCACCGTCTGCCCCAGAGGCGCATGCTTGGCAGTTCGGCGAAAATCATGCCGGCCAAAATCGCAGCGCCGCCAAGCCAGGCCGATGGCGACAGCCGCTCTCCAGCCCAAAGGTAGGCGGTCAAAGCGGCGAACACCGGCTCCATGGCGAAAATCAGCGCGACATGGGCGGGAGTCGTATATTTTTGCACCGCCGTTTGGATGAGAAACGCCGCGGTCGTCGCCAACAACGATGTCACAGCGAGCGCCCCCCATACTTCCGGGCGGCGGAGCACCGCCATATTCCACATTTGCGCAGCGTCTTCAAACCAAAAGGCAAAGAAGAAACAGAGGATGCCGACGGTAAAAATTTGCACCATGGTCAACAGCATCGTCGAATGCTGAGAGGAATAGCGGCCGGTGACGATAATGTGCATGGCAAAGGAAACAGCACAAAGAAAGACAAAGAAATCGCCCTGATTGAACGACAGCTCCGCTCCCCCTGTCAGCCAATACAGGCCGAACGCGGCAAGTGCCGCTCCAACGACCGCATTCACAGACGGTTTTTGCTTTAAAATCAAAAAGGAAAACAATGGAACGAGCACAACGCTCAGTCCGGTAATAAAGCCAGCTTTCGAGGAAGTGGTATACAACAGTCCGATCGTTTGGAATGCGTAGCCGCAAAACAGCCATAGCCCCATCCACGCTCCAGCGCCGATGACTCGCCATGACAACTGGCCGAAGAGTGGGCGGGAAGCGGCAGCCATCCAAGCGAGAAGCAACAAGCCGGCCAAACTGAAGCGAACGGCGTTAAACGACAACGGCTCCAAAAACGAAATGGCATTTTGGACGACGACGAACGTCGCCCCCCAGACGAACGTCACCATGAGCAGACTCAGATCGGCTATGGTTTGACGCTTCAATTCGAATCCTCCCTCTTCATATGCTTGCGCCCCATCTCATTTTGGGTGCTAGCCGCTAGTGTACCACAAGTAGGCCGAAAAAGATAGATATTTTGGAAAAAAGATGGGCGCCTGCGGCAAAATGGTTGATACAAGAAGAAATTGCGCATAATATTAGGTAATGAACAAGGGCGCAAGTGTGGTAAAATAAAAACCAGCTCCGATCATCGCCACGCGGAAGGGTGATAATGCGTTGGACGTACAAATCCACTGGACGTATATCACGCCGAAAAAACAAGAGGCGTTTCTTGTCTCCGATTGGGTCGATGCCAAAAAGGCGCTCGCTTTGGCGGATGATTTTGAAAAAACCGGGCGAACGAAAACAGTGGAGTTCGTCGATCGAAACGGCACGGTGTGGTCAAAAAAAGAGCTGCAAAAGCTGCTTGAGGAGATCGCCGGCGAGCCGCATGAGATCGTTGTGTATTTCGACGGCGGCTTTGACCATGAGACGTCCCAAGGCGGCGCCGGCGCGGTCGTATACTATAAGCAAAACGATCATCGCTACCGGTTGCGCGCCAACCGCCGGATCGGCGAAATCAAATCCAATAATGAGGCAGAGTATGCGGCGTTTTGGTTTGTCATGCAGCTGCTCGAGGAACTTGGCGTCCATCATTTGCCGGTGACGTTCCGCGGCGACTCCCACGTCGTGTTAAAGCAACTGTCCGGCGATTGGCCGTGTTTTGAGGATGATTTCAACATCTGGCTTGACCGCATTGAAGCGAAAATGCGTGAGCTTCACATCGAACCGGCGTACGAGCCGATTTCGCGCAAACAAAATAAAGAGGCGGATTCGCTCGCCCGCCAGGCGCTTGAAGGGCAGATCATCACAAGCCGAACGGAATTGACAGGGAAAGGGTAAGGTCGTATGGGAAAGAAGCGGAACCGACGCAAAGAAATATTGGACCAAATCGCTTGGCTGGAGGAAACGTACTGCGATGGCTGCTTTTTAAAAAGCACGTTCCGGAAAGAGTACGGCAAAACGTACGCCCAATCGTTTTGCATCCAGCAATGCACGGTCGGGGAACAAATGCGGCAGTACGGGGAGATGCTTCTATCAGCGCCGCCGCGTTCGCGTCGGTAATGAAGGAATTTTTTTTAAGAGGCGGTTGGTGCGGGCGATAGGAGCCCCAATCTGCGCTTTCGCGGGCCTGGGGCGGCGCCGGCTGCGACCAGGCAAGCTTTGGCGTTTAAACGGAGGAAGCGGATGCGCTGCGAAGGCCGGTGATTGACAGAACATACGTTTTAACATGGAGAAACCTCAAAAGCAGTTCTTCTTTTCACTCCAAAAGGAAATCGCTTTTTGTCCTCCGCCTTAATAGATGCAATTTAAATTTGTAGCTTTTACTGAGCATTGGATCGACTGTCGAACGACCGAACAAACACCGCTTTCAGCCCCATGAATGGGTCTTTAAGCGAGTCGTTGTTCGGTCTTCCGTCACGCTAAAGCGTGACGGAGGCAAGCCATAGGCTTGCCTTCGACAGTCAAAAATGGATGAGCCACTTTTCCGTCAAGGATATGTTAAACGATTTCGTTGCATCTATATATATCGTTTTGCTGTTATTGCCGCGCCTCGCGAAGCTGGTGTTCGGCGCGGGCCAATGTTTGTTCGCAACGGGCGAGAAAATCACCGTCGACGCCCGTTGCTTCTTGGCGGGCGCGCGCAAGTTGGTCGCGGGCGTTTTTCACCGCTTGTTCGGCATGGCGAAGCATCTCGGGGTCGAGCTGCATCGTCGCCTGGCCGACCATTTTCTCCGCCGTTTCGACGAACATTTCCACTTGCTTTACATCGTTGTATCCCGTATGTACGTCGGTATCGCGTCTGACCATATGAACACCTCCTTTTCTTTATTGTTTGCCGCTTGGTGAAATTTATGCCAATCAAATGAAAAAGGCATCCTGCGATGGTGCAGGATGCCTTTCTTTCCGCTCCCGTTCTCTCGTCTATGTCAACGAAGTCTTATAATTTGACAACGTTCGCTGCTTGCGGTCCGCGGTTTCCTTGTACGATTTCAAACGAAACTTCTTGGCCTTCTTCCAACGATTTGAACCCTTCACCTTGGATCGCCGTGAAGTGAACGAATACGTCCGAACCGCCTTCCACTTCGATGAAACCATAGCCTTTTTCGTTGTTAAACCATTTTACTTTACCACGTTGCATAATGCTGAATTCCTCCTAATACCTTTAGCCTGTTCGGCTAACCTCAAGATTTTTATCAAATAACAAAATATACTTCACAGCCATCCAAGATGCGTCTTCATGTTGAATGCCTGAAATATATTCTGTTATGTGATGACTTTACTATACACTACCGCGGGTGGCCGCGTCAAGCAAAAGAAAGGAAATTTCCGAAAAAAGTTGTTTGCTGGCCCGAAAAACAATGCGTTGAAAAGGAAAACGGGCCGCTGGGGAGAAAAAAGTCATGAGCGGGCAACAACGGCCATACATTGGAATAGGAACGACGAAAAGGGGGAGAAGCGGATGTACCGCGGAAAAATCGCGGGAAAAGAAGTGATCGTTCGATTGGGCAACCGGGTCAGCCTCCGCTATTTCAGCGACAATAAAATTTACCACATGGTTCTTTCGTACGGAGAGTCGGCGTTTCGCAAAGGGCAGGATATGTTTTGCATCTATAATGACCGCGTCGGCTTGATTGTCGCGGAAGTCGAGCAACAGGACGTCCCGGTCATTCGAATCGATTACATTATCGAAAACGAAAATGTGTACGAATAACCAATTGACAGCGGAAGGCGAATGCGGTAATCTCTAATGTAAGCGGTAACAAAACAAGCCGCATTCGTCCTTGTTTCTCCCAGGGTCAGACGTGCCGCGCCAGCATCGTCTGTTTATTTTTTGGCTCGCGTTGAAACAAGCAGCTTCGTTTTTTCGTATGATGATATGACAAGAGAGACAAAGAGGTGACTACGGTGTTATTGCGCAAAATGATGTCAAGAGTCGGAGTCGGGTCGGCGCACGTCGACTTGATCTTAAATAAATCGTTATGGCGCCAGGGGGAAATGATTCAAGGGATCGTCCACATTTACGGCGGAACGGTGGAACAAAGGATCGAGCGGCTCGATGTGGAGCTCGTGCAAAAAACAATCGAAAACAGCAAGGAACTGGATGCCATTGTCGCCGTCATTCCGGCGGCCGGAGCGTTTTTGATCAAGCCGAGCGAGAAAAAGGAAATCCCGTTTTCCTACACGATTCCGGAAACCTTTCCGCCATCGCGCCCCGGCCGGTCGTACCGGTTCATCACCCGCCTTCATATCGAAGACGCGGTCGATACGCTCGACTTCGATTACGTGCAAATTTTGCCGAAAAAATAGTTTGACAGCGTTTTCAACAGATGATATGCTAAAAGCAAGTGTGTGAGTAAAATATTTGTGGGTGACATTCCGGAATGATTCCCCGACGAGGGTTGCGAACTTTTGTTCGCGACGCTCGTCGGGGCCACCAAGCGAAGCGCGGTAGAAAAAAGCAAATGTCATGCAAAAAGGACTCTCTCCCTGCTATGATGGTGATGACCAACATCCATAAAACAGGAGGGAGAGAGTCCATGAAACATCTTACCACAGAATGGCCTTTATTAAAAGAGCTGGAGGAACAATTAGTCAGAACTCTTCAAAAGGTGTTCGCTGTCTTGTTGGCGGCCCTTTTGGAGGAGATTGATCAACAACTGGCGGAAGCGCGGGACAAGCGCCGGTATCAGCTGAAAGACAAACGGCCGACYACGATCCAAACGCTGTTTGGAGAAGTGACGTTTCGACGGAWYKACTACYMYGACCGGCACCCGCAGCCCGACAACGTTAAAGAACGAGGCGAGGAGGAGGGAGTAGAGGAAAACCAAAGTTAGGGCAATTTGATTCATAGATATTAATTCCTATCAAACGCTTTTTCTATTTTCAGCTATCTTCTTAACTTCCACTCTCACCTTTGACAGCCCCAACTGCACTGCGTTTAAGATTTTGTTCTTCGACAGCTGCCCCATTATTGTGTACTCCTCGCTGGCTGTTAATTAATTTCACATAGTAACTTAATTTATTTCCATTATTTTTGATAAGTACGTAAGAATAACCAGCGTTAGGATCATTACTCAAGCCTGTCTGCATTTGCTTTGCATCTTTACCTTCAGGACCTTCTTTATACGAATTGGTGTCTCCATCCGGGTCTTTTACTGTTTCTAAATATCCCTCATCTTCCAAATATTTAAGCGTAACAAGTGTATACTTCTCATTCGCCGGTATCAAATCCTTATCCGCCGTCACGGCGATTTTCGCTGCGTTGATCATTTGTTGTGCATTGGAAACGTGTGCATCTTTTTTCGAATTGTCAATCAACCCCCCGATCGCCGGAATGGCAATCGCCGCGATAATCCCTAAAATGACGATGACGGCGAGCAGTTCGATGAGCGTCAAGCCGCGCTCGTTTTTCAACATCCGTTTGAACATGGTTCACTCTCCCTTTCTTTCATTTTTAGCCTGTTTTCCCTATTTATTCTACAACATAGGAAGAAAAATAGAAATATATTCTTATTTTTTATTGTTGAATATGGTTGAAAATATCATACATCGGCACGATGATCGAAGTGACGATCGTCCCGACGACGCCGGCGAGAAGCACGATCATAAGCGGTTCGATGAGCGATTTCAATCGGTCGGTGGCCGCATCGACTTCCGCTTCGTAAAAATCGGCGACTTTGCCGAGCATGGCGTCAAGCGCACCGGTCTGTTCGCCGATCGTGATCATTTGCGCAACAAGCGGCGGAAACGCCCAATGGCGGCGGAGCGGCTCCGAGAGCGATTGCCCGCGCTCGAGGGAGGTTCGCGCTTCAGCCAGCACAGATGCGATCACTTCATTTTCCACGACGCGCCCGGCGATAGAAAGCGCCTCTAAAATCGGCACCGAGCTTGCAACAAGCGAGCTGAGCGTCCGCGTCAGGCGGGCAAGCGCCGCTTTTTGCACGAGCGTGCCGAACATCGGCAGCCGCAGGGCGGCATAATCCAAATAGTACTTCGTTGTCTTTTGCCGCCGAAGAACCACAAACGATGCGTACACGCCGGCAAAAAGCAGGACGACGGCCCACCAATACCGCTGCATCACACTGCTTGCTTTGAGCACAAACTTCGTAATCGCCGGCAGTTCAGCGTGGAACTCGGCGAACATCTCGACGAACGTTGGCACAACGGCGACAAGCAAAAAAATGACAACCGCGGTGGCAACGATGGCAACGGCAATCGGATAGGCGAGCGCCGAGGCGATTTTTTGCCGCGTCCGATGCATTTTTTCAAAATGGTCGGCAAGCCGGTCGAGCGTTTCATCAAGTGTCCCGCTCGCTTCACCGGCGCGCACCATGTTGACAAACAGCGGCGGAAAGATGCGCGGATGATTCGCCGCTGCCGCTGAGAGCGGGTTCCCGCCGCGCAATGACTGTTCGATGTCAAGAAGCGTCTTAGCGAGCGGCTTGCTTTCCGTTTGCTCCGCCAAAATGCGGATCGAATCGACGATCGTCACTCCGGCGCGCACAAGCGTTGCGAACTGGCGCAAAAAGATGACAAAGTGCTGCAGTTTGACGGCGCGGCCAAACGAAATTTCTTTGTTCCATATGGACGGCGGCACTTCGGCAAGCGCCAGCAGGCGAATTCCTTTTTCCCGAAGCTTTGCCGCCGCCTCGCGCCGCGAAACGGCAGTGATCACCCCAGCTTTTTTCCGTCCGCTTCGGTCGCGCCCCTCGTACTTAAACTGCGCCATCGTCCCCACGCTCCCTCGCCAAATACACTTCAGCCGCCAGCGGATCGATGCGTCCAGCGGCTGCAAGTTCCTTAACGCTCATTTCCATCGTCTGCATGCCGAGGCTGCGGCTCGTTTGCATAATGTTGATGATTTGATGTTCTTTTTCGTTGCGGATTAAGTTGGCGACGGCCGCATTGTTCACTAAAATTTCCAGCGCTGCCGTCCGCCCGGTTTTGTGTCTGTTTGGAAACAAGCGCTGAGCGATGATGGCCACGAGCACGGAAGCAAGCTGCAGCCGGATTTGCGCCTGCTGGGCCGGCGGAAAGACGTCAATCATCCGCTCAATCGCCGCCGGCGCGCTCGCCGTATGAAGCGTGCCAAGCACTAAATGGCCCGTTTCCGCGGCGGTGATTGCCGTTTGGATTGTTTCCAAATCGCGCATTTCCCCGACTAAAATGACGTCTGGATCTTGACGAAGCGCAGCGCGCAATCCGGCGGCAAAACTGCCAGTGTCGAATCCCACCTCGCGTTGGTCGATGATCGATTTCCCGTGTTTATGCAAATACTCGATTGGATCTTCCAGCGTGATGATATGTTTCGACATCGTTTTGTTCATATAGTCGATCATCGCCGCCAATGTCGTCGATTTGCCGCTGCCGGTCGGTCCGGTGACAAGCACGAGTCCGTGCGGCTTTTCGGCGATGCGCTTTAAAACATCCGGCAGGCCAAGTTCCTCCAGCGTCGGGATGCGCACCGGGATGAGGCGCACGGCGAGCGACACGCATGACCGCTGTTTAAACACGTTTAAGCGAAAGCGGGAAACGCCGGCAATGCCATACGAAAAATCAAGCTCTCCGGTTTCCTGAAACTGCTGCCAAAGCGGCGCCGGAATGACGGCTTTCGCCATTTGCTCTGTTTCCTCCGGGTGCAGGCGCTCATGGCCGTAAGCTCTCAACTCCCCGTTCACGCGAAAAATCGGCGGCGCGCCGACGGTCAAATGCACGTCGGAAGCGCGGCATTCAAAGGCCGCGCGCAATAACGCCTCAAGCTTTTCCTTCATCCGTCTCACCCATCAATGCAAAATGGCCACTTTCAGCACTTCTTCAAGCGTGGTCAACCCTTGCTTCACTTTCAACAGCCCATCATCCAGCAAAAAAATCATTTTGTTTTGCAGGGCAAGCTCTCGCAATTTCGAAAACGGCTCGTTGTTTAAAATGACGCGCCGCATCTCATCGGTGACAATAAGCAGCTCGTGAATCGCCAGCCGTCCGCGGTAACCGGTCATGTTGCACATCGGGCAGCCGCGGCCGCGGACAAGTTGATGAACCTCAATGTCGCGGCGGGCGAAAATGTCCCGCTCCCGCTTCGTCGGCTCATACACCTCTTGACAGTCGCGGCAGACGCGGCGCACAAGCCGCTGCGAGACAACGCCGGCGAGTGATGTGGCCACTAAAAACGGCTCAATCCCCATATCGATCAGGCGGGTGATCGTGCTTAATGCATCGTTCGTATGGAGCGTGCTCAACACTAAATGACCGGTGAGCGAAGCGCGGATCGCCACTTCCGCCGTCTCGCGGTCGCGAATCTCCCCAACCATGATGATGTTCGGGTCTTGACGCAAAATCGAGCGGAGCCCTTGGGCGAACGTCAAGCCGACATTCGGGTTGACTTGAATTTGGTTGACGCCTTCGATCTGATATTCGACTGGATCTTCAATCGTAATAATGTTCACGTGCTCGCTGTTTAAATGGTTGAGCGCCGCATAGAGCGTCGACGATTTCCCCGAACCGGTCGGTCCGGTGATCAAGACGATGCCGTTCGGCCGCTCGATCAAGCGGATGAACCGATCTAAATTGACCGGGTTGAAACCAAGTTTATGAATATCGTTTAACGCTGCACCCAAGTCGAGGACGCGCATGACGATTTTCTCACCGTATACGGTCGGCAGCGTTGAAACGCGCAAATCGACCGGATGAAAATCGATGTCCATTTTGATCCGCCCGTCTTGCGGCACGCGGTGTTCGGTGATGTCCATATTGGCCAAAATTTTAATTCTCGCCGTCAACATGCTTTGCATATGTTTCGGCAGCGCGCGTTCGGTGCGAAGCAGGCCGTCGATCCGATAGCGGATGAGCACTTTCGTCTCCTGTGGATCGATATGAATGTCGCTCGCCCGCTGTTCAACAGCAAGCTGCAAAATTTGGTTCACCAAACGAACGATGGGAGAATCGTCCTCAGCAGCCCGCTCGTCGTCGCGCACCTCAGGCGGCGGCATTTGCAAAAAATCCTCAAATGCTTCGTCGATGTCGTAATATTTATTGATCGCCCGCAAAATATCGTCTTTTGAAGCGATCGCCGTTTCAATTTGAAACCCGGTCGACAGGCGCAAATCATCGATGGCAAAAAAGTCCATTGGATCGGCCATGGCAACGAGCAGCCGATCGCCTTCCACCTTGAGCGGCATGACCATATGGCGGCGGGCAAACTCTTTCGGCACGAGGTTTGTCGCTTTCGGATCGATCGGGTACCGGTACAAACTGACGTGCGGAATGCCGAGCTGAAACTCGAGCGCCTCAATCAGCTGCTGTTCCGTGATGTAGCCGCGCTGCAACAAGGCGTCGCCGAGCTTTTGCCCGGGCGCCTTCTCGCGCAGCGCCTCGGCCAGCTGGCTTTCGGTGATCAACCCCGCTTCCACAAGCAAATCACCAAGCCGTTTCCGTTCCTGCTTTTTGCTCATTTTTCCTCCCCTCCGCCCGCATCCGTCTTCTCTTCACTGCCAGCGGCGGGGGCCGATTCCCCGTTGCCCGCCTCATCGCCTTTCTTTGACGCGGTCCCGCTCTCTATATTCCCGCCGCTGTTTTCCGCAGTCGAATTCGGTTGGTTCGCCGCTCCGTTGTTTTCCGTCACCCCATTCGCCGGCTCCATCGTTCCGCCTTCTCCGTCGCCGCTTTGCCCAACATTGCTTTCCGGCACTTCAAGGCCGCGCACGTGAATCGTATACGTTGGCGGATAAAAATCTTCGCTCACCGTTTCTTTGCGCACGAGCCGAGCGCCGTCGCGCACTTCGCGTTCCACCGTCACAACCAGCCCCGGCCGCCCGATCTGTTCCGTCCTCTTCTCGCCCGGCGCCAGGCGCGCGTCATAGCGGACGATGACACGCGGTTCGATAGACTCCGCCTCGCCTAGGCGAATGATATATTGATAGGCAAACGGCAACCCGATAATGGCAACACGCACCTTCCGTCCATCATGCCGGAGAAGAAGCGTGTAGTCGGTCGTGTTGGGGTTGAACCATTCCAAATCGCGGCCGCCGCTAATGGCCGCCTCAAAACCGGGCGTCACTCCATCCGGCAACATACGGCTCGTATAGCGCTCCACGACAGTGAAATTGGTCGCCAGCACCGCCCGGTACACCGCTGAAGCGATCGCATCGGCCGCTTCATCAGACAAATCGGCCTTCACCTTTTTCATATAATCGCCAAACGAAAACAGCTGTTTCGCTTTGATCACCGCGCGCCGCTCGCCAGACAACAAGCGAACGGCCGAAGAGTCAGGCACCGATGCGGCCGCTTCGCTGACGACCGGCTGCCGGCCGTTTGCCAACGATATGTAGCGAGCCAAGTCGATCGGAGATGATGGCTTTTGCAGCTGAGCCGCCTGTCCCTCTAAATCCGCCCCAAGCTTCTTGATGTCAAGCGCCGATAACGCCGCTGGAGGAACGATGGCTGCCGCCGCTTGGAGGCATTTTTCTAAATCAGCGATCACAAACAGCGGCGTGCGCCTCCCGTCGACAAACCGCTTCGTGCTCTCGGCAAGACGAAACACAAACGCATCCGCCGGCAGGTCAATGCGCTTTTCTTGGTACTGCAAAGAAATGGAAGCGGTCGACCGCCACTCGTTCACCCGCTCGACAACCGCCTCTCGGGCTCTTTCCGGCGTCATGCCGGAGAGTGACACCGGACCGACCGCCGTGCCCGGGCCAAGGCGGCCGTCATCCGGGGCCAAAACATCATAGGCGAGGGTGCCCAGATGCGAAAAAGCGATAAAATAAACGGTGCAAACAGCCATGACAACAAACAATTTCCACGCGGCAGCCTTTTTCACCGCCGACCCTCCTCCATTACGCCTCCACATTCATCGAGACATCGACGATGACGCTTGGCCCCGCCTCTTGCGCCTTGCGCACATCCTCTTCGCCAAGCAGAGTGCCCGCTTTAAACAGCAGGCGGCCGTCTGCATCATAAATATCTTTTGTCAGCCGTTTTCCGGCCAACAGTGCAACTTGTTTTTCCCTCAGCGACTGCAGCGCTTCAACATTTTCCGCGCTTTCGGCCATCGCCTCCATTTGCGCGGAAACGTCCTCTTCCGCCATAACGCTGGTTGGCTCGATGCTCTCTGCCTTCAACAACTGCGCCGGGTCATCAAGAAGCGATTCGTTTGCTCCGTCGTTGATGATCAAAATATCTTTGCCGTACGTCAACACTTCCGAGGCCGGCAGCACCGCTTCCCCTTTCTCGAGCTGAAGAGCGATGCCGACAATATCCCCTGACTCTTCATCGACGAAAAACTCGCGGGCTTCGCCGAGCAGCTGCCCTTTTCGCGTGATGGCTTTCGTATTTTTAATCCGGATTTGCTTATTGACGAGCTGATTGGCGATCGGAATTTCCGAGAGGTCAATTACATCGTGTCCTTGCTCCACCGTCACGGCAAACTCGCCGATGCCGACGACTTTTTTAAACGGAATCGCCTTTAAACTGAGCTGCACATCGTCTTGTTCCACGGTCAAAAAATCGATCGATCCTTTGTCCGGGTTGATCACCAAACTTTTCACCGTGCCGATTTGTGCACCGTCAGCAATGCTGATGATCGGCAGTCCAATGATTTGCGCGCTAGCTTTCATCTTGTTCACCCCAACTATTTAGTTGTTGCGGCAAACTGCCGCCAAAGCGCCAACTCTTCGGCCACAGCCGGATAGGCGCGAAAACGGTCAGCGAGCTCCTCAAGCCACGCTGCGAGCTTGCCGTACTGTTGTTCTACTACATAATGTTCCATTAACAAACGGGCCAATACGTAATAGTCGCGGTCAGAAAGCGGAGCGTCCAAACAGCGGCGGATGCAGCGTTCGTAATCGGCGGCGCCCAAACGACGGCGGTTGAGGCGCAATTCAAGAACGACCGCCTGCACGACTTCCGGACCGATCATTCGCGCTGGCCGTTCGCTCTCTTCCTCCCGCCGGCTTTCCGTTTGCCCATCTTCTTCCGGCTCGCGGCGCTCGGTGGATTGTTCGCCTTCCGACCGGCCATGCTCCGCTCGTTGCCCTTCCTGCCTGTCAGGCTCTGCTTTCATCGCGTCCTCCTGACGGGGCGGTTCGGCAGCCTCGTCCGTTTCCGGCAGCGAACAGTCGACAATACCCGGTATTGCTTCTTCCAAAAGCGCCCCTTCACGCGGCATTGCCTGGCCGGAAGGCAGCCCGTTTTCTACAGCAGAAACGCCCGCCGAGCTAGAAGACATGAACGCGGAAAGTTGCCCCTCCTCTTCTTCATGGCTGAGATCAAGCGCCTGCAACAGGCCGCGGCCGTCGGCGGCCGCTCCCTCCTGCAGCACCGCCGCTTCGATGTCTGGCGTCATCGAGACCGGCAGCTCATCGAGCCAATCGCGCAGACGGCGCGCCGGCTCAACATTCAGCCCGCCACCGTCACCCGTCATGGCGGTCGGCTCTACTGCATCCAAATCCAAGGCGGACAACTTCTCCAGCTCCACACGATCCGAATCCAACGAAAAAAACTCCTCTTGCTCGGCATCGTCTCGGTCCACGGAGCGCATTTTTTGCTCCACATCGGCCGAATCCAACGAAAGCAGCTCCTCCGGCTCGGTTTGATCCGCTCCGGGATCGGAAGCGGCTTCCTCTATGCCATCCATCGATCGAAGCAAGAAAGCAGTCTGTTCTTCCCAGGGCTCCTCGCTGGATTTCGGCGCCCGCTCCGTCTCTCCCGAAGCTGCTTCCGACGCTGCAGGCGACGCTCCTGAAGCGGTGTTACCGGTTTCCTGCACGTGCGATCGCAACGCCTCCCCACCCGAGTCAGCGCCTTGAAATTCCCTAGAAGCGCCGTTTTGTCCAAAAGCTGCCGGCCAGGCCGAATCGACTAGATGTTCCGTTGCATTCTGGACCATCGTCCCATACCTATCGCCTGCTGCCGTCCGGTCGCCACTCCCTTTCCATCCTCCCTTTCTCCGTTCCCCAGCTTCCTCCGTCTCCACCGACCGGTAAAGAAGCAGACCGAACCAACGATCAAGCAAATACGAGCCCGCCAACAGCAAAAGCCCGACGAGCAGGACGATTTGCCATAACGGAATCACCGATTCGGCCAACTGCGCCAGCCCCGCAGCCAAAAAGGCAACCGCCACCACCGCCGCGCCCCCGGCCCTGCTGAAGCCAAGCGGCAGCAGCCAAACGGCCAACAGCGCCACTATGAATGCAACAACGTAAACAACCGCCTCTTTCCACATACCCATCCGTTCCTTCCCGGCGTATCATTGGCAATAACGCGACAAATATGCCATTGCTCGTTCTCTTATTCCTAAAATTCTACATGGTTCAACTCGAAAATATTGTATAATAAAGTTACATATTTTGAAAGAAGGTTATGACAAATGGCGGGAAGCAATTTTCCTCTTCCTAGTCGTCAAGCAGGATTTACGTTGATCGAAACGTTGCTGGCCATCACTCTTTTATCGGGCGTCGCGATCGGTTTGTTTTACTTTTTCACGAATGCGATGATGCATACGTCTTACAACCAAGGTCGGACGGTGGCCGTCAACGTCGCCCGCGGCGTCGCTGTCTATTTTGAAAAAAACGTAGATTTCTCCCGGCTAAAAGAGTATATGGAAGACCATCAAACACCGTTTCTTGAGCTAACAAAAGACGATTGCGGCAACGAATCGTTGGCGGCGCTGTTTTTTCCCGGTGAATCTGGCCAACTGCATACGGTATGTGAAGCGCAGTTCGCCCCGAAAATCAACAATGTCCGTTACGAAGCTTCCGTTTACCTTGTCCGATACGACAAGGAGGCATGGGATGCATTCACTTCATCGTCGGAATTCGCTTCCTTGCCTGCGCCGCTGCAGGCGCGCATCCGCGCTGAAACGGAAAAAGCAGCCGAATCAAACGCCGGCGGCTACATGATCAAATTATACACCTCCGTCCGTTGGGACGAGCGCACGAACGAGACGGCGTGGGTCGAAGGAGTGATCACCGATGAAACAATCCGCTAGAAGCGAAGCCGGCATGACGATGATCGAGCTGTTGGCCGCTGTTTCCATTTCTTTGCTCATCATCGGCGCTATCTACACGGTGTTTTTAACCGGCATTCGCGCCTACGAGCGCATCGGTATCGAAAACGACTTGCGCAGCGAAGCGGACTACGCCATGGCCCGAATAATGAACGAGCTGTACACGCTCTCTCCGGATGGAATGGAAAGTCAAGAAGAAAACAAGCCGTTAACGGCCGTCACTTTTGTGAAAAACCAAGAATTCAAAGCCGATGCGGACACCGGGCTTGTCTCCCGTGAAGAGAAAAAGCCGGAAAGCATCGAGCGGATGACGATGTCCATCCAAGACGGCGCGCTCGCGATCAATGGCGAAACGATCACCTCTTCCCGCTTTTTGCTGGACGACTCTTCATCGTTTTCATTCCGTTGTGCACGAAAAGAAGGCAACCTGTGCCGCAGCGGCGTCATGACGATCCGTCTCATTGTCTCCGACCGTCGACACGCCGATCCGAGTGGTTGGCTGTATGTGCCGCCGTTTACATTAACAACAGAATTCGGCTTTTAAGTATTACGTTCCGAAATTTTGTCCTATGAAGGGAGGGGCCGCGATGAACCGACTGCGCTTGAACGCTGCTGGCTACAGCTTGGTGACAACAATGCTCATGATCACCCTCTTTTTTTTGCTCGGCTTGACGATTTTAACAGTCGCCGTCCAGCAAGCGCGATTTACCGCGGTGCGCGTCGAGAACATCGAATCGTTTCATGAAGCCAAAACAGCGCTTAATGAAGCAATTGCTGAACTTAAAGCTGAGCTTTCAGACGACGATTTTTTTGTTCGTCATGACATTTTCACCCCCAGTCAATGGGATGCCTTTCTCGGCATTAACGAGGACACCCCCGGCCCGGATACGATCGCCGGCAAGCTGAAAGCGCGCTACGGCGTGGAGGTGGAAGACGTGTCCTATCGCTTGTACAACATTCCGACGAACAAAGTGTTCCTCCGCGCGCTCGATTTGTCCAAACCGTTTACGGACGGCCATCGCGAGCGGAAAGTCAAACGGCTCGTCTTTTTAACAAATACGCCTAGCTTTCTCAAATACGCGCTCGGATCAAAAGCAACCGTCATCTTAAACGGCGGCGTCTACGTGGAGCAAGGAAACGTATACGCCGGACAAAGCGCTTACATCAGCAACGCGGCAAACTACGTGAAAAAAAGCGGCGAGTTAACGATCGCTCCTATCGATGCCGGACTGCCCGCATCAATGAGCGATTCGATTTGGCACATTCATGACAAGCTGCTGTTTTCATGCACGCAAACGAGCAGTTGCTGGAAGACTGGCGGCCGAGCTTTCCAAATGGAAAAAGGTCTTTTCTTCCCAGGATGGCCGGACGATGGCGGCCCTCTCATTCAACAAGAGACGGACGATTTCATCGATACTGATTTCGAGCGCACCGTGAAAGATAAATTGCTTCAAGCAGCCGGTCTCTCGCCGTTGTCGCCTGAAACCCAACAAGCGTATATCGAGCGCATTGAAAACGATCACCAGGCGCCGCTCGATGTAGCGCGGGAGCTTTATCAAGAAGGGAATTTGGCTCGGGTCGTGACAGACGACGAAACGCCGTATGAACAATCCATCAATCAGATGCCAAAAGACAAGCCGCTTTGGTTGGACGCAGAAGGGAAGGAGATCACCCTTTATCGCGACATTGACGTGCGGCAAAATGGCCAAAACCAATGGCTCATTGTCAATGGCGATCTCCGCATTGAAGGACCGACAAAATCAACAGCGGCTGTACGCGGCAATTTGATCGTGTTCGGTGATTTGACGCTCACCGGAAACTTGGCGTTGAACGCGAGCATTTACGTCACTGGCAAGACGACCATTTACAACAGCCATATCGACGGAGCGGATGGAAAAGGGCTCGTGTTGTTGTCCAAAGGCACGCTCGATATCGCCCGTATCAATGAATTTCAAGACTCAAGTGAAATCCCGAACTTAAAAGGGTATTTTTATACGGACAGCAGCGCGACGATTTATGCTGTCGGATCGTATTTGTACATTGAAGGAGGATTGTTCGCCCGCGGGAACGGAGCGGCTGCTCCGGATACAGACATCAACGGGTTCGTCATCAACGCCTTTCGCGGCCGGATCGAGCCGAAAGACGGTGAGCCTGGGAACTTCATTCCAAGCTCTGACATGCAACAATCTCGTCTGATCATCAAATATAATCCACGGGTGTTAGTCGAACAAGGAACAGGATTGCCGTTTGTCAATCAAATCTCGCTCGTCGCCGACCGGCTTGAAGTTGAGTGAACGAAGACGGCTAAATTCCCTCTCTCATCCTCTCGATCCCTTGGACACAATGAAAAAAGCGGCTCTCCAATTCAGGAGGCCGCTTTTTCCATCATCACCAACGCCCACCGTTGCTGACGCTTCCCCCCTCATCTTCACGCGGTTGGACAAAGACCCACACTGAGGCTTGAATTGGCCTGCCATCCGGCGTTCTCGCATTGGCGGTCGCCGTCACAACCGCGTATCCAACATCCACAGCCTGCAAATACCATCTTCCATTTTGCTGAACAATGTTGACAAATCTCGAATCGGATGACGTCACTGAGCGGAGCGTTTTATCCGTCGCATTTTCCGGGATAAAGCGGAGCTGCTCCGCCACTTCGAGCAGAGGATCGTCCAGATTCATATAAATCACCGGATTGCGGAAAGCCATGCCTGTGAGCGCTACGTACGGATCAATCACACGGATGGACGCCGTCGCAGAGGCATTCCCGCCGTCTGTAGAGCGCACGGTGATGGCAACCGTCCCTGGTTTCAGCGCTGTTACAACTCCATTTTGCACAACAGCCACGGCATTATCGCTTGACGACCATACTAGTGTTTTGTTCGTCGCATCGCTCGGTACAATCGTCACCGGAATGGTCTGCACATCTCCGACGTTCATCGTCGTTTGATATGAACCAAACTTCAGCTCGGTGATCAGCTTCGTATACGCAAACACCGCGCTCCCTATTCCCGTTCCTCTCGTCAATCCTCCTGACGACTGCACGTTCACTGTGTACGATCCATCGTTTGAGATCGGAATTTCATACGGAGAACTGAGCGCCGTCCAAGCGGACGCCACGCCATTGCGCACAATCTGATACTGATACGACACCCCTTCACCGGCCACCGGTCCCATCAATTTGACGGTAGGCGCCTCGTACGTCATCGCTCCATTCGCCACTGTGCCTTTTGATGTTGTCACCAAAAGATGCGGCTTAATATACACAGGCACCGTTTGGCCATTGCTGTAGGTGACAAGCAACACGCCGTCATCAGTTGGGTCATATTGAAGCGCCTTGACAGGGAGCTGCAGCAATCCATACGAGTTAGGATGTTTGCTCGTTCCAATTAGAGAGGAAGAAGCGCTGAACGTTTGCCATTTGCTGATTAGCCCACTCTCATCGCCTTCATAGTAAAAGTTCGGAAAATCATCTAAACGAACCCTCATGCCGATCCGTTCTGCCGGCAGCGAAAGCGTCGACGTCCTCACCCCATAGCGGCTGTCGGCGAACGTCACAACGGCAGGGGGCAATTGGACATTGTTCATCGCATAATCCGCCTGCATCACCCACTGTGCGGAGAGCATGAGCTTATTCAGCTGGCTGTAGTCGAACATTTGATTGGTGAAAGACCATTTGGCATAACGCTTACCATTCTCCACATAGGTTATGACTTTGCCATCGGGAACAACGGAGATGCCATCGGGCAGTTCTTGGACAATGCTCACATTGCTGATCGTCCCTGTCGCATTGCCGACATACCCGACAAGCGACAGCGAATACGTAGCCCGGAAGCGGTTGTCGTCGCCATCGGTTGCCCCCCGTTTGATTAAGCTTGTGACATCATTGGTCAGCCCTTGCAGCTTCACCGTTCCAGTAAACGACGGCGGCGCTTCGTCTTTGACCGTGACGGTCACCGTTTTCGTCACAGCCGGCTGTGGTTGGCCATACACATCGCGATACGTCAGTTCAGCAGTGAACGTATATGTCCCTTTTGCTTTAAATGACACGGGAATCGGAATCGTCACCGGCGCCGGAGTGCCTTGACCAACTTGGTATGGGATGGAAAACGAAATATACGCATTTTGCTTATTTTCATCCAGCCATACTTGGCCGTTTTCCGCAACGGCGACATTGCCGCCAAACGACGAAAGCGGGATGCGGATCGTTCCTGTGATCGCCGGCGTGGTGGCAAGCTGGGAAAACTGTTGGAACAAGGCGGTCAAATTTTGCGCCGTTCCTTGGCGCGCCTCGCCGCCGGCAGTCGCTGAAAGCGACCGTAGATAGTCCATATCAACTTCATCATTGTCGCCGAAGCCGATTGAGTAAAGGGGGATATTGTTCATCCCGAGCGTTTTTGCCACCGCTGTGGCATCGGCTCGGATTTTTCCTTCAATGCTGCTGTAAGTGAACGAATAGCCGTTATCCCAAGATACCCGCCATCCATCAACATAATCTTGGCCGTCGCTGTAAAATCGGCGAGAATATCCTTTGTTGTCGGTAAAACGGATACCGGCAGTCCGTCCATCGCTGTACAATTCGTATGTGACCGAAAGAGAATCGGTTACTCTATTCCCTGTATAGGAATATCCACCCCCAAAATTCTGCTTGACCTCCCGATACGTAATCGTATCGACTGCATTCAACACCGTCGGCATGCCATCCGTTAAGAAAATGATATACTTTTTCCTCGTTGGATCCGTGAAATACGATTTAGCAAGAGACAAAGCAGCCGAATAGTTCGTTCCGCCGCTGGCGGTCAAGCTGTTGCCGGTATTGAGAATGGCATCAAGCTGACTTGCAACATTCGAGTACTTCCCAAACGGAACCACACTTGCTTCCCGCACTCCATCGGAAAACGGAATAAGAGCAAAGCGGTCATTTTGGTTGTAATTGGACTTAAAGTAGTTGACCGCCGCTTGCAGAGCAGATTTGGCGCTTTGCAGCTTCATTGCCGTCATCGACCCCGACACGTCCATGACAAACACGACGTCGATTGGAGGGCGGATGATGGTGGACACCGCTCCTTGCGGATTGAGCGTCACATCAAGCCTCCCTCTTGCATCGGCATTCGGAGGTTTAACATACTCTGGTTGCAACGCAGACAATTGAAATTGGAGCGACGGCAGAGAGGAAGAGGCTGCTTGCACCGTCTCCCCTTTCCCTACTGATCCAAACATGAGCACAAATGCCCATATCGCTACGATCAACCATTGGAAAAGCTTCCTTTTCCCCATTTTCCTCTCCCCATTCGAGACAAAATTCCTATTTACATTATATCATTCTACTATTGCAGTTGATAGCAAAATTTTCCTTATCTCATTCCTTTTTTTACTTCAGAAATAAAGTACAAGGATCCTGTAATCAAAAGCAGATCCCGCTCAGTCAACCGTGATGTCTGCTCACGGATCCATTCTTTCCACTGACGAACAGCTGCCTTTTGTTGATGAGTCGAAAGCTCTGTCAACTGTTCCGCCGCTGCCGCGCGCGGAAAATCAAACGTCGTAAATGTGATCGTATCCGCGAGCTCATCAAGCAGCTGAATCATCCGCTCAAGCGGCTTGTCTGTCAGCGCGGCGAACAAGACATGGACGCGTTTGTCAGGATAATGGGCGCGCACCGTCTCCACGAGCGAGCGAATCCCGGCTTCGTTATGGGCGCCGTCAAGGATGATGAGTGGACTATCACTCACCCGCTCAAACCGGCCGGGCCAAGCGGCTGTGGCCAGCCCATCGGCGATATGCTCCGGATCGATCAAAAATGAATAGCCAAGGCGCAACAACTCTGCCGCCATCACCGCCACCGCCGCGTTTTCGACTTGATGGGCGCCGGGCATTTGAATGCGCAAATCGCGATATTCGGCAAACGGCGTGACAAGCGAAAACTGCTCCCCTTCCACCGTCGCCTGCCGGTCGGAAACGGTGAAATCGACGCCGAGACGATATGTTTTCGCCTTCCGCTCCGCCGCCGTTTTGGCGATCACTTCCCACGCCTCCGGTTCCTTCACCGCCGTCACAAGCGGCACGCCCGATTTAATGATTCCGGCTTTCTCCGCGGCGATTTGCCCAAGCGTATCGCCTAAAATGTTCATATGATCGTAGCTGACGTTTGTAATGACGGAAACGAGCGGATAAATGATGTTGGTTGAGTCCAAGCGGCCGCCAAGCCCGACTTCGACGAGCACGATGTCTTGAATGTTCTGTTTTCCAAAATAATACAGCATCATCGCCGTGATCACTTCAAACTCGGTCGGTCCGCCAAACTCTGTTTGTTCCAACTCATCGGCAAGCGGCTGAATGACTCGCACGAGCTCGACGATCTCTTGATCGGAAATCGGTTCGCCGTTGATGCTGATTCGTTCGTTAAACTGCTCGACATACGGCGAGGTGAACGTGCCGACCGAATAGCCCGCCGCCTGCAAAATCGAGCGCAAATAGGCGACCGTTGACCCTTTGCCGTTCGTTCCCCCGATATGGACGGCGCGGACGCGGCGTTCCGGGTGGCCGAGTTGTTCCATCATCCATTCCATCCGTTTCAATCCCGGTTTCATGCCGAGCCGCAGCCGCCCGTGAATCCAAGCGACTGCTTCTTCATACGTTCGAACCATGTTCATCGTCCTCCTTTTTCCATTGGTGTCTTGCCGCCCCCTGTCGGCTTCATGCGGCAGATGCGCCACACATCGAGAAGCGTGACGAAAGCGAGTATATGTTGACAACAAACCTCTTCTCAGAATATGACAAACCTTCTATCATGATCCATCGAAAAAGACGAATCCACAGGAAAGCGGATTCGTCTTCATCATAATCAACCGCCAGATCGTTTGTCTACCGTTTGAGCTCGGCAAGGCGCGCCTTGACGGCTTCGCGTTTTTCGATGTAATCTTGCCGCTTGCGCCGCTCTTCTTCGACGACATGAGCCGGCGCTTTCGCCAAAAAGCCTTCATTCGCCAGTTTCTTTTCGACGCGCTCGACTTCTTTGTTCCACTTGTCAAGCTCTTTTTCAAGCCGCTTCATTTCTTCCTCAATATTGATCAATCCTTCAAGCGGCATGATGAGCTCGGCGCCGGTGACGACCGCCGTCATCGCTTTGTCCGGCGCGGGAACGTTTGTATCAATCAAGAGCTCGCTCGGGTTGCAGAACCGCTCAAGATAGGCGCGGTTTTTCATGAGCGCCGCCCGCACTTGTTCATCTTTCACCTTAATATAGAGCGCAATCGGCTTGCTCGGCGGCGTGTTCACTTCGGCGCGGACGTTGCGGACGGCGCGGATGATGTCGACGAGCATCCGCATTTCTTCCGCGGCTTCTTCGTTCGACAGCTCAGGGCGCACTTGCGGCCACGGAGCGACGGTGATCGATTCGCCTTCATGCGGCAAGTTTTGCCAAATTTCCTCGGTAATGAACGGCATGAACGGGTGAAGCAGGCGCATCGTGTTGTCGAGCACATACGCCAACACGGAGCGCGTCGTCTTTTTCGCCGCTTCGTCGTCACCGTAAAGCGGCAATTTCGCCATTTCAATGTACCAGTCGCACAAGTCGTCCCAAATAAAGTTGTACAGCGTACGCCCCGCTTCGCCGAATTCGTATTTCTCAGCGAGCTTCGTCACCGTCTCGATCGTTTCGTTGAGACGCGTTAAAATCCAATGGTCGGCGACCGTTTTTTCGCCGCTCAAATCAAGCTCCTCGTACGTCATGCCGCCCATGTTCATCAAGGCAAAGCGCGAGGCGTTCCAAATTTTGTTAGCAAAATTCCACGTCGCTTCGACTTTTTCTGTGCTGAAGCGCAAGTCTTGCCCCGGCGAGCTGCCGGTCGCCAAGAAGTAACGGAGCGCATCGGCGCCGTACTGGTCGATCACATCCATCGGATCGACGCCGTTGCCGAGCGATTTGCTCATTTTCCGCCCTTGGGCGTCGCGGACGAGACCGTGGATGAGCACGTCTTTGAACGGACGCTTTCCGGTGAATTCAAGCCCTTGGAAAATCATGCGCGACACCCAGAAGAAAATGATGTCATAGCCGGTGACAAGCACATCGGTCGGGTAGTAGCGCTTGTAATCCGGCGAGTCGGTATCCGGCCAGCCCATGGTCGAGAACGGCCAGAGCGCCGAGCTGAACCATGTATCAAGCACATCCGGGTCTTGTTCCCAATTTTCAATGTCCGCTGGCGGCTCATGGTCAACGTAAATTTCGCCTGTTTCTTTATGGTACCATGCCGGGATGCGATGCCCCCACCAAAGCTGGCGTGAAATGCACCAGTCGCGGATGTTCTCAAGCCAATGCAAATACGTTTTTTCAAACCGTTCCGGCACGAACTGCACTTTGCCGTCGGTTTGCTGGAGCTTGATGGCGGCTTCGGCGAGCGGCTTCATTTTCACAAACCATTGCGTCGACAAATACGGTTCAATAACCGCGCCGCTCCGTTCGCTATGACCGACTGAGTGCACGTGCTCCTCGATTTTAAAGAGGACGCCTTGTTCTTGCAAATCGCGGACGATCTGCTTCCGGCATTCAAACCGGTCAAGCCCCTGGTATTGCATGGCGTTTTCATTCATCGTGCCGTCTTCGTTCATGACGAGAATGCGCGGCAAGTTGTGGCGATTGCCGATTTCAAAGTCGTTCGGGTCGTGCGCCGGCGTAATTTTGACCGCTCCGGAGCCGAACTCCATATCGACATATTCGTCGGCAATGATCGGAATTTCGCGGCCAACGATCGGCAGTTTCACCATTTTGCCGATCAAGTGCTTGTACCGCTCGTCATCCGGATGCACGGCAACGGCCGTATCGCCGAGCATCGTCTCCGGACGGGTCGTCGCCACCTCGATGAAGCCGGAGCCGTCGGCGAGCGGATAGCGCATATGGTAGAGCGCGCCTTTCACTTCTTTATAAATAACCTCAATGTCCGACAACGCGGTTTTCGTCACCGGATCCCAGTTGATGATGTATTCGCCGCGGTAAATGAGCCCTTTCCGGTAGAGCGAGACGAACACTTCGCGCACCGCTTTGGAAAGCCCTTCGTCAAGTGTAAACCGCTCGCGCGTGTAATCAAGCCCAAGCCCTAACTTCGCCCATTGGCTGCGAATATGGCCGGCGTATTCTTCCTTCCACTTCCACGTTTCTTCTAAAAATTTTTCCCGGCCTAAATCGTAGCGCGACAGCCCTTGCTGGCGCAATTTTTCCTCGACTTTCGCCTGGGTGGCGATGCCGGCGTGATCCATTCCCGGAAGCCACAGGACGTCATACCCTTGCATCCGCTTCATGCGCGTAATGATGTCTTGCAGCGTCGTATCCCACGCATGCCCTAAGTGCAATTTGCCGGTGACGTTGGGCGGCGGGATGACGATCGTAAACGGTCGTTTGTTCGGATCACCGGTCGCTTCAAAAAATTTTCCTTTCAGCCACCATTCGTAGCGCCCGGCTTCAACGGCGCGATGGTCGTATTTGGGCGGCATCGACACTTCGTGCTGTGCCATGTTTCATTTCCCTCCTTCAACATGATGGACAATGCGGCCGACGGCGGCTTCCCACTAAGCAATGCCGCACAGCCGGCAAGCAAAAAAGCCCCTTTCATCCGAAAAGGACGAAAGGAGCTGCTTTCGCGGTACCACCTTTTTTCTTAAGCCTAGAAGGCTGGTGATGAAGAGAACCGCAACACGGCCAACCCACCGGTGAAACATCGGCTGGCGAGCCCACAATCAGTTTAGTTGACCGGCCTTCTAGAAGCTTAAGCGCTTCATTGGCATAACGGCATGATGCCGGCTTCCTCTACTCGGCAGCAGCGCCTTTCAAAGAAGCAGCTCAAGGGCGACCTTCCAGCAGCCGTCATCCTAGGAAATCTCGCAGCTTCTGATTTCCCTCTCTGCAGGCGCGGACCGCTGTACTCCTCCCCGTCTTCGCTTTTGTCGTCATGATTCGATTATTATACTACCATTGTCCATCATCTTTGCCAAGTTTTTATTTATTTATTCCATCCGTGTGCATTTGGTGACAAACCACCGCACGTTTCATATTGTATAGTAAACCGGAGAAGGAGGGAACACCGATGCGGCGATTCAACCCGTATTCATGGCCGCCTTGGCTTCGGCAAGTGCGCGCCGTCTGCGCCCAAGTGATCATCCCGCTCACCATTTTTCAAGCGATCCGCACCATTTTTCTGCCAACGACGTTTGATGTCATTTTATTGGCCATCTTCGTTTTCATTGCCGTGGCGCTCCATTTGGAATGGATTTAGTGCGACGCCGTTTTGTTGGGCTGGATTCAAAATCCATTTAACCATTGCTGCTTTCATCCGCCGGCTGTTCATTATCCATCGCCTCTTCCTGCTGCGCGGCGTCGCGTTGGACAAGATGCATGACAACGGCCTCCATGTTTTTGAACGCCCAGTAACAACGTTGCAGCGCGGTCACATATTCCCGTTCGTTCCGCTCGTTCCGCGAAGCGGCCTCATACCGCTCCAAACAGCGGACAAACCCACGCGGCTCCGCCAAATGGCTGTATAAAAACGCCCGCTCCCCGTCGGACAGCGGCAGCTCCTTCTCGTACTCCCCCATCCCTTCAAGCCACTCGCGCCCAAGCGGCGGCATTGTCTGTACGTGAAAACGGAGCGCGGCGATCACATCAAAGAGCGGCGAATTCCAATGCGCCCGCTCCCAACTGATCCAATACGGCGGGAGATGGTGGGAGAGGCGCGCTTTGCCGTGCACCCAGGCGATGCGCCATTGCTTCGTCTCTTTGAGCGTCTCTTCCCACACATCGAGCCGTTCTTCAGCGAACGAGTACGCGCGCATCACCTCATGAAAATAGGTGCAGCATTGGAGCTGAAACGGAGACATGTACCACGCCGCTTCGTACCGCTCAATCCGTTCTTCCCAAACCATCCGCGCCCGTTGCCATTCGTCCTTTTTTTGCTTTCGGTACGCCGCCGCCTCTTCCTCACTCACCTCGATCGTACGGACGGTGGCGCGATGGAGGCGGGCGAGCTCGCGAAAAAAGGCGTCCACCGCATCCTTCTCCACCTTTGATTCGCCGTCATGCCATGCTTGCAAATAATAAAGGCGCCTGCCTTCTGTGGCAAACAGCGACCGCCGCCGCGTCAGGTAAAGCGGGAGACAATGGGGGCCGCCATGCTGAAGAGACTGCCAAACGGCGGCGGCTTCTTGCTCGCTTTCAAGCGGCTTTAAGGCGAAAACACCGCGGTTCGTGTATACTTTGACGGCTTTGCCTCGCTGCTCCATGCGCTCTGGACGAAGACCGTACTGGGCGAGCACAGCCTCATATCGGTCAGCCTGTGCGGCCATTTGTTACGCCCCCTTATCGGCAAAAGAAACGGAAAGCGTTCCTTTCATGAGAAAGGACGGCTTCCCGCCATGGCCGGAATATAGAGCAGCTGCCCCTCGTGCACGTCATCTGGGCCTTCCAAATCGTTGGCGCGCAAAAGCTGCGAGACGGTCACATCATACCGTTCGGCAATCTTGTCCAATGAATCTCCTTGCTGGACGATGCAAATTTTCAGTTTCGTAAACTCTTTCTCCTCGCTTTTCGCAAACAGTTTCGTCAAGTAAAGCGCATTTTCGCTTTTTGTTTTCGTTTCTTCTTCCTCAACCGCCTTTTTCGCCGCCCCGATCGATACCTTCGCCTCAGTTGGCGGCAGCAGCGAAGCGATGTCTTCCTCCGTCTGTGCGCTGACCTCCTTCGTTTCCGTCTCAAGCGGCAAAAACGGCTCTTTGGCCTCCTCTTCTTCCTCAGCCTCCGTTTCTTCATGACGCATGGCGGCCGGCTCCATGACGGAAACGGTCGTTTCGTCGGCGGCAAAAACCGGCTGTTCATCCGCCTCATCGGTGAGATCATCCGCGGAAGCAAACGCTTCCTTACCGGCCGCTTCCTTGCGGGCGATTGATTCAAACGGGGCAAACAGCGGCTCATCGTCCTCCTCATCGTCCGGCAAATCATCGTCAAGCGGCGCTTCACTGATGCCGCTGATCGAAATGTCGGCAGTGATCAGCAATCTTCCGTTTTCATCCAAATCATAATCAAACGATTCAACCGTCACGTACACATCCTCAAGGGAACGAATGCGGTTTTTTGGAATCGTAATATCGATTGGAAAGCGGTGCGACAGTTCGCTGATCCCGTCTTCGCGCACCGAAATGTGCTGAATGAACCGATAACCAGCCAGCTCAAACACGTCGTCATCCGCTTCAGCCTGCCCTTCGCCCGCTTGGCGGAATTCGCCGCTCAACTCAAGCGCGCCGCGGATCGTAATATATTGGTCGTACTCATCGACGGAAATGACCGGATCAAGAGAAATGGATAAAAACTCGGCGACTTCCTGTCCTCTTTTAAACCAGACCGATTCTTCCAATGAAAAACGCAAATACGATTGCTCCAACCGGGCCTCCTCCTTCCGTCCCTTCGGCAAATAGTTTCTATGACATTATCCATTGTATGAACGGAAACGAGGCGGTATGATAAAAAATTGGGCTGCCGACCGTCGGCAGCCCCTTTCCTTATCCGCGCAGACGGGCAAACACCCGCTCAGCAGCGGCAATCGTATATTCAATATCATCATCACTGTGCGCCGTCGACAAAAACAGCCCTTCAAATTGCGACGGCGGCAGGAAAATGCCTTCATTCGCCATTTCCCGATAATAGGCGGCAAACAGCTCCAAGTCGGACGTTTTCGCTGTCTCGTAGTTGACCACCGGCTCGTTCGTGAAGAAAAAGCCGATCATCGACCCAGCGCGGTTGATCGTATGCGGGATATCGTATTTCTCTGCTGCCTGATGAAGCCCATCCGCAAGGCGCGCCGCTTTGCGGCCAAGCTCTTCGTACGTTTCCGGCGTCAGCTGGCGGAGCGTCTCGTACCCGGCCGTCATGGCGAGCGGATTGCCGGAGAGCGTGCCGGCTTGGTACACCGGCCCGCTCGGCGCGACAAGCTCCATGATCTCGGCTTTGCCCCCGTACGCCCCAACCGGCAAGCCGCCGCCGATCACTTTGCCAAGGCACGTCAAATCCGGCTCAATGCCATAATACCCTTGGGCGCAGTGGTAATCGACGCGGAACCCGGTCATGACCTCGTCGAAAATCAATAAGGCTCCGTATTGTTTCGTCACCTCGCGCAGCCCTTCCAAAAAGCCAGGCACTGGTGGAACGACGCCCATATTGCCGGCGACCGGTTCGACGATCACCGCGGCGATGTCTTCGCCAAACCGCTCAAACGCATAGCGGACGCTGTCGAAATCGTTGTACGGCACCGTGATGGTATGCTGGGCGACCGATTCCGGCACGCCCGGGCTGTCCGGCAGGCCGAGCGTCGCCACGCCGGATCCGGCTTTAATGAGCAGCGAATCGCCGTGGCCGTGGTAGCTGCCTTCAAATTTGATAATTTTGTTGCGCTTCGTGTAGCCGCGCGCTAAGCGGAGGGCGCTCATCGTCGCCTCCGTACCGGAGTTGACCATCCGCACGATTTCCACCGACGGCACCCGCTCAATCACGAGCTTGGCGAGCTCATTTTCAAGCAATGTCGGAGCGCCAAAGCTTGTGCCTTGTTCCGCCACGCGCTTCAACGCTTCCACGACCTGCGGGTTGGCATGCCCTAAAATGAGCGGACCCCATGACAGTACGTAATCAATGTACTCATTGCCGTCAATATCGTAAATTTTCGCTCCTTGGCCGCGCGCCATGAAAATCGGCGTCATCCCGACCGACTTGAAGGCGCGCACCGGGCTGTTCACCCCGCCCGGCATCAATTTCACCGCTTCTTCGTAAGCGGTTTTTGACCGTTCGTAGCTTCGCATGCTTCCGCCCTCCTCTCTATTCAGCCAGCCAGCGGGCGACATCTTTGGCAAAATACGTAATGATCAAATCTGCGCCCGCCCGTTTCATCCCTGTCAACATTTCCATGACGACCGACTTCTCATCGATCCAGCCGTTTTGCGCCGCCGCTTTGACCATCGCATACTCGCCGCTCACGTTATAGGCGACAAGCGGAAGCGGAAAACGGTTTTTGACGTCGCGGATAATATCCATGTAGGCAAGCGCTGGCTTCACCATCAAGAAATCAGCGCCTTCTTTGACATCCGACTCCGCCTCGCGAAACGCCTCAAGGCGGTTGGCCGGATCCATTTGGTACGTCTTCCGGTCGCCAAACTGCGGCGCGCTGTCGGCGGCATCACGGAACGGGCCGTAAAATGCCGAAGCGTATTTGATTGCATACGACATGATCGGCACATACTCAAACCCTGCTTCATCAAGCCCACGGCGAATGGCGGCGACAAAGCCGTCCATCATGTTCGACGGCGCGATGATGTCGGCGCCGGCTTGCGCTTGGCTCACCGCCGTTTTGGTGAGGAGCTCGAGCGACGGGTCGTTCAGCACGCGCTCGTTTTCGACGACGCCGCAATGGCCGTGGCTCGTATATTCACATAAACACGTATCCGCAATGACGACTAGATCTTTGTGTTCAGCTTTGATTTGGCGGATCGCCCGCTGAACAATCCCTGTTTCGCAATACGCCTGCGAACCGACTTCATCTTTTTCATTCGGCACACCAAACACCATGACGGCGGGAATGCCAAGCTTGGCGATGTCGTCCACTTCCTCAGATAAACGGTCAAGCGATAAATGGTAAACCCCTGGCATCGACGGCACTTCCCGCTTAATGCCGCTTCCCTCGACCACAAACAGCGGATAAATGAGATCCTCGACGCGAAGATGCGTCTCACGCACCATCGCCCGAATCGCAGCCGTTTGCCGCAAACGGCGATGGCGGTCAAATGACAGTGCCATTCATCGTCCCTCCATGGAAAAATATTGTTCCATCGCTTTGATTATACCATCCGTGGTGTAATCCGTCGGACAAATATGGACCGAAATGCCCGCCCGCTCGGCCGCTTCTTTCGTCACCGGTCCGATGCAGGCGACCGCAACACCGGAAAGAAGGGCATCCACTTCTTTGTCGAGAAGGCGGACAAGGCTGTCAACCGCCGACGGGCTCATCAAGGTGACCGCATCAAGCTCCCGCCGGCGCAGCAGCGACAACAACCGCTCCCGGCCGTTTTCATCAGGCTCGGTCTCATACACCGTGAGCTCGTCGACCGCGGCGCCGGCGTTTCGCAACGCCTCAGGCAAGGTCGGGCGCGCCAAATTGCCTTTGACAAACAGCACCCGGTCGCCTTGTTTGACGCGCGGCATGAGCAAGTCAGCCAGCCGTTCAGCGGTGTAATCATCCGGCACAAGCGCCGGGGAAAGACCATGCTCGGCGAGCGCCGCCGCTGTTTTCCGACCGACGACAGCCATCTCGGGCAGCGGCCGCGGCAACGAAACGTGCGGAAAAAAGAAGCGGACGGCGTTCGCGCTTGTGAAAACGAGCCAACGGTATTCGCCAAGCCGCTCAACCATAGAAGCGATTTCTTCCGGCGCCGCCGGTCGGATGGCAATGAGCGGGATCTCGACCGGCACGGCGCCGACAGCGCGCAGCTTGGCAGAAAACGATGCCGCCTGCTCTTTGCCGCGCGTCACGAGCACCGTTTTGCCGGCGAGCGCGCTGTGTGTCATGATTGGCTCAACTCCTGTTTCACCCGCTCGATGAGCGCTTTCGCCCCTTGTTCGATCAAGACAGCAGCCGCCTGTCGGCCGACCGCTTCCGGATCGGCGCCAGTAACGATTTCTTTATACATTTCTTTGCCATCCGGGGAGGCGACAAGCGCGGTAAGACGCACCGTCCCCTCCTTCACTTCCGCGTAGCCGGCAATCGGCACTTGACAGCCTCCTTCCATTTGCTGCAAAAAGGTGCGCTCCGCCCGAACAGCCCGCTCGGTTTGCTCGTCGTTTAACCGGCTGAGCCATTGGCGCAATTCGTCATCATCCTCCCGGCATTCGACCGCCAGCGCCCCTTGGCCGACCGCCGGAACACAGACATCAAAAGGAAGATAGTCGCTGATGACGTCATCGCCCCAACCCATGCGCGCAAGACCCGCCGCCGCTAACACGATCGCATCGTACTCTTCGCTTTCGAGCTTCGCCAACCTTGTGTCAATATTGCCGCGAATCCATTTGATCGTCAAATCCGGGCGATAGGCAAGCAACTGCGCCGAACGGCGCAAGCTGCTCGTGCCAATGACCGACCCAGGCGGCAAGTCGGAGAGCATCCGGTTTCCTTTGCTGACAAGCACATCGCGTGCATCTTCGCGGCGTGGAACCGCACCGATCACTAAACCTTCGGGCAGCACAGCCGGCATATCTTTCATGCTATGGACCGCCATATCGATGCCGCCGGCGAGCAATTCATGCTCAATCTCTTTCACAAACAACCCTTTGCCCCCGACTTTCGAGAGCGTAACATCAAGCACCCGATCTCCTTTCGTGACGATTTCTTTCACTTCAAACGTAAACGGCGCCCCAAGCTGTTTCAATTCGTTGATCACCCACTTCGTCTGGGTCAAGGCAAGCTTGCTGCGCCGCGAGCCAACGACAATGTTCCGCATCTCGTTCCACCTCGATTACGAATACCAGAAATGAAATTTTGACAAACTACCAAACAAGAAAAAGTTGACAAGCAAAAATAAAAACGAACCGATATTCCATAGCGCGATCGCCTTCCCTTGCATCTGCCGGACGACTCGCTTGTAAAAATAGACGCCATAGACGAGAAGAACGACAAACGACCCGAGCACTTTCGCATCATACCAATGGAAATGGTCGATTTGAATATACGCCCAAATCACGCCAAGAATGAGCCCTAATAACAACATAGGTAAGCCGAGCGCGTTTAAAACATACGACAAACAATCAAGCCGCGACAAATCCGCCATGCGCCAAAGGCGCGCCCCCCACTTTTTCTTTTTCAGCAAACTGTACTGCAACATGTAAAGCACCGAAAACAGAAACGACAGCGTAAACGCCGCATACGCTCCGAGCGAAAGGGTGATGTGGATGATCAGCAGCTCCGAGACGAGCCGCTCCGCAACAGCCGGCGACTGCGAAGACGGTGCAAACGTATGAATGGCCAAAATAAAAAAAGCAAGCACGTTCGTAAAAAAGACGATGAAATCGACGCGCAGCAGCCGATTGATGACGAGCGACAGCGTAATGAGCAGCCAAGCGTAAAAATAAAGCCCTTCCGACATCGTTAAAATCGGAAAGCGCTTCGTCTCCATGATGCGAGAAACAAACGTCACTGTCTGCAAAAGCCACACAATAGAAAGCAACCAGAAGGCGATGTCGTTCGCCTTCCGGTTTTGTTGCAAAAAATCGATGAAATAGAATAGGATCGAAGCGATGTAAAGCAAAATGGACAACTCATACAACAGCGCCACCATCCATCCCACCTTACAGCTGCCATGATGGGCGGGCGGCACGGACCGCTTCCGCGTCTTGTTCATCGCATTGCACGGATTTCGCCTGCTCTATATGCCGCTCGGCTTTCACCGCATCTTCGATATTGAAAATTTTCATAAACAGCAAAAGCGCCTCCTCGGCATTCGGGCCGGCGGCGAGTTCCTTCGCCTGCAAAATCGGATCGCGGAGCAGCTGGTTAATAATGCTTTTCGTATGCTTATTCAACACTTTCCAGTCGCGCTCCGACAAATGCGGCAGTTTCCGCTCCAAACTTTTCATCGTTTCTGCTTGAATGGCCAGCGCCTTTTCGCGCAATGCGGCAATGACTGGCACGACGCCGAGCGTCTGCAGCCATTGGCTAAACGCCATAAGTTCCGCTTCGATCATCGTTTCAATGCGAGCCGCTGCCTTTTGTCGTTCCGCCAAGTTGGCCGCCACCACATCTTGCAAATCGTCAATGTCGTACAAAAACACCGTTTCCAAATCAGCCAACGCCGGATCCAAATCGCGCGGCACCGCGATGTCAACCATAAAGAGCGGGCGGCCTTTGCGCATTTTCTCAAGCGGCGCCACCATTTCCTTCGTCAAAATATAGCCTTTGGCTCCCGTCGAGCTGATGACGATATCTGCTTCCAGCAAAGCGCATGACAATTCGCCGAGCGGCTTCGCTTCGCCGGCAAACTGCTTAGCAAGCTGTTTCGCTTTTTCAAGCGTCCGATTGACAACCGTCACCTTCCCGACGCCGCTGCCGTACAAGTTTTGCGCCGCCAGCGTCCCCATTTTGCCGGCCCCGATAATCAAGACGTGCTTGCCGGCAAGGCGGCCGAAAATTTTCTTCGCCAGCTCAACCGCCGCATAGCTGACCGATACAGCGTGCGCGCCGATGCCCGTTTCCGAGTGGGCGCGCTTCGCAAAGGTCACCGCCTGCTTGAACAGATGATTGAAAATCGTGCCGCTCGTCCCGACCTCTTGAGCGAGCAAATAGCTGTCTTTCACTTGCCCTAAAATTTGCGTTTCCCCAAGCACCATCGAATCAAGGCCGGCCGCCACGCGGAACAAATGCTTTATGGCCGCTTCTCCTTCAAGCACACGCAAATACGGAGCAATCGCTTCCACTTTGACGCCAAACCATTCGGCTAAAAATGCTTTCATATAGTAACGTCCGGTATGCAGTTGATCAACCACTGCATAAACTTCCGTCCGGTTGCACGTCGAGACGATCACATTTTCGAGTACGCTTTTTTGCTCGGCGAGCTGTTTCATCGCCGCACCGAGTTCCGCTTCTGCAAACGCGAGCTTTTCGCGGATTTCTACAGGGGCGGTTTTATAGTCGACGCCAACGACTACGATTTGCACGATGCCATCCCCCTTATTGACCGAATCCCTTCCATCATTATATCACAACCGTCCATCGTTCCGATTTGAAAAAATTGTGAACATACCCCCAAAGCTATGCTAAACTGTAGACAGTGATCATTCTATCATAAACATGTCCAAAAGGGAAACGGAGGACGCGACGATCATGAAAACCCGAACGGTATTCGCCGGCATCTTGTTCATCGGCCTCGGGCTGTATTTTCTCGCCGGACAGTTGGAATCCCCCCTTTTCCATTTCTTCCAAGGGTGGCCGGCCTTGCTTGCCATTTGCGGCGCGGCTTTGCTTGGCCAGGCGCATTCAGCGCGTGAATATGCTTACCTTTTCCCCGGCTTTCTTTTACTCGGATTTGGCGTTGAGTTGCTCCTTGCGAGTGCATTTTCGGCCTGGCCCCGCGGCGTGAACATGTTTTTTTTCCTCATCGCGTTCGCTTTTTTCGCCAGCAGCCGCAAACAAAAAGGCGGGGCCGGCTTTGGCGTGCTTTTCTTGCTTCTCGCTGTCGTGCTGACGTTTTCCGGGCGCGGCCAGCCGTTCTTTCACCTCGTCCAAGCCGGACTTTCCTCTGTCTGGAAGTTTTGGCCGCTCGGACTCATCGCCATCGGCGTCTATCTATTATGGACTAGGCGAAAATAGCCTTGGAAGTGAAAACACCAGCGGAATCGCTGGTGTTTTCGTCATGAGGCCACAAACGGCAAAAGCGCCGCCCATGCTTCGTCTTTCCCTTGTCCGGTCTCGGCGGAAAACAAAATGAGCGGGTCGCCGTCAGCCATCCGCAGCGTCTCGCGCGCGATTTTCGCGTGTTTTTGATGCTTGCCGCGCGGCACTTTATCCGCTTTCGTCGCGATGACGATCACCGGGATCTCGTAATGTTTCAAAAACTCGTACATCATCACATCGTCTTTCGTCGGCGGATGGCGCAAATCAACGAGCAGGACCGCCGCCTTAAGCACCTCGCGCGTCGTAAAGTACGTCTCCATCATGTTCCCCCATTTTTGCCGCTCCTGCTTCGACACGCGGGCGAAGCCATAACCTGGCACGTCCACAAAGTAAAACGAGTCGTTAATCAAATAAAAATTCAACGTTTGCGTTTTCCCTGGCTTTGAGGAGGTGCGCGCCAAGTTTTTCCGGTTGATCATTTTGTTGATGAATGATGATTTGCCGACGTTCGAACGGCCGGCGAGCGCCACCTCTGGCCGTCCGCCGTCCGGATATTGTTCCGGCTTGACGGCACTGGTCACAAGCTCTGCTTTCTTCACATTCATCGCTTCCACCCCACCAGCGCGTGCGGCAGCACCTCATCGAGATGGGAGACGAGCACAAAGCGCAAGTCGCGCTTCACCGTTTCCGGAATGTCAGCCAAATCTTTTTCATTGTCTTTCGGCAAAATGACGGTTTTCAATCCGGCACGATGGGCGCTTAACGTTTTCTCTTTTAAGCCGCCGATCGCAAGAACGCGGCCGCGCAGCGTAATTTCCCCGGTCATGCCGACAAAGCGGCTCACCGGCTTGCCCGTCAAAGCGGAAATGAGTGCGGTGGCGATCGTAATGCCTGCAGACGGCCCGTCTTTTGGCACCGCTCCTTCCGGAACGTGAATATGGATGTCGTACGTTTCGTGAAATTTCGGGTCGATGCCGAGTTCCTCAGCGCGCGATCGAACATAACTGAACGCCGCTTGCGCTGATTCTTTCATGACATCGCCGAGCTTGCCGGTCAAAACGAGTTTGCCGTTTCCTTTCGCGAGCGACACTTCGATGGCGAGCGTATCGCCGCCAAACGCGGTGTACGCAAGACCGGTCGCCACGCCGATCTGGTCCTCCGCTTCCGCCTGTCCATAGCGGTATTTTCGTTTTCCTAAAAATTCTTCGAGATTGTTTTCTGTGATGACGACCCGTTTTTTCTCACCGGAGACAATGAGGCGGGCCGCCTTCCGGCAAATCGCCGCCAACTGTCGCTCCAGCTCCCGCACTCCAGCTTCGCGCGTATAATGGCGGATGATGGCAAGCATCGCATCATCGCGCACTTGCAGCGCCGCTTTTTTCAAGCCGTGCTCATCGAGCTGCTTCGGCAGCAAATGCCGCTTCGCAATATGGAGCTTTTCAACTTCGGTATAGCCCGGAATCTCAATCACTTCCATCCGGTCCAACAGCGGCTGCGGAATCGCCGCCAAATAGTTGGCAGTCGCAATAAACATTACCTTCGACAAATCGTACGGCTCTTCAATGTAATGGTCGCTGAACGTATGATTTTGCTCCGGGTCAAGCACCTCCAGCATGGCCGCCGATGGATCGCCACGGAAATCGCTCGACATTTTGTCGATTTCATCAAGCAAGAAGACGGGGTTGATCGTGCCTGCTTTTTTCATCCCTTGGATAATGCGTCCCGGCATGGCGCCGACATACGTGCGGCGATGGCCGCGAATTTCCGATTCGTCGCGGACGCCGCCGAGCGAAACGCGGACGAAGCGGCGGCCGAGCGCTTTGGCGATCGAGCGGGCGAGCGACGTTTTGCCGACCCCCGGCGGTCCGGCGAGGCAAAGAATCGGACCTTTTAACGATTTCGTCAGCTGCTTGACAGATAAAAATTCAAGCACCCGTTCTTTCACTTTATCGAGTCCGTAATGCTCCTCGTTTAAAATCGCTTCCGCCTGCTTAATGTCGTGGATGTCTTCTGTTTCTTTCGACCACGGCAAGGCGATGAGCCAATCGAGGTAGTTGCGAATGACTGTGCTTTCCGCTGAGGTCGCCGGAATTTTTTCATAGCGGTCAAGCTCCTTCAATGCCGTTTGTTTCACATGCTCCGGCATGCCGGCCGCCTCGATTTTTTCTTTCAGCTCCTCGACTTCGCCCGTTTTTCCTTCTTTTTCGCCAAGCTCTTTTTGAATCGCCTTCATTTGCTCGCGCAAATAATACTCTTTTTGCGTCCGCTCCATCGACTGCTTGACGCGGGCGCTGATCTTTTTCTCAAGCTGGAGCACTTCTTTTTCGTTGTGCAAAATTTGGATGATTTTATTGAGGCGCTCTTTCACGTCGATCGTTTCTAAAATACGCTGTTTTTCCTCAAGCTTAAGCGGCAAGTGCGAGGCGATGATGTCCGCCATTCGCCCCGGCTCATCGATGTCGACGATCGAGGCGTAAATGTCGACCGACAGCCGCTTGGACAAGTTTATGTACTGCTCGAAATATTCAAGCATCGTCCGCTTGAGCGCCTCATCTTCTAAATCTTTCGCCGCCCGATCAGCAAACTTTTCGACTTTGACGAGAAAGTACGGCTCCTCGCTGATCACTTCCGTAATGAGCGCCCGAGCGACGCCTTCGACAAGCACGCGGAACGTGCCGTTCGGGAGTTTTAGAAGTTGCTTGACGCGCGCGATCGTTCCCATTTTATATAAGTCATCCATGTCCGGTTCGTCGATGGCAACGTCTTTTTGCGACGTCAGCAAAATCATATGATCCTCAACCATGGCTTGTTCGAGCGCTTTGACCGATTTCTCGCGCCCGACATCCAAATGGAGCACCATCGTCGGAAACACGAGCAGCCCACGCAGCGGCAAAAGCGGAACGACCGTCTCCTTTTTCTTTCCGTTCACGCCGAACACCTCCATCTCTCGCTTCTATTCGTTTATTGTATAGTACGGTAGCCGGGTTTGTAAAATTTGACGAACGAAAAAGCGCGCGGCGCTCCATCTGCATGCAAAGAAAAACCGACTTCAGCGACGATCCGCTTGCGCCGAAGCCGTACATAAAAGAGAGGCCGGGCGAACCGCCCGACTCGGTTGCGAGCGGATCGCCCGCTTTCGTTGCCAATCGTTCGCCTTGCCGCCGTTTCCTTTGGCTAGACGAGCTTTTTCTCCGAGCGGTCCATAGCCGCTGGCAGCAGCGCGGAGCCGCGGCGGAGCGCCTCTTCGCCGAACACATGGACGAGCACTTCCTCGAGGCGGCGGACGGCGATGATTTGAATGCCGCTGACTTCGCCTAGCAACGATTGCATATTCTCAATCGGGATGATGACTTTTTTCGCCCCGGCTTGTTTGGCCGCTTTGATTTTGGCGAACACGCCGCCGACCGGTTTCACGCAGCCACGGATGCTGATTTCTCCGGTCATCGCGACCGTATGATCGACTGGAAGCTGGTAAATGGCGGAATAAATGCCGACTGCAATCGCCACCCCGGCTGAAGGGCCGTCAACCGGCACCCCGCCCGGGAAGTTGACATGAATGTCGTAACGGTCGGCCGGCACGCCCATCGCCCGCAGCACGGTGATGACGTTTTCTGCTGAACCGCGCGCCATGCTTTTGCGGCGCACCGATTTTTCGGCGCTGCCGATGCTCTCTTCCTCAATAATGCCCGTGACGTTGATCGTCCCTTTTCCTTTCGCCGGCAAGGCGGTCACTTCAATTTCAAGAAGCGCGCCGGTGTTCGGGCCGTACACGGCAAGGCCATTGACGACGCCGACCGCCGGGGCGGACGCAATTTTCTTTTCATAGCGTGGGGCCATTTGGCTTGAATGAATGACCCATTCAATGTCTTTATCCAAAATTTTGTCGCGGTTTTCCGTAATGGCAAGACCGGCGGCGATTTGCATCATGTTCACCGCCTCCCGCCCGTTGCGCGCATAGGCGGCAAGCAGGCGAATGCCGCTTTCTGACACGTTCAGGCGGATTTTTTCCGCCGCCTTTTTGGCGATGAGGGCGATCTCATCTTGGTCCAATTCACGGAAAAATACTTCCAGGCAACGAGAGCGAATGGCCGGAGGAATTTCGTTCGGCGTGCGCGTCGTCGCCCCGACAAGACGGAAATCAGCCGGCAGTCCATTTTGGAAAATATCGTGAATATGGCTTGGGATTTGCAGATTTTCTTTGCTGTAATAGGCGCTTTCAAAAAATACTTTCCGGTCCTCAAGCACTTTCAGCAGCTTGTTCATTTGGATCGGATGAAGCTCGCCGATTTCGTCGATGAATAAAACGCCGCCGTGGGCGTTCGTCACCGCCCCTTGCTTCGGCTGGGGAATGCCGGCTTGCCCCATCGCCCCGGCCCCTTGGTAAATCGGGTCGTGCACCGAGCCGATGAGCGGATCGGCAATGCCGCGCTCGTCAAAACGTGCCGTCGTCGCGTCAAGCTCCACGAACACCGCATTTTTCTTAAACGGGGAGAGCGGATTTTTTTTCGCTTCCTCAAGCACGAGCCGAGCAGCTGCCGTCTTGCCGACGCCAGGGGGGCCGTAAATGATGACATGCTGCGGGTTGGGGCCGCATAAAGCAGCTTTTAACGCCTTGATGCCGTCTTCCTGACCGACGATATCGTCAAAACTTTTCGGCCGCACTTTTTCCGCCAGCGGCTCGGTGAGCGAAATCGAACGCAGCTTGCGGAGCTGTTCCATCTCTTTGCGCGACTCTTTATCAATCGAAACTTTTTGCACACGTTGCCCTCTTAGCAAATTCCAAAAATAAAGGCCGATGATGACCCCGAAAAACAGCTGGATGACCAGTACGATGTTCGTCCAATCCATGCCCCGATATCCTCCTGCCTTTAGATGGTATGTAGTATGATAGTATCTCCGCGAACGAGCGGGAATAAACAAAAAAAGCGCCGACCGGCGCCAAGGGCATGGGCGGCAAAAAAAGAAACCGCCGAAAAAAGGCGGTTTTCCCATCAGGCAGATGTTTTCCGTTCCAGCTCGATGACGGTGCCGTCATGACGGATCAGCGTCGGCGGCTTTGTGCCGCGCACCGTGTCGAGCGTGATGATGCACTTTTGCACATCTTCGCGCGACGGCAGCTCAAACATCACATCGAGCATAATGCCTTCGATGATCGAGCGAAGGCCGCGCGCGCCCGTTTTCCGCTCAATCGCTCTTTTCGCGATTTCCCGGAGCGCCGCTTCTTCAAACTCGAGTTCAACGCCGTCAAGCTCCAGCATTTTTTGGTATTGTTTCACGATCGCGTTTTTCGGCTTCGTCAAAATATCGATCAACGCCTGTTCGTCAAGCGGCTCAAGCGTCGTAATGACCGGCAGACGGCCGATGAACTCCGGAATAAGCCCGAACTTGAGCAAGTCTTCCGGCAGCACTTTCGACAGCAAGTTTTTCTCATCAACATCGGCTTGGTTCATTTCCGCACCGAATCCGATCACTTTTTTGCCGAGGCGGCGCTTAATGATCGGCTCGATGCCATCAAACGCCCCGCCGCAAATGAACAAAATGTTCGTTGTGTCGATTTGGATGAACTCCTGATGCGGATGTTTGCGACCGCCCTGCGGTGGAACGCTGGCGATCGTTCCCTCCAAAATTTTGAGCAGCGCCTGTTGCACCCCTTCACCGGAAACATCGCGGGTGATGGAAGGGTTTTCCGATTTACGGGCGATTTTATCGATTTCATCGATATAAATAATGCCTTTTTCTGCCCGTTCCACATCATAATCCGCCGCTTGGATGAGCTTTAACAAAATGTTTTCGACGTCCTCGCCGACATAGCCTGCCTCCGTGAGCGATGTCGCATCGGCGATGGCAAACGGCACGTTTAAAATGCGCGCCAATGTTTGCGCCAGCAGCGTTTTCCCGCTCCCGGTCGGTCCGATCATCAAAATGTTGCTTTTCGACAGCTCGACATCATCGATTTTGCTGCCGGAATTGATCCGTTTATAATGGTTGTAAACCGCAACGGCGAGCGATTTTTTCGCGTCATCTTGGCCGATGACGTATTCATCTAAAATTTCCCTGATCTCCATCGGCTTCGGCACGTCTTTAAATTCAAATTCTTCCTCGTTTCCAAGCTCTTCCTCGACGATCTCCGTGCACAATTCAATGCATTCATCACAAATGTAAACGCCCGGGCCGGCGACGAGCTTGCGCACTTGGTCTTGCGTTTTGCCGCAAAACGAACACTTTAGCTGCCCTTTTTCATCATTAAATTTAAACATGTCATTCACCCCTTGCTAACAAAATCGCACCTGCGTTATGTATCATGTCTCTCCATCCCATGTTGCAAAAAACTTATGTATTCGCTATTTTACCATACATGCGTCAAAAAAAGCGAATGAAAAACCTGTGGTGTATTAGAAAAGTTTGAAAAATCACCTCCAGGCGCCAATGACTGAGATAAAGAACAAGGCACGAACGTCTCGCGCCTTGTTCCTTCTACCTTTATTATTATGCCGCAACCGTGCTGTGCTCCACAAGAAAATCGATCGTTTTCCGCCATTTTAAATCTTCTTTGACGCCATCCAAGCTGCCGAGCAGCTCTTTTAACTTGTCCACGCTCAAGTTGTAGGCTTCCGCCATTTTTTGGAGTTCTTCCTCCACCTCTTCATCGGTTACCTCGATGTTTTCTGCTTTGGCGATCGCTTCGAGCGTCAAGGCCGCACGCACCCGTTTTTCGGCGTCTTCTTTCATTTGCTCACGCAGCGCCGCTTCATCCTGACCTGAGAATTGATAGTACAGCTGCAAGTTCAGCCCTTGCATTTGCAGTCGTTGATCAAATTCGCGAAGCATCCGGTCCGTCTCGTTTTGCACCATGACAGCCGGAATATCGATTTCCGCATTGGCAGCCGCTTTTTCGACGACCGCATTGCGCAACGCCGTTTCCGCTTCATTCTTTTTCGCTTCTTCCAGACGGGCGCGGATTTTCGCTTTCAGTTCGTCAAGCGTTTCAACTTCTTCATCGATGTCTTTCGCAAACTCGTCGTCCAAAGCCGGCAATTGCTTCGCTTTCACTTCATGCACTTTCACTTTGAACGTCGCCGGTTTGCCGGCCAGCTGCTCAGCGTGGTATTCTTCCGGGAACGTCACTTGAATTTCTTTTTCTTCGCCGGCTTTCATACCGACAAGCTGTTCTTCAAACCCCGGGATAAAGGTGCCTGAACCGATTTCGAGCGAATAGTTTTCCGCCTTGCCGCCTTCAAACGGCTCGCCGTCGACAAACCCTTCGAAATCGATGACGACCGTATCGCCGTTTTCCACCGTCCCGTCTTCTTTCACGACAAGTTCGGCGTAATTTTCTTGCAAACGTTTCAATTCGTTTTCGACATCTTCGTCCGTCACGGTTGTATCCATTTTTTCCACTTCAAGCCCTTTGTATTGACCGAGCTTCACTTCCGGCTTTACGGTCACTTTCGCTTTGAAAATTAAGCTTTTGCCTTTTTCCATTTGCTCAATGTCAATCTCCGGCATTGACACCGGTTCGATGCCTGCCTCTTCGACGGCTTTGGCATACGCCTCTGGCAGCAAAATATCGAGCGCGTCTTGATAGAGCGCCTCAACGCCAAACCGTTTTTCAAACAGGACACGCGGCACTTTCCCTTTGCGGAAGCCCGGCAGCGCAATATTTTTCACCACTTTTTTAAATGCGGCATCCAAGCCTTTGTTCACTTGCTCGGCGTCGACCTCAACGGTCAATACGCCTTCGTTCCCTTCAAGTTTTTCCCATTTGACTGACATCCTTGTTCCCTCCACCTGAAATCATTGCTCGGACCATAGCGCACTCCGCTTGTCCATATCTTTTTATGATGCCCAATTATGTAGACAAGTATGCGAAAACAGATACATAGCACAGCCACTATATTATAACATACAACAGCCATATTTCAACAGAGAACTAGCCATTAGAGGGAGGAAAGTTCCTCTATTTCGTATAGATTTTGGCAAATCGTTTCCATCTCCGCCGCCTCCACACCGTAGTGGTCGGCCAAGGCGGTCGCGTCAGCATCCAAGCCTAAAAACCGGCTCGCCATCCAATGGAGAGCAGCAAGCCAGGCCGCTGCATCCGCCGGCTCTGGCGGAAACGGGTACAACACATATGCATAGCGAAGCCAAATGTCCGCCGCCGTTTCATACAAACTCGGGCTTTCCGCCGCGAGCTGCTGTTCAAGCCGACCCAGCAGCGATGAAGCAAATTCCGTTTCCGTCTGTTCGTCCAACGCTGACGGGACGACCTCCATGCAACGGCCAAATTTCTCAACCGTCACCGTTTCGTTGACTTGCTTTCCTGTCAACAGGCGAAGGAGCATCGTTTTCGCCATCGGGCTTTTTTCCGGTGCGCGTAAATATTGCTTGAGCAACGGCAACACCGGCTCGATGTCTTCTTTTTCCAGTTGTTTAATCAGTTGCAGCTGCTCAGCAATGTCCCCGGACTCAAGCAGCCGTCTCACCCGCTTCCACTCCGCGGGCGGAAGCGTGCGGGCATTCATTTTTTCACTAAACCGGAGCAGCTGATGAAGCTGTTCGCGCAACGAAGCGGATAGCGACGGATGGCGCAAGGCGGCGCGGATCACCGTTTCCGCCTTGCTGTATCGATTCGTTTGCAGCAGCACAGCGAGATACATTTGCAACAGATCGCTGTTGTTCGGCTGTTCGTCAAGTAAGGCGGCGAGGCGCCACTCCGCCTCATCGTAGTCTCCAAGCTCATAGCAACAGACAGCCAGCCCAAGGCGAACAGGAAAACTGTGGTCGCCAAGCTGTTCAGCAGCGCGCAAAAAGCGGAGCGCTTCTTTGTAGCGTTTCGCTTCAAGCGCCGCAAACGCTTCTTCCATCAGTCGTTCTTTCGTTTGCGGAAACATGATGATTTTTCCTTTTTTCCCGGTCATCTTCGCCCGCTCCCATTTGCATTTACCATCAGTGTAACAAGTTTTCCCTAGCGAAACAACCCGCGCCTTGCTGGGTAACACAAACCGCTTGTTTGCCAAAAAGCAGCCGGCCTCTGGACGCAGGCGCCGTCAAACGCGAAAAAGGCTGCGCCCGCCGATTGGCAGAGCAGCCCATCTCTCCTTGCCTCCCGTAACACATGGCGCTTACGGCCGTGGACAATGCCGTCGTTCGTAGGCGGCGATATGCGCTTCGTACACAAACGTCAAATCAATTTCGTCCCATCCTTTTAGCAACAGCTGTTTTCGATACGGGTCGATGTCAAACGGACGCGAAAATCCTTCATCGTCAAATACCCGCTGTTCTTCAAGCGAAACCGTCAGTTCATAGTCTGCGCGCTCGCTTTGGCGCAGCAAGTAGCGGACATCCTCTTTATCCAGCCGGATCGGCAACAGCCCGTTTTTTAAGCAGTTGTTGTAAAAAATATCGGCAAACGATGGGGCAATGATGACGCGAAATCCGTAATCTTGGAGCGCCCACGGCGCATGTTCGCGCGATGAGCCGCAGCCGAAGTTTTCATCGGCGACTAAAATCGTCGCCCCTTCGTTTTCCGGGCGGTTGAGCTCAAACTCCGGATTTGGCGTGCCGTCGCTCAAATACCGCCAATCGTAAAAGAGAAACTGGCCAAAGCCGGTGCGTTCAATCCGTTTCAAAAACTGCTTTGGAATGATTTGATCGGTATCAATATTCGCCCGGTCGATGCCGGCGGTTTTCCCGCGGTGAATCGTAAACGGCTTCATCCCGTCTCTCCCCTTCCGTCCCGTGTATCGTTCGTTTCTATGCCGCTTTTGAGAAGATAGCCCTAAAACGGGGGCGGCCATATCAAGGAGCACCCGTCATCGGACCAGCTCAGCTTCAAGCTGGCGCACATCGACAAAATGTCCGTAAATCGCAGCCGCCGCGGCCATCACCGGGCTGACGAGATGCGTGCGCGCCCCTTTTCCTTGTCGCCCTTCAAAGTTGCGGTTCGACGTTGACGCACAGTGCTCGCCTTCCGGAATGATGTCCGGGTTCATGCCCAAACAGGCGCTGCAGCCAGCCTCACGCCATTCAAAACCGGCATCGATGAAAATTTGCGCCAACCCTTCCGCCTCGGCTTGTTTTTTCACTTGCTGCGATCCAGGCACGACGAGCGCCCGTACACCCGGAGCCACTTTTTTCCCTTTCACGATGCTCGCCGCCGCGCGCAAATCGCTGAGGCGTGAGTTGGTGCACGAACCGATGAAGACGTGCTGCACCGGAATATCCGCAATCGGCGTGCCCGGCTTGAGCCCCATGTACTCAAGCGCCCGGCGCACCGCGTTTTGCTCTGTTTTGCTTTCAAACTGCTCGGGATGCGGCACGACACCATCGACCGATGTGCTCATCGCCGGGGTTGTACCCCATGTCACCATCGGGGCGATCGTCGACGCGTCGATTTCAATCGTCTTGTCGTATTCCGCCCCCTCATCGCTTGCAAGCGCCCTCCACCGTTCGACCGCTTGCTCAAACGCTTCGCCTTTTGGCGCATATTTGCGGCCGCGCAAATAGGCGAATGTCGTTTCATCCGGGCTGATGAGCCCGGCTCTCGCCCCCGCTTCAATCGACATGTTGCAAATCGTCATCCGTTCTTCCATCGACATGCGGCGGATCGCCTCACCGGTAAATTCAATAATATAGCCGGTGCCGACGCCAACGCCATAGCGGCCGATAATGGCCAAGATGACATCTTTGGCGGTCACCCCTTTGCCGAGGCGGCCGTTGATGCAGATTTGCAGCGTTTTCGGCTTATGCTGCCAAAGCGTTTGCGTCGCCAGCACGTGCTCGACCTCGCTTGTGCCGATGCCAAACGCCAACGCGCCAAACGCCCCGTGCGTCGACGTATGGCTGTCGCCGCAAACGATCGTTTTCCCCGGTTGGGTCAAGCCGAGCTCCGGACCGATGACGTGCACGATTCCTTGCTCTTCGCTATGCAAATCTGCCAGTGGGATGCCGAACTCGCGGCAGTTGCGCTCAAGCGCAGCGATTTGGTTGCGCGCCACTTCGTCGGTAATCACAAATCGGTTAACGGTCGGCACGTTATGGTCCATCGTCGCAAAGGTCAAATCCGGCCGCCGCACCTTCCGCCCTTTTTGCCGCAATCCTTCAAAGGCTTGCGGCGAGGTCACTTCATGCACTAAGTGCAAATCGATGTACAATAAATCCGGTTTGCCCTCCTCACGGTAGACGACGTGGTTTTCCCAAATTTTATCGATGATCGTTTTCGGCTTCATTGGTTTTCACCTCGCACGTCTTAGGTATAAACGGTCCTAATTTGAGCAATGGTCGTATAATCCAGCACCGCCGCTTTGATTTCTTCGACCATTTCGTTCGTGGATACGATGCGGCCGCCGCTTGGCGCCAAGTCGGCGGTGCGCAAACCTTGATCGAGCGCCTGCCACACCGCGTGCTCTACCGCCTCCGCTTCCGCGGTGAGCCCGAACGACAGGCGAAGCATCATCGCGGCCGACAAAATCGCGGCAATCGGATTGGCTTTGTTCATACCGGCAATATCAGGCGCCGAGCCGTGAACCGGCTCATACAAACTCGGCCCGGAAGCGGATAAGCTGGCTGACGGCAGCATCCCGAGCGAACCGGACAGCATCGAGGCCTCGTCGCTCAAAATATCGCCAAACATGTTTTCTGTCACAATGACATCAAACTGCTTCGGCGCGCGGATGAGCTGCATCGCGGCATTGTCAACAAGCATATGCTCAAGCGTGACGTCCGGAAATTCCTTCGCCACCTCTTCGGCCACTTCTCGCCATAATCGGCTTGACGACAGGACGTTCGCCTTGTCGACCGACGTCACTTTTTTCTTCCTCCCGCGCGTAAGCATAAACGCCATGCGCACGATCCGTTCGATTTCTTCCTTTTTATATAAGAGAGTGTCAACCGCTCTTTCTTCCCCGTTTTCCACGACGCGGCCGCTCGGCTGGCCGAAGTAAATGCCGCCGGTCAGCTCGCGGACGATGACAAAATCGACGCCTTTCACGAGATCCGGTTTTAACGGCGAAGCGGAAACCAAACTGTCATAGCAAACAACCGGCCGCAAGTTGGCATATAAGTCGAGCTGCTTGCGAATGGCAAGCAATCCTTTTTCCGGGCGCAAATGCGGAGGGTTGTCGTCCCACTTCGGACCGCCGACCGCCCCGAGCAGCACCGCATCGCTCTGTTGGCAAAGGCGAAGCGTCTCTTCTGGGAGCGGCGTCCCGGCTTCATCGATCGCGACTCCGCCAATCAATCCATACTCAAACGCAAACTCGTGGCCAAACCGGATGCCGACCGCTTTCAAAACCTCGACCGCTCCGGACGTCACTTCCTTGCCGATGCCATCGCCCGGCAAGACGGCAATCCGATAGTTTCCCATGTTTGAATCCCTCCGTTTTATGATGTTGCCACCTTTTCGTTTTCAGCACGCATCGCTTCGATCATAAACACGCGGTTCATGGCGTTGATGTACGCTTTCGCCGACGCCTCAAGCACGTCTTGCGCCGTTCCGCGCCCGCTCGTTTCAACATCGCGCACGCGCACTTTCACAAACACTTGCGCTAGCGCATCGCGGCCGCCGCCGACCGACTCAATCCGGTAGTCAAGCAGTGTCACTTCCGTTTGGAAGCAGCGCTCGAGCGTATTGTACAGCGCCTCGACGCTGCCGGAGCCGGTCGCCGCTTCTTGGATTTCATTCCCCTTCCCGTCTTTCAGTACCACGACCGCTGTCGGAATTTGATTCGTCCCGTATTGCACTTGAATGGAAGACAATTGATAAAAATCTTTGAAGTGGTCGAACTTCTCTTCGAAAATCAACGCGATTAAATCGTCGTCGGTAATATCCTTCTTTTTGTCCGCCAGTTCTTTAAAACGGACAAACAGCTGATTGATCTCTTCATCGGACAACGTGTAGCCGAGCTCCTCAACCCGGTTGCGAAGCGCATGGCGGCCGGAATGTTTGCCGAGCACCATCGAATTCGACGGCACGCCGACGAGCTCCGGTGAAATGATTTCGTACGTCGTTTTTTCTTTTAAGACGCCGTCTTGATGGATGCCGGATTCATGCGCAAACGCGTTTTTGCCGACGACCGCTTTGTTGGGAGGAACGACGACCCCGGTCAGCTTGCTGACAAGATTGCTTGTGCGCTTAATTTCTTGCAAATTGAGGCGCGTTTCCACTTGATAATAATCTTTGCGAATGTGAAGGGCGACGGCGATCTCCTCAAGCGCCGCGTTGCCGGCCCGCTCGCCGATGCCGTTGATCGTGCACTCGACCTGCGTCGCCCCATGCTCAATGGCCGACAACGAGTTCACCACCGCCATGCCCAAGTCATCATGACAATGAGCGGAGAGTGAAACATTTTCAATATTCGGAACATTGTTTTGCAAATAGAGGAAAATTTCCCCGTATTCTTTCGGCGTAATATAGCCGACCGTATCCGGGATGTTGATGACCGAGGCGCCGGCTTTGATCACTTCGGCGACGATTTTCGCCAAAAACGGCAGCTCGCTCCGGCACGCATCTTCTGCCGACCATTGGACGATCGGGAAAAAGCGCTTCGCGTATTTCACTGCCTCAACCGCCGCTTCAATCACTTGTTCCGGCGTCATCCGCAATTTATGCACCATATGGATCGGCGAGGTGGCGATGAATAGGTGGAGCCGCGGCTCCGCGCCGCCTTTTAACGCCTCCCACGCCGCATCAATATCGCTTCGGACCGAGCGCGACAGCCCGGTGACCGAGCATGTTCTCACCGTTTCGGCGATTTGTTTGACCGCCTCAAAATCGCCTTTTGACGAGGCGGGGAAGCCCGCCTCGATGATGTCAACCCGCAGCCGTTCAAGCTGACGGGCAATTTCCAACTTTTCTTGCAAGTTCAAATTGACGCCGGCCGACTGTTCCCCATCGCGCAATGTAGTATCAAAAAACTTAATGTTTCGCACCTGGCACCACCGCTTCTTTTTGTTTTGCTTTCACAAACGGCATCATGCTCCGCAGTTCGCGTCCGACGACTTCGATCAAATGCTCGTTCTCGCGCCGGTTGATGGCGTTGAACTCCGGACGGTTTGCTTGGTTTTCCAAAATCCAGCTTTTTGCGAATTTGCCGGTTTGGATGTCATCGAGCACCTTTTTCATTTCCGCTTTCACGGCGTCGTTAATGATGCGCGGACCGGTGATAAAGTCGCCCCATTGCGCCGTATCGGAAATCGAGTAGCGCATCCACGACAAGCCGCCTTCATAAAGAAGATCAACGATGAGCTTCATTTCATGCAAACACTCGAAATAGGCGACTTCCGGCTGATACCCGGCTTCAACGAGCGTTTCAAACCCGGCCTTGATGAGCGCCGTCAGCCCGCCGCACAGCACCGCTTGTTCACCGAACAAGTCGGTTTCCGTCTCTTCTTTGAACGTTGTCTCCAACACCCCAGCTCGAGCAGCACCAATCGCTTTCGCATAGGCGAGCGCCGTTTCTTTCGCGTGTCCGGTCACATCTTGATAAACGGCGATGAGCGCCGGCACCCCGGCTCCTTCCGCATATGTGCGACGCACGAGATGGCCTGGTCCTTTCGGCGCCACCAAGAAGACATCGACATGCTCCGGCGGGACGATTTGGCTGAAATGAATGTTAAACCCGTGCGCAAACACAAGCGCGTTGCCCGGTTCAAGCCCCGGTTCAATCTCTTCCTTGTAGACAGCCGGCTGTTTCTCATCCGGCAGCAACACCATCACAATATCCGCTTGTTTTGCCGCTTCGCGCACCGAGTATACTTCAAAGCCGTCCTGTTCCGCCTGCTCCCACGATTTCCCTTTGCGCAACCCGACAATGACGCGGACGCCGCTGTCGCGCAAGTTTTGTGCATGGGCGTGGCCTTGTGAGCCGTAGCCGATGATCGCGACCGTTTTCCCTTGCAAATATTGTTCGTTTGCATCCCCGTTATAGTAGACTTTTGCCATGATTACCCTCTCCTTTGTCGTATAGTGTAAATGGGCCGCCATGCGCCCTCATTGCGCACAGGCGCGGTTATTCGTATCGACAATGTTTTGACAACGATCGTTGCAACGGAGACAGCGACCGTTAAATGATAAACGCCGTTTTCTGGTTGGCTGCCGCTTTTTGCGCCCCGCGGGTGAACGCGGTCGTACCGGTGCGCGCCACTTCTTTGATGCCATAGGGGCGCAACAGCTCAATCAACGCCTCGACTTTTTCCGGCTCGCCGGTGACTTGAATGACGAGGCAGTCTTTGCTGACGTCGACGATCGAGGCGCGGAACGGCTCAATGAGCGTGTAGATTTCTTGGCGGATCGCCGGAGCAGCCGACACTTTCACAAGCGCCAGCTCACGGGCGACGATCGCCTGATCCGTGATGTCACTGACTTTCAATACATCGATCTGCTTGTTTAGCAGTTTGATAATTTGTTCCGCGGTCCGTTCGTCGTCGACATTGACGACAAATGTCATCCGCGAGACTCCATCGATTTCCGTATGCCCGACGGTGATGCTTTCGATATTGTAATGCCGCTTCGTAAACAGCCCGGTGATGCGGTTTAACACGCCCGGGCGGTTGTTGACCGTCATCGTGATAATTCTTCGCACGCTTTCACCCCCACCATTTCATGAAGCCCTTTGCCGGGCGCCACCATCGGATACACGTTCTCGTCGGCGCGGACGTGGAAATCCAACAGCACCGGGCCGTCCATCGCAAACGCTTGTTTTAACACTTCAGCTGCTTCCGCCTCCGTCTTCGCCCGCAGCCCCAGTATGCCGTATGCTTCAGCGAGTTTTACAAAATCCGGATGATTCGGGATGAGCGAATGGGAGTACCGTTTTTCGTAAAACAGCTCCTGCCATTGCCGCACCATGCCGAGCGCCTGGTTGTTGACGATGACGATTTTAATTGGCAACCCCAGCTCTTGAATGACCGACAGCTCTTGAAGCGTCATTTGGAAACCGCCGTCGCCGACGATGGAAACGACGGTCGCGCTCCGATCCGCCAGCTGGGCGCCGATCGCTGCCGGAAGCCCAAAGCCCATCGTGCCGAGCCCCCCGGACGTCACCCACCGGTTCGGTCGATTGAACTTGTAATATTGCGCCGCCCACATTTGGTGCTGACCGACGTCTGTTGTGACGATCGCTTCGCCATTTGTCAATTCGTAAATCATTTCGATAAGCTTTTGCGGCTTGATCGTCCCGGCTTCCGGCTCGTAATGGAGCGGGAAGCGCCGCTTCCACTCATTGAGCTGTTCGAGCCACGCCGCGTTGTCAGCCGGTTTGCCTTGCTGGGCGATCAGTTCCTGCAGCGCCGCTTTGGCGTCGCTGACAATCGGAATTTTGGTCGGCACGTTTTTGCCGATTTCCGCCGGGTCGATGTCGATATGAGCGACAGTCGCCTTTGGCGCGAAGTATTTCAAGTTGCCGGTGACCCGGTCGTCAAAACGGGCGCCGATGTTGATAAGCAAATCGCACTCATAGAGCGCCATGTTCGCCGTGTACGTCCCGTGCATGCCCGCCATCCCCAAGAAAAGCGGATGGTCTGCTGGGAAGCCGCCAAGGCCAAGAAGCGTATGAACGACCGGAATGTTTTGCTGCTCGGCGTACTGCCGCAATTCGTTTGCCGCGTCGGCGTGCAAGACGCCAGCGCCGGCTAAAATGACCGGCCGCTTCGACTGGCTGACCGCCTCGACAAGACGGCGGATTTGCCAATGGTTCGGCTGTGTCGTCGGCTGATACCCAGGCAAGCAAACTTCTTCATCGTAATCGAATTCCCCTTCGGCCGTTGTGATGTCTTTCGGAATATCGATCAACACCGGCCCCGGCCGTCCAGTCGTTGCGATGTGGAACGCCTCTTTGATGATTTTCGGCAACTCACTGATGTCGCGCACTTGGTAGTTGTGTTTCGTAATCGGCATCGTAATCCCGACGACATCGGCTTCCTGAAAGGCGTCCGAGCCGATGACGCTCGTCGCTACTTGCCCAGTGAACACGACGAGCGGCAACGAATCCATCATGGCGTCGGTCAGTCCGGTGACGATGTTGGTCGCTCCCGGCCCCGATGTCACGATGACGACCCCCGGTTTTCCCGAAATGCGCGCGTACCCTTCCGCCGCATGAATGGCTCCCTGCTCGTGCCGCGTCAAGACGTGAAACACACCGGCTTTATACAGCTCATCGTAAAGCGGAAGCACCGCGCCGCCCGGATAGCCGAAAATGACTTCGACTTGCTCCGCCTTCAGCGCTTCGATCAACATCATCGACCCGCTCATCCTCGTCTTCGCCTGCTCCTCCACGTTCATCTTTGCCATCGTCGACCCTCCCCGTTGGTTGTGATCCATATAAAAAACCTTTTCACCCACCATGACTGGCATTTCCAGCCAAAGGGGCGAAAAGGTTTCCTTTCCGCGGTACCACCCTTCTTCACGGCCATGACGGCCGCCTCAGGAGCAGCCAGCCGAAACCGGCTGCTCGTTTTTTGTAACGGGTGAAGCGCACATCCCCACCCGTCCGGCCCTACTGGCGAATCTGCGTTCAAGCCGGCGCTCGGAGGTGAGTTCATCAAGCGGCAACATCACCGGTTCGCAGCTCCCCCGGCTCTCTGTGGATGTTGGCCCCGCTGACTACTTATCCTCGTCAACGCTTTCTCGCTATATGGTTGTCATTCTTGCTCAACTGACATTGGCGTTCGTCGGATACACCTTTACTCCTTCGACGACTACGCGGCGGCGGAATTCTTCAAGCAGCCGCTTCGTATGCGGACCCGGCGTCCCGTCGCCGATCGTCCGGCCATCGACTTTAATGACGGAAATGACTTCGGCTGCCGTCCCGGTTAAAAACACTTCATCTGCCACATACACGTCATGGCGGGTGAACGGCTCCTCTTTCACCGTATAACCGAGATCAACGGCAATTTCCATAATCGCCTGACGCGTGATGCCTTCCAGCGCCCCGACATACCCTGGAGGCGTGTAAATGACGCCGTTTTTAATGATGAAGACGTTGTCGCCGGAACCTTCGGCCACATATCCTTGGTCGTTTAAGATCAGCGCCTCGCTCACGTTGGCCAAATGCGCTTCGATCTTCACGAGAACATTGTTCAAATAGTTGAGCGATTTGACCTTCGGACTCAGCACATCAGAGCGGTTGCGGCGCGTCGCTACTGTCACCACTTCGATGCCGGTTTCATATAAATGTTTTGGAAAGAGCGCGAGCGGCTCCACGATAATGACGATTTGCGGCGTTTTGCATTTGTACGGATCAAGGCCCAAATCGCCAACCCCGCGCGAAACGACTAAGCGAATGTATGCATCCTGATAGCCGTTGCGGCGGACGGTTTCAAGCACATGGCCGATCATTTCGTCCTTCGTATATGGAATGTCGAGCAAAATTGACTTGGCCGAATTGTACAGCCGATCTATGTGCTCCTCAAGGCGGAAGACGTTGCCGCTGTAGACGCGAATGCCTTCAAATACGCCGTCCCCATACAAAAATCCATGGTCATACACGGAAATTTTGGCGTTTTCTTTTGTCACAAATTCTCCGTTTAAAAAGATCCATTGTTCGCCCACTTCGGTTCCCCTCTTCCTTGATCAGTCAACGGTTGCTTTAAACGGCTCGGTGATGCGTTTGAATCGTTTCTCTTGTTTGAAAATTATAATAATCCGAAACGACCGCGCCGTCAATAACTTTTTTTGAAAATTTCGATTCGTCGAACTGCTTGTATACGCTTACAATTTGATAGAATCAAGGATTTGCCGTTTAAAAAAATTTTTTCTTCGCCCAGCAGTGAAGAGGGAAGAAGCTATGTTTCCCCATTCGCAAAAGCAACGCAACGCCTCCGGCTCGAGAAACCCGCCGGCCTCTTGAAAACGTCCGGAAAACGAAAAAGACGGACGCTTTGTCCGCCTAGATGGAAAACGTTTGTTGCAAGCCTGGGACCGGCTTCCCTGCTGTGTCGTAAAATTCCACTGTCGCCCGGCCGTTTGCAGCGGTCAGCACCGCGTACGTTCTTTCTTTTCTCCCGCGCGGCAAGGCGATGCTGCCGGGATTGATGAACAGCACCCCCTCGATTTGCTCGGCCCCAGCCAGGTGGGAATGGCCGAAACAAACGACATGGGCGCTCGTTTCTTTCGCCCGGTAGTAGAGGCGCAGCAGCGACGTTTTGACGCCGTACAAATGGCCGTGCGTGATGAGAAAGCGAAGGCCTTCCGCCTCCTCGGTCCGCTCATTCGGAAACGCCGCGAAATCGCAGTTGCCGCGTACGACGACAAATGGAGCAAGTTCGGCCGCTTGAGCCGACAGCTCAGAATCGCCGCAATGAATAAACAGATCGGCTTCATGGCGATGGCGCTCGACAATGGCGGAGAGTTCGCCGCTGAGCCCGTGGCTGTCGCTTACAACGACCGCTTTCATTCCGTCCGTCCCTCCCCTCCCATGATGTCATCCCATTGCTCGTCAAGCTTGGCCAACGCCTTCGCCCGGTGGCTGATCTCATTTTTCTCTTCCGGGGTGAGTTCCGCCATCGTCTTCCCCTTTTCCGGAAGATAAAAGACGGGGTCATAGCCAAAACCGCCTTCTCCCCGCGGCGCTTCGGCGATGTACCCTTCGCACGCCGCCTCCACAACGGCCGTCGGCCGCCCGGGGATGGCGACCGCCAGTGCGCAATGAAACCGGGCGGTGCGCTGTTCCATCGGCACGCCTTCCAACTCATGAAGCAGCTTCGCGATGTTGCGCGCATCGTTTTTGTCTTCACCGGCATAGCGGGCTGAATAGACGCCCGGCCGGCCGCCGAGCGCATCGACCACCAGCCCCGAATCATCGGCGATCACCGGGCAGCCGAAACGGCGAGATATGGCTTCCGCTTTTAACCGGGCGTTTTCGGCAAACGTGCTTCCCGTCTCCTCGACGTCCGGAACGTCCGGAAAATCAAGCAGCGATTTGACGTCGATGCCCCGCTTCGCAAACAAAGCGGCAAATTCGCGCACTTTTCCGGCATTTTTCGTCGCGATCACAATCTTGTTCACTCTGTCCCCTCCTCCTGCTTCGCTTCTTGCTTCGTCCCGATGCGAGCCGCCCAATCGCCCAAAACGCGGCGCTGCACGGCGATCAGCTGTTCAATGCCGATGTGCGCCGCCTCAAGCAATTCATCGAGCTCGGCGCGAGAAAAAGTCGCTTCTTCCCCGGTCCCTTGAATTTCAACAAACTGGCCGGATCCGGTCATGACGACGTTCATATCGACTTTTGCCCGCGCGTCTTCATCGTAATTCAAATCGAGCACAACGCCATGCTCCGGATCGATGCCAACGGACGTAGCGGCAAGAAAATCGCGGATTGGAAGCGCCTCGAGCTTCCCTTCGTCAACGAACTTGGAAAGCGCCAGCACGAGCGCCACGTAGCCGCCGGTGATCGAGGCGGTGCGCGTTCCGCCGTCCGCCTGAATGACGTCGCAATCGATCCAAACCGTTCGTTCGCCAAGCCGCTCCAATTCAACGACCGAGCGGAGCGCGCGGCCGATCAGGCGTTGAATTTCCATCGTCCTCCCCGACACTTTCCCTTTGCTTGCCTCCCTCGCATTCCGCTGCTCTGTCGCCCGCGGCAACATCCCATATTCGGCGGTGATCCATCCTTTTCCGCCGCCGCGCATAAACGGCGGCACTTTTTCTTCCACCGTCGCCGTGCAAATCACTTTCGTGTCGCCGATTTCAATCAACACGGACCCTTCGGCATGTTTCACATAATGCGGCTGTATATGTACAGGGCGCAGCTCACGGTTATGTCGTCCGTCTGCTCTCATTCACTCTTCCTCCTTTTTCCTTCCCGTTTGCCAGCAGGAGCCGGTCGGTCCTGCCTCCTTCCTTGCATCACGACTCCGTGCCGCCGTTGCCAAAAAACAAAGAGGCGGAGCACGCTTCCACCTCTTTGTTATACCATAACAGCCTATTCGTTTCCAGCTTGGGTGAACACCCCACCACTTACGCTTCGCTTAGAGGCGGGGGCTTCAAGCGACTTGTGCGTGTTCGCCGAACGGTAAGCCACACACAAGAACCCTTTACACTTTCCTTCGTTCCGAAGGGGTCCGTTCTAACCTTATTTTATCCTATTCGTTGGCTAACGCCAACCGACATTCATCTCCCACTTTCACTTTGCTGAGAAGCGGGAGACTTCTTTCGGAAAGATGTTAAAACGACCCGGTATTGACGTTTTGTGGGCGGGCGACCGGTTTTGTGAGCGGTTTGCCGTCTTCCGTAACAAGATCGGCTTTGCCGTTCACCGTAATCGTGACGCTCTCAACGCCGCTTTGCTCGGTGAGCGACAACACAAGCGAGTTCAAGACGACGTCAGAAATCACATTTTTCTTGTTGCTGCCAAAAATGCCTTCGTTAAAATTGAGCGTGACTTGGCCATCTTCGTATTTTGGCTTGTCAAGCAGCTTGGCGTCCGGCTGGAAGACGCCGACAAGCACACTGCCATGTTCCGGCCCTTGAATAAGTTCATGGACCGCCGCCGCGATATCATCTTTTTCTTGGTTGGAAACACGTCTTGTCACAGGGACATAATACGTCGTTTCTCCCTGTTGGGCAACAAAATACACGGTGACGGGATGCGTATTCGTAATGTCCGGCACACCGCCCGCCTCCATGTTGATGCCGTCGGCGCGGCTCACCCCGTCTTGAATCGGCGTTTTATTGACCGGCATCACCTCTTGGTCATAACCGTTAATGCGGATTTTGACGCGCTTAATGTTGTCAAACTGCGTCAACGTCCACGCAATGGCTTGCAAAATCCGCTTTTCGTCTTCCGGTTTGTATTGCTTGAATTCCGGTGAAAAATCGGCGATCAACGTCCCGTCTTTTTCAAGTTTGGTGCCAAGCACGGTTGTCCCTGCCGGAATGACGGCGCGGAAACCGTTCGGCAACATATTCGACACCGGTCCGTCTTCAACCAAATACTCAAGCACTTGTTTCGCAACAGCCTGCGTTTTTGGCAACTCAACCGTTTGCGGCACGACATATCCGTTTTTGTCAATCAGGTAAAGCTCTCGCTTGACCGTCTCGGTCGCCTTCTCTTCCTCTTTGGCCCCCTCTTTCCCTTTCGTTGCCTCCTCGAGCGCCTGGCCGTCTTTTACATAGCTCGTGTTTTGCGGCGGATCAATTTCCTTCACTGCTTCATCTTGGCCAAACAAGCCGCAGCCGCCGAGCAGCAAAAGCGAAGCGAGCACCGGCGCCGTCCATCTATGAACCGTCCGTTTGCCCATTGACGTTCCCTCCTACTCGTGGTTTGTACTACTATGTATACGAGCCACTGTCCAAAATAGAATAAAAAAATCCTTTAGCGTCTATGCGCTAAAGGATTTTTTTGCCTACAGGCGAATCGATTCCACCGTGCCGATCGGTCTGCCAAACCACTTTCTTGAAATCTTTTCAAAAAGCTCTTTCGGACCGGTCGTAAAAAACAAATGCTCCGGCTCGCGCTGGCCCGTATAAAGAAGGTGGCTGTGATGCAAAATGGCGCTCACTTCGCGGGCCATTTCACCGCCCGAGCAAATCAGTTTCACTTTTTTGCCCATGTAGGCCCGGATCAGCGGGGCAAGCAGCGGATAATGCGTGCAGCCTAAAATAAGCACGTCAATCGGCAGCGGGCGCAGCGGAGCGAGCGACTCGGCGACGACCGCCTTCGCTTTCTCCCCTTCAAAATCGCCACTTTCGACCAGAGGGACAAACTTCGGGCACGCCAAGCTTTCGACATGGACGTGCGGATTGATCGATTGGAGCGCCTTTTCGTACGCCTTGCTTCTCACCGTGCCGATCGTGCCGATCACGCCAATATGCCCATTTTTTGTCGCCTTCAAGGCGGCGCGGGCGCCGGGATGAACGACGCCGAGCACCGGAATGTCAAGCCGCTCCCGCACTTCATCGAGCGCGACCGCGGTTGCCGTGTTGCAGGCAATGACAAGCATTTTCAACGGATATTGCCGCAAGTAGTGAATCATCTGCCATGTAAATCGGCGAATTTCTTCAACCGGGCGCGGCCCGTACGGACAGCGGGCGGTGTCGCCAAGGTAAATGATCTGTTCCTTTGGCAGCTGCCGCATAATTTCTTTGGCGACGGTTAAGCCGCCGACTCCTGAATCAATGACACCAATTGCTCTTTCCAAGTGATCGCCTCATTCTTTCATCATTTCTTGATGCAGTTTGCGCAAACAGCGCTCAAAAACGACAATTTCTTCATCCGAAAAGTTTTCCAGCACTTGGGCCAAATCGCGCTGGCGTTTTTCAATCACTTCCTCAATGATGCGCTCGCCTTTTTCGAGCAGGTGAATGCGGACGACGCGCCGATCATGTTCATCACGCACTCGGGCGACGAGACCGTTTCGCTCCATGCGATCGACCAAGTCGGTCGTCGTGCTGCACGCCAAATACATTTTGTTCGATAACTCGCCAACCGTCAAGTCCCCTTCTTCAAGCAGCCATTGCAACGCAACAAACTGCGGAGGCGTGATGGGATAGTTCGTTAAAATTTCGCGGCCGCGCTGTTTTAAGTTGGCGGCGATATAGCGAAGCAATTTTTCCAACTCGGCAACCGTTTTTTCGTTCATCGCAGACGGCATACAATCTCCCCTTGATCATTTTCGCGGCCTGGCCCCAAAACAACGTGCCTCAGCCAACGGCCATTCTATTTTTCATTTTACAATACCGGGGGGCATAATCAATACAAAATATAGAACGCCGCTGCAGACAAAAGGCCAGACAGACGGCAAAGCCTCGTCCGGCCGCAAAGGAACATAACAGCCGGCCACCCGGAAAGGGAAAAGCCGGCATTGTGTGAACTACCCACCACCTACGCTTCGCTTAGAGGTGGGGGCTTCAAGCGACTTGTGTGTGTTCGCTGAACGGTAAGCCACACACAAGAACCCTTTACGCTTCCCTTCGTTCCGAAGGTGTCCGTTCTAGCCATATTCTATCATATTCGTTGGCTAACGCCAACCGAAATTCATCTCCCACTTTCACTGGTGCTGGCGCACCTTCACGTTTAGAAGTAGGAGACTTCTTTCGGAGGGAAGTTAAAGTTTCAGTTCGCCCATTCGAAGCAATTCAATCACAGCTTGCGAGCGCCCCTTGACCCCAAGCTTTTGCATCGCATTCGAAATATGGTTGCGAACGGTTTTTTCACTGATGAACAGTTCTTTGGCGATTTCCTTCGTCGTCTTATCTTGCACGAGCAATTCGAAGACTTCTTTTTCTCTTTTTGTCAAAAGCGGCTTCGATTGAAACGATTGATCCCTCAACGGTGGTAACCCTCCTTGCTCTCAATGGGCCCGAACTGCCGGATGGGTATTTCCTCACCATATCGTATGTGAGAGCAAGGACGGCGGTGACGAAATTTTGCTTATCTAATAGAAAAATAGATCTTTTTTTCGCCTCCCCGCCTGATCAAAGACAAGGGGGCTGGGCAAGCGCAAAATCCCCTCCATGGCTGGCCACGGAGGGGATGAGAGGTCCAACTGTTACACTTCGTCGCTTCCAAAGAAATCGCGGAACATTTGAATCGTCGTTTCGCGGTTTAACGCCGCGATCGATGTCGTCAACGGAATGCCTTTCGGGCACGATTGCACACAGTTTTGCGAGTTGCCGCAGTTGGCCAAACCGCCGTCGCCCATAATCGCCCGCAGCCGTTCGGCTTTATGCATCGCTCCGGTCGGATGGGCGTTAAACAGCCGCACCTGCGACAGCGGCGCCGGGCCGATAAAGTTCGACTTGCTGTTGACGTTCGGGCACGCTTCAAGACAGACCCCGCACGTCATGCATTTGGACAGCTCGTACGCCCATTGCCGCTTCCGCTCCGGCATGCGCGGACCCGGACCCAAGTCGTACGTTCCGTCGATTGGAATCCATGCTTTGACGAGTTTTAGCGCATCAAACATCCGGCTCCGGTCGATGACCAAGTCGCGGATGACCGGGAACGTGCGCATCGGCTCCAGGCGGATCGGCTGCTCTAATTTATCAATGAGCGCCGCACATGCTTGCCGCGGCTTTCCGTTAATGACCATCGAGCAGGCCCCGCACACTTCTTCCAAACAGTTCATTTCCCAGGCGACCGGCGTCGTTTTTTCCCCTTTGGCGTTGACCGGATTGCGGCGAATTTCCATGAGCGCCGAAATGACGTTCATGTTCGGGCGGTACGGAATGACAAACTCTTCTTCATACGGCGCGGAATCCGGACGATCTTGGCGCGTGATGATGAACCGAACCGTTTTGTTTTCGCTCATCTTACTTCACTTCCTCTTTCTTTTTGCTGTAGTCGCGTTTGCGCGGCTTAATCAACGAGACATCGACATCTTCGTAATGGAACGCCGGACCGTCTGGCGTATAGCGGGCCATCGTCGTTTTCAGCCATTCTTCGTCATTGCGCTCCGGAAACTCCGGCTTGTAGTGCGCCCCACGGCTTTCGTTGCGATAGTACGCGCCGAGCGTAATGACGCGGGCAAGCTGGAGCATGTTGTACAGCTGGCGGATAAACGTCGCCCCTTGGTTGCTCCATCTCGACGTATCGGTGACGCTGATGTTTTTATACCGCTCCATCAGCTCTTGAATTTTCTCATCGGTCTTCAGCAGCCGGTCGTTGTAGCGGACGATCGTCACGTTTGCCGTCATCCATTCACCGAGCTCTTTATGCAGCACGTAGGCGTTTTCCGTGCCGTCCATCGCCAAAATGTTTTCCCATTTTTCCTGCTCTTGTTTGACATAACGGTCGTACAGCGTCGACGGCATCGCATCGGCCGATTTCTCGAGGCCGCGGATGTAGCGGACTGCATTCGGGCCGGCGACCATTCCACCGTAAATCGCCGACAGAAGCGAGTTTGCCCCGAGACGGTTGGCGCCATGAATGGAATAATCGCACTCACCGGCGGCAAACAGCCCTTTGATGTTCGTCATTTGGTCATAGTCGACCCATAAGCCGCCCATCGAATAGTGAACGGCCGGAAATACTTTCATCGGCACTTTGCGTGGGTCTTCGCCCATGAACTTCTCATAAATTTCGATAATGCCGCCGAGCTTGATATCGAGCTCTTTCGGATCTTTATGGGAAAGATCGAGGTACACCATGTTTTCGCCGTTGATGCCGAGCTTCAAGTCGACGCACACATGGAAAATTTCCCGGGCGGCGATATCGCGCGGCACCAAGTTTCCGTAAGCCGGATATTTTTCCTCAAGAAAATACCATGGTTTTCCATCTTTATACGTCCAGACGCGGCCGCCTTCCCCGCGCGCCGATTCGCTCATCAACCGAAGCTTGTCATCGCCTGGAATCGCGGTCGGATGGATTTGGATAAACTCGCCGTTCGCGTAGTAAACCCCTTGCTGATAGGCGATGGAAGCCGCCGATCCGGTATTGATGACCGAGTTCGTCGATTTCCCGAAAATGATCCCCGGGCCGCCGGTCGCCAAAATGACGGCATCGGCAGGGAACGCTTTAATTTCCATCGAACGCAAGTCTTGCGCGACAATGCCGCGGCAAATTTGTTCGTCATCCAAAACGATCCCTAAAAATTCCCAATGCTCATATTTCGTCACAAGCCCCGCTACTTCATGGCGGCGCACTTGTTCGTCAAGCGCATACAAAATTTGCTGTCCGGTCGTCGCCCCGGCGTACGCCGTGCGGTGGTGCTGCGTCCCGCCGAAACGGCGGAAATCAAGAAGCCCTTCCGGCGTGCGGTTGAACATGACGCCCATCCGATCGAGCATGTAAATGATCCCTGGCGCCGCCTCACACATCGCTTTGACCGGAGGCTGGTTCGCCAAGAAGTCCCCGCCATAGACGGTATCGTCAAAGTGTTCCCACGGCGAATCGCCTTCCCCTTTCGTGTTGACCGCTCCGTTAATGCCGCCTTGGGCACAGACGGAGTGAGAACGCTTTACCGGAACGAGCGAAAACAACTCAACAGGCACTCCTGCTTCGGCGATTTTAATCGTGGCCATCAAGCCGGCCAACCCGCCGCCGACAACGATGATTTTTCCTTTTTTCATGGCTACTCACTCCCTAGAAAATTGCTGCTTTTGCTTCAATGTCCCTCGGTTTGCCTCTGTCGATCAAGCGTTCGTTCGACAAACGGCTGCAGCGTGATCCATCAAGAGCCAACGCAGCGGTTCATGTCATCCAACAGCTGAAATCAATTTTTTACGCAAAAGCCAAAATGGCGCGAATGCCGACAATCGAAAGCGCGACAAAGATGATCATCGTAATGTACGTGAACACTTGCTGTGAACGAGGGGATACCGTTAAACCCCAGCTGACGAAGAACGACCATAAACCGTTGGCGAAGTGAAAGACGGTCGACAAAATACCGATAATATAAAACCAAAGCATAAATGGATTATCGACAATATTGGCCATCATATCATAATTCACTTCAGCGCCAAACACGGCTTGCACCCTTGTTTCATACACGTGCCAGACGACAAAAATCAATGTGATAATGCCCGTAATCCGCTGAAGCATGAACATCCAGTTGCGGAAATAGCCGTACTGGCGCGTGTTGAATTTGGCTGTAAACGCGATGTAAATGCCGTATACCGCGTGGAACAGCAATGGAAGGAAAATAATGAAAATTTCCAAGAAAATACGGAACGGCAAGTTTTCCATAAATGCAGCCGCCCGGTTAAACGCTTCCGGTCCGCGCGTCGCAAAATGGTTGACGACCAAGTGCTGCACTAAAAACACCCCAACGGGGATAACCCCGAGCAGCGAATGGAGCCGGCGATAATAAAACTCGCGATTCCCTGCCATTATGTAACCCCCCTTTAACGTAAGTAAAAATAAATTCTCCTCGTTACAGAATGGAATAGAAACGCCTTCCATTTCCATCTTGCATTTGTCACATTCATTGTACTCCCACATTATACAAGCGTCAAGAAAACATCGTCACAAAGTGTTCAAACATTCTCCGTTCACGTTTTTTGCAAGAAAGAGAGTGCATACCGGCGGCTGTTTGGCTATAATGGGAAAATGGATAGAAAGAGGGGAACATGATGAGACAGCCATCATTGGAAAAACAGTACGAAACATTTCGATCGATTACCCAATCGGCGTTTGGCGCTGAGCTGCTCCGCCATTCGCTTCTTCCCGAGCTGCTCGGCAAAAACGCCCCGTCCCTTTTATACTGGGCGGGCAGACAGCTGGCGCGTCGCTATCCGCTTCGCGACTTGGAACAAATCGCCGCTTTTTTTGAGGAGGCCGGCTGGGGAACGCTGACGGCTGGCGAAGAACGGAACGACGAGCTGCCCATCGAGCTGTCCGGCTCTATCATCGCCGCTCGCTTTTCCTTGTACGGCAGCTGCTCGTTTCAGCTCGAAGCCGGATTTCTTGCCGAACAGATTGAGCAGCAAAAACGTCTTGTCACCGAAGCGGTTGAACTGCCGGCCAAGCGAGCCGGCCAGGCGCGCATTTTAGTCAAATGGGACCGGAAGCAGCCCATCGAGTAACGAAAGGGCGTCCCGGCTCGGCCGGACGCCCTTTCGTTTCCGTTTGCAGTTATTCATGCAGCTTCTCATAAATCTTCTCCGCCACCGCCCGCGGAATGTTCGCCTGTTGCAGCTCTTCCACCGTCGCCTCTTTCATCTTTTTCACCGAGCCGAAATAATTCAAGAGTGCTTTTTTCCGCTTTTTCCCAACACCCGGGATGTCATCAAGCACGGAATGGAACATCGTCTTCTGCCGCGCCTGGCGGTGGAACGTGACCGCAAACCGGTGCACTTCGTCTTGAATGCGCTGCAATAAATAAAACTCTTGGCTTTGCCGGTCAAGCGGCACGACCGTTGGCGGGTCGCCGGCCAAAAGCTCGGATGTGCGGTGTTTTTCGTCTTTCGCCAGCCCGGCCAGCGGCACATCGAGGCCAAGCTCGTTTTCCAATACATCCCGCACCGCCGACAAGTGTCCTTTGCCGCCGTCGATGATGATCAAATCGGGAAGCGGCAATCCTTCTTTCAACACGCGCGTATAGCGGCGGCGCACAACTTCGCGCATCGTTTCATAATCGTTCGGTCCCGCCACTGTTTTTACCTTATATTTCCGGTATTCTTTTTTCGCCGGCTTGCCATCGAGGAAAACGACGAGCGCCGAGACCGGATCGGCCCCGTAAATGTTCGAGTTGTCAAACGCCTCGATGCGGCGCGGCGCCGGAATGCCAAGACGCTCTCCGAGACGTTCGATGGCTTTGATCGTCCGTTCTTCGTCCCGCTCGATGAAATAAAATTTTTCTTTCAGAGCAATGGCCGCGTTTTGGCTCGCCAGCTCCACAAGCTCTTTTTTCTTCCCTTTTTTCGGCTGGACGACGGCTACGCCGAGCAATTCACGGGCAAGCTCCCCGTCAATGTCGGACGGGAGGACGACTTCTTTTGGCTTCAAATGATGCGCTTTCGCATAAAACTGGCCCAAAAACGTCAGCATTTCCTCATCCGGGTCTTGATAAAGCGGAAAAATGGACACGTCGCGCTCGATCAGCTTTCCTTGGCGGAGGAAAAACACTTGCACGCACATCCAGCCCTTGTCGTACGCATAGCCGAATACATCGCGGTCGATGAAATCATTGAACATCATTTTTTGCTTTTCCATCGTCATCTCAATCGCCGCGATTTGGTCGCGGTATTCTTTCGCCCGCTCAAATTCGAGCGCTTCCGCCGCCTCGTGCATTTTCTCGGCCAACTCCCGCTTTACGTCTTCATAGCCGCCGTTTAAAAAGCGGACGATTTGTTCAACGATCGCCTTATTTTGTTCGTCCGACACCGGGTTGACGCACGGGGCGAGGCATTGGCCCATATGGTAATACAAACAGGCGCGCGAAGGCATCGTCGAACATTTGCGGAGCGGATACAAACGGTCGAGCAGCTTTTTCGTTTCGTTCGCCGCCTGCACGTTCGGATACGGGCCGAAATATTTGCCGCCGTCTTTTTTCACTTTGCGGGTGATGAGCAAGCGCGGATGTTGTTCCGCGGTGATTTTAATAAACGGGTAGCTTTTATCATCCTTGAGCATGACGTTGTATTTCGGATCATGCTTTTTGATCAAATTCATCTCCAAAATGAGCGCCTCGGCGTTTGACGAGGTGACGATGTATTCGAAATCGGCGATTTCCTCCACAAGCCGCTGCGTTTTGCCATCATGCGTCCCGGTAAAATACGAGCGGACGCGCGCCTTCAACGACTTCGCCTTGCCGACGTAAATGACCGTTCCGTGTTTGTCTTTCATTAAATAGCAGCCCGGCTGTTCCGGGAGCACGGACAGCTTTTCCTTCAGCCGGTCGTTCATGGCCATCCCCTCACTCTCCGTCCACCCATTCATACAGTGTAATCGTTCCATACACCGGGTCGGCAAGCGGACTGGAACGATACGTTTTCACTTTGCGCACATGGCGGGAAATATCGATCCCTTGAGCCTCGAACCCTTGGACAACGTGATTGGTCATATATATCATAGCATGGCGGTAGTTTTCTTTGTCTTGCAAAAAGAAGGAAAAATGGAGCACATCTTTATGTGGAAAGGGCACGTTCAAATAGTCTAGGACGCGCGTCTCTTCCCACGTATATACCACAAACGGCTGCGGCTTGTCACGCAAATCGTCGGCAAGCTGATACACTGCCGGGGGCGTCTTTGCCTGCTCGTGCAGCAGCCCGATGCCGATTGCAGACTGCAGCAGCACAACCGCCGCTGCCAGCGCTAATCTCCATGCCTTCGGCGCAGCCAAAAAGCGGCCCCACACATAAAACAGCGCAAAATGAACCAACGGAAGAAGGTGGCGCGGTTTGTCAATATTTTGTCCAAACAGCGCCCAGACAGCATACAGCAACGCGGAAACGACAAGCGCACGCGGCAGCTGAAACCGCCCCGTGCGCCAGGCGATGGCACCGATTGCCGCATAGGCGGACAGCAATGAAACGTGCTGGCTGGCGATGCCGGTCCAAACAAAGTTGTGGACGATAAAGCGGTACAATCGCTCAGAAAACGGCAGCGGGCTCGTTGCCGCCGTTCCGCCCCATTCGCTGAAATGACCGGCAACAAACGCCCAACCAAGCTTGAAAAACGGCCAAAGGCCGCCTTCCGTCGCCGCGACCGCCGCCACCCAAACAAATTGAAAGGCGGCCGCCGCCAACAGCGATGCCGCCACGCGGCCGAGGCGGCGGTGCGTTTTCCAGTCTTCATGCCAAAGGATCAACAACGCGGCAGCAAACGGGGCATAAGACAAACGGATGCCCATGAGGATGCTAAACAACGCGGACGGCCAAAGCTGCGCCATCCATGTTGTTCGCCGCCGCGCCCATTCCACCGCCCATATGTACCACCAAAGCACGCCAAGCGCCGCGCCGTCCGACATCGGTCTGGCGGCGGCAAGGAGCACGTAGCTTGAAGAAAGCACCGAAAGCGCCGCCCATAGCGCCGCTGAGCGCGGCATATGGCGAGCGAGCAGCCAAACGATGGGAAAGACAGCGGAATACAACACAAGCACGTTCAAAATCGAAAGCGCTTTGGCTGGATTAGCGATTGCGGCATGAACAGCCATCCCGCCCAAAACGAAATATGGATAGCCTGGAAAATGCGGCTGCATCGCCAACAAATCATAGCGCTCCAGCGCCCGCGCAAAGTCAACTTCGTCCCACGAGGCCGCGTACGGACTGGCGTAACGCAGGCCGGCCCCCAACAAAACGGCAGCCAAGCCGATGCTGAAGCCAAGCCAAACGCGGTCAAGAAACGCTCGTTTCATCGCATCCCCCCTAAAGGGCTGGTGATTTAATACAAAATACTGCTATTCCCATCTGTTTCTCAATTAGATAAACCATGCGAAATCAACCTTCTTTTTTGGGGCGAAATGCCACTGATTTACTGGTGGCCGCGGTTTTTCACCAGCCTTCTAAAGAAAAAGTACAAGGCATCCGCGCCTTGTACCTTACATCACCCGTTTTATCTGTTCCTCCAATGCCGCCGATGGTTGCTCCTGTTTGCCGCTTTGTTGCCCATGGCGGCTCGTCACGAGCAAGTAAATCACGACAAAATAACCGATATAGGCGATCATTTCCTCGAGCGACGGCATTGATGAATAGCCAAACAACGCTTTTAAAAAGACGCCGACTTCGCCGGAAAAGACAGGGGCGACGCCATGGTCGCGCACGTAATGTTCGTAATCGATCGGATGTTCCGGAAGCAGCCACGTCAAATCGTATACATGCGGCATGACGCTGCCGATGAGGCCGATATCTTGCATCATCGAAATGGCTTGCACGAGCAGTCCAGCGGCAATTAGGACGATAAACGCGCCGGTGACTTTAAAAAACGTCTTCAACGGAATGCGCATCGTCCCTTTAAAGAAGAAGTAGCTGACGAAAGCAGCAATGGCAACCCCAGTTGCCGCTCCCCATCCTTGCATCGCCGCTCCGATGTTGCCGTGCGTAATCGCAGCGAAGAAGAAGACCGTTTCCACCCCTTCACGCAACACGACCAAAAACGAGTGAATGACCATGCCGACGACATTGCCGGCGGTGACAAACTGATCCATTTTCCCTTCCAAGCTTTTTTTCATGTCCCGGCTGTGTTCGGCCATCCAGAACACCATTTGCGTCAACAGCAGTGTGGAAACGACCATGATGCCGATCTTTAAATATATCTCGCTTCCCATTGCCGCAAAACCGGTAAAGACAAGCTGAAACAACATGGCGACACCGACGCTCGCCGCCACAGCGAGAGCGGCGCCAAGCCATACGTATTTCGTGTATTCGCGGTGACCGACCCGTTTCAAATACGAGGTGATGATGCCAACGATCAGCAGCGCTTCCAGTGCTTCGCGAAACGTAATGAGCAGCGCTTGAACTTCCATGCCCCCGCCTCCCCTTCACATGTAAACTAAGCCCGTTTCCGACGTCGCACATAAATCAAGGCAGTGCCAATGATGATCGCAACGATGATAATGAGAGGAATCCAGTTTTTTGGTTTCGACAAATCCGTCCATTCCTTTTTTTTCACTTCATCCGGTTTTTCTGTAGCACTGTCCGAAAAATGGCCAACTTCTAAGCTTTTCAAACCGAATTGTTGTTGCAGCACGGTTAAAATAGTCTCTTTGCTTTTTTTAAACGCATTGATGTCCGATTTTTTCTCGCCGACGCCAAATAACCCCGGGTTGCCAAGCGAATGCAGAGCCTTGTCAAACTCGGTGCGCAGCTGTTTGTCAAGCGCAGGGTCTTTCCCTTGGATGATTGGCGACAGCGCCTCATACGTCGCAAACGCCTTCGCCAACAGCCGCTTGCTCGTGTCGTACTGATCAAAGTTCGCCTCAATATTGTCCAAACGTCGGGCGATATTGAGCACTAAAATTTTTTCCATATCTTTGATCACCGCCTGGCGGTCCTTCGCTTCGATGGCTGCAAGCACGGCCTTGGACGGCTCAAGTCCCATATGCATGTCGATTTCTTCTTTTATGGTTCCGAAAATTTCCTTCGCTGCGGCAAAGTTCGGCGGCTGCTCGTTCAACTTTTCTTTCATCTCTTTATACGCCTCAGCAACCGCTTCTTTGTTCGGATCTCCATACGAATAGGCGAACGCTTTCAGCGGAATGAGATTGAGAATAATGATCACTGCTATGTAAAAAAAGAAACGGGATGTTTTCACGTTTCTGATCCCCCTCCATCAAGATCAATGATAATCATTATCACCATCATTGTCAATATTGGGAAAAATGGCCGGCGGCCCAAGGCGGCCGCCTCACGAACAATGGCGCTCCCGCTCCAAAGAAAGCAGATGCGCTTTTCGGTCAATGACCGCTTTTGTTACCGGGCGGCGCATTTCCTTCCAGATGGCCGGGATGACCGCGGTCATATAGGCGGTGAACTTGATGAACGAACGGCCGGTCGTCCGCACTTGGTAGCGGATCGGCACTTCCTTTAGTCGAAACCCTTTGCGCACTAAGTTGAGCGTCAACACTTGGGCGTAATTGTAATCGTGGATGATTTCCGCCTCTTCCATCGCTTGGCGGGAAAACGCACGCATCCCCGACTGCCCGTCATACAACCGCTGGCCGAGCAGGAGCGACTGCAGCCACGTAAAGGCATAGTTGCCGAGGCGGCGGTGCCATTTCATGCCGCGAATCGTGCCAAGAAAGCGCGAGCCGATCGTATAGTCGGCCTCACCGGCGAAAATCGGCGCCAAAAGGTCAGGAATTTGTTCCGGCGGATATTCGTTATCGGCATCGATCATCACGCCGATATCCGCGCCAAGACGGACACACTCTTCAAGCCCTCGCCGCACCGCCGCACCGAGGCCGCGGTTTTCCGGCCAGCGGCAAATGTAGTCCGCTCCCGCTTCTTGCGCCGCTTCAGCAGTCCGGTCGGTTGACCCGTCATCAATGACCAAGACGCTGACCTCTACATCGGGATGGAAATGACGCGGAATGCGGCGAATCACTTCCCCAATCGCTTCTTCTTCATTGTGCGCCGGCAAAAAGACGATGACGCGCTGCTTCTTCATCGCTCTCCTCCTTTCTTTCGCATCGCTTCGATCAAAACCGGACCGCGGCTATGGCTCGGATACGGAGCGCCAAGCAAATAGGCGATCGTCGGCGCCAGCGAAACGAGGCTTTTTTTCTCATCGACTCGTTTTCCTGCTTCAATCGCCGGGCCGTATAAAAAAAACGGCACATACCGCTCCCCTTCATCGAGGTGGCCGTGGCCGCCGATGCCATCCGCTTGGCCATGGTCGGCGCAGACAATCAATGTCGCGCGCTCGAGCTCGCCCCGTTCCTCAAGCCAGCCGACAAACTCCGCGATCAACGCGTCGGCTTCTTCAATTTTTTCGATATACTCGTCATACAGCACACCGCGGCTATGGCCGGTCTGATCGGTGGCGATCAACTGTACGACAAGCAAATCCGGGTTTTGTTCCTCGACGATGCGTTTCGCCCGCTCGATGATATAACGGTCGGCGAGGTCGTTCGGCATGACGGCCGTCACCGTTTCGACATCGTCGCCGAACGAATCGACCAAATGAGCGATGCCAAGCAAGCGGCCGGTTTTTCCGATTTTCCGGAGCGAATCGAAAATCGTCTCCACTTTTGCCCCAAGCTTCCATACCATATTGGACCGGATGCCGTGCTCAAACGGATACGTCCCCGTCAGCATCGAGGTGAAGCAAACGACCGTGCGCGCCGGATAGACGGTTTCCATTTGCGCAAATTCCGTCCCTTGAGCGCGCAACCGTTTCAAAAACGGGGCGTTGGCCGCTTCAAACCGGTCTTTGCGCATGCCATCAATCACGATGACATACACTTTGTCACTGATCGGCACGGTTGGACTCGGCACATTGTTCGTATAAGTCGGAATGATCTCCGGCTGCCAGTCGAACAAATTCCGATGCAAAATCCATGAAAACAGCCACACCCCAGCGGCAAACAGCCAAAGCGCCCCGCACAGCGGCGCCAAAGCCGCTCCTTGATCGATCTGCTGCGAAGCGTATTCCCATACAGACAAAAGAAGAAAACATTTTGGCAGCTGCTCTTGGGCGTTGCCGCTCGTCGAATCGCTGTTTTTCAACACCAGCTTCCAAAAGCGGGTGAAATTCCACCACGACGTGCCGATGCGCAAATGGTAATACAGCGTCCCCCAAAAAAAGACGGTAAAGAAAAAGTAAAGCCCCGACGCCAACAACAACAACGACGCATCAGCGAACGACCAAACGATGAGAAACACGACATAAGGGATCCATAAATAATTGCGCAAAAACAGCGGATAATCATAGACATAGTAGATGACAAACAGCGGCAGCGCCGCCGCCAGACCAAGCATCCATCCCCATGAGCCGCCCATCCAATCAGCGGCATGGTAGATCGTCATCGTTCCCGCGACAAAAATCGGCGTAAACGGCTTTCCTTCATTCAGCAAATTCCAGCAGCGCGCCGCGATTTTTTCGAATCGTGATGCTTGTTTCATCGCTTCTCCCTTTCCTTTTTCCATACACCTCGCACCATCTGCCAGTCGGACCGCCAAAACCACAATACCGCGGCACCAGCGGCGTAAGAAAACAAAAACTTAAACGCATGGGTCAACACTGCCGCCGCATATGCTTTCTCCCACGGTGCGCCGAGCCGGGTCAACGCAAACGCCATCACCGCCTCGTATGTTCCGATCCCGCCGGGGGCGACTTGGGCGATCTGGCCGGAAACGGTCGCGCTGTTTGCCCACACCGCCTGTCCAAAGGAAAGCGGGATGCCGACTGCTTTCGCGATCACGCCAATGACGGCCGCCTCACACAGCCAGCTCGCCGCCACCGCCCCGACCATCGCCGCGCCGCTCCAGCCGTGAAATACGCTCCGCCATCGCCGCCATAACCGATCAAGGCGGAGCGGACGGCGAAACACGATCACGGTCAGCACGAACCCGGACGCAACGGCCGCTGCCAAGAGAGAAATGCGGGGAATGTAATGCATATACGCATACATCCCAATGACAGTCAATCCACCAAGCACCGCCATATCAAGGAGCCGCATCACCGCCACCGATTCAATGGCCTCGCTGGCTGAAACACCGGGCTGGCGGGCAAGCAAAGCCATACGCACAGCATCACCGATTTTCACTGGGGCTAGATGGTTAACAAACAAACTAAGCAGCACGGCACGCCAATAAACAGAGAAGGCGATTGGCTTTCCGACATATCGCTTCCACGCCCACGCCCGCAGCCAAAACGACAAGCCATATACGAAAGCAGCGGCAGCCATCTCGATCGGGCGGCTGACTATCCTGGATAGATGATGGAGCATCTGCCGGCCGTCAAAGCAGCGGTATGTCAACCAAGCGGAAAAGAAAAGAAGCGCGAGCCCAGCTGCTTGCAACGCTGCTTTAGCCGCCGGTTTACCGCTCATATTCGCGCGCCCACGCCACCGTGCGGGCGAGCCCTTCGGCAAACGCCACCTTCGGCTTGTAACCAAACGCCCGCTCCGCCTTCGTGATGTCCGCCCATGTCGCTTTCACATCGCCTTTCCGCTCCGGCGCGTGCACGATTTTCAGATCGGGAAAGTGCTTCCGCAACTCAGCGAGCAGCTGCTCCATGGTGACGGGCGCCCCGGCGCCCAAGTTGAACACTTCGCTTCGCCCACCGCTACGGTGAAGTGCTGCGATCATGCCCTCCACAATATCATCGATGTACGTATAATCACGCGCCGTTCCTTTGCCATATACGACAATCTCCTCGCCCGCCAGCAATCGGCGCAAAAACGTGCCGATCGCCATATCCGGACGACCCCACGGCCCGTAAACGGTGAAATAGCGGAAAATCGTCATTTGGTAGCTATACAAATGGGCATAGGCATGACAAAACGATTCCGCTCCGTATTTCGCCGCCGCATACGGCGACACGACGCGGCCATCAGCCATCTCTTCCCGGAGCGGCACATTGCCTCGGTCGCCGTACACCGATGACGATGAGGCAAACAGCACGTGCGCCGCACCCGCTTCCCCCGCCGCCGCCAACACATTGACCGTCGCTTTGATGTCATAATCGATATACGCGAGCGGCTCCTCGAGGGAATACGGCACGCCCGGCAGCGCCGCCAAATGGTAGACGACATCGGGGCGAAACTCGACCAGCCACCTTTTCGTTCGCTCCCCATCAAGCAAATCCAAGCGGACAAGCGGCACCCGGCCGCCGGTGAGCGTCTGAAACTGCCGCTCTTTCCGTTCAGCAGAATAATATGGATGAAAACAATCCACTGCAGCCACGTCATATCCGAGTCCGCTTAACCGGGCGGCTAGATGGCTGCCAATAAATCCGGCTCCCCCGGTCACCACCACTTTCATCGCCTTCACCTCATCATCGAATTCCATTGTCCATTAGCATCTTACCATAAACCGTCGGGGAACGTCGTGGCCAATCGGCAAAAACCAAATGTTTTCATTTCCCGCCTTGGCTCGGTGAGGCAAGCGGCAGCCCAGCCATCGCTGCCTTCGCTCCGGATGGACGCCTGCAAAAAAAGGAAGCCGCGCCGGACACCCTTGCTGATCATTTAGTTCGCTTTCTGGATCACTTGCTGAAGCGCAGCCTCGATTTGCGGCAGCCATTTGTCACCCTCAGCTTTGTTCTTTGCCTTTGCCGCCTCTAGGTAGCGTGTCGCCTGTTCGTTCAAGTCGGTGTATGCTTTGTCGCCAAGCAGCGTTTTGATATCCTGTTCGATCATGTTAATAAAGAGCGCGCCTTCTAAGGCGGTGATCACCGACTTGTCTTGCCCCCAATTTTCTTTGCTTTCTTCATATTCATGAAGCGCCACTTTCGCCCATCCGCGCACGAACGCATGGTTCACCGCTTTCGGATCGAGCATTTTGACATCGGTTTGCAGGTCAAACTGTTTCAAAATGTAGTCCGCCTCCTCCGCGGCATGCCGTTTCATATACGGATAGACGGACTGATAAAACGCCCAGCCTTCCGCCTGCTCCACTTTGGCTTCTTCGGCGTTTTCCTTGGCCGCAGCCGCCGCCTTCGCCGCATAGCCGTGCGGCAGCGCTCCGCTCGCTAAATAGAATGTTTTCATCAATGTTTTGTCCACGACTTGCTTACCGAGGGCAAATGAGAGCGCATCATCGTTTTGGACCGATTGCTCCATTTGGGCAAACGCCCCGTTGATCGCGTTAACCAACTTCGTTCCGTAAGCCGCATCGCGCTTTTCCACGGTCGACTGCAAAATCGCGTAAAAGGTTTTGGCTTCCTCAAGCTCTTCCTTTACTTCTTCCTTATTGGCCCAATGTTCTTCTGCTTCGGTAAACTCATGCTTGATCGTCGTGTAAAACACTTTTTGCATCAGCTTGTCAAAAATTTGCTTGACAACCAACGGCTCAAGCGACCCGTCTTTGCCGGCGGCCAGTGCGTTGGTAATATGTTGGTCAAGCGTATCTTCAAATTCCGCGTCACGTTTTTGTACAAGCGGCTGCAGCTTTTCTTTGTAGATGCTCTCCACTTTGCCGAAGTCGACCGCCCCGCCTTGCTTCGCCTTCTCAAGCTCCGCGAGCGCTTCGCTGAACGCTCCCGCATAATCGACTTCCGCTTCTTCCTTCTCGTTCTCCGTCTTCTCTTCCTCTTTCGGCTTTTCTTGTTTTTCCACAGCCGTTTGGTTGCTGCTTTCTTTTTCTGTTCCCGCCGTCTGTTTGCTCTGGCCGCACGCGCCAAGCGCCAACGCCGCGGCGGCCAACAAGGCCAGCCACTTCCATTTTAATGACATTATGTATCCCCCCGTTCACACATCCAAAAATGATAATCAATATCAATACAATAAGATTATAAGAGAAAATGAATTTCAATGTCAACACATGATGAAAAAGAGAGGACTCCCTTCTTGCTGAAAATCCTCTTTTCCTAGCTGATCACACCTTAAATAAAGAAATCCAGAGGCTTCTTCCCCTCTGGATTTCCTTCTTTCTCCGTTATCACACATGTTTGCCAACCAGCTGCACAAGCGCCTCTTTCGGCTGGTAGCCGATCGCTTTGTCGACAAGTTGACCATCTTTGAACAGAAGCAGCGTCGGGATGCTCATGACGCCGAACTTCGACGCTGTTTCTTGGTTTTCATCGACATTCACTTTGACGATTTTCACTTTGTCGCCCATTTCGCGGTCAAGCTCTTCCAGCACCGGAGCGATCATGCGGCACGGTCCGCACCATGGCGCCCAAAAGTCAACGAGCGTGAGGCCGTCTTTCGTTTCTGCGGCGAACGTTTGGTCAGTGGCGTTGACAATCGCCATATGGATTCCCTCCCATCTTCTTGAATGCTGCAAGCAAAGTATACCATGGAATGCATGTCGGCGCGAATGTTTTGCTTCGTTTCTACTATTCGCTTTTGCCGCGGAATTTATCCGTCAAAAAACGGACGGCTGCAGCCGCCCGTGTTGTTCATTACGAATGCACTTTCAGTTTTTCTTTTCAAACGCTTTGCCGGAGTAGATCGGACGGGCAAAGACGATGTTGCCGCCCGCCTCTTCGACGGCGATGACGTCGCCCGCTTCGGCGCAAGAACACTTCAATCGTTTTCGTCTTCGCTTCAACATCGTCTTCGTCGAGGTCCAAATCGTCAAGCTCTAGCTCTTCAAGCGGTTTCTTTTTCGCTTTCATGATCCCCGGCAGCGACGGATAGCGCGGTTCGTTCAAGCCTTGTTGAGCGGTGACAAGGAGCGGCAGCGACGTTTCGATGATTTCCTCATCCCCTTCGACATCGCGCACGACCGTCACGTTGCCGCCGTCGGCAATGTCGAGCTTTGTGATCGTCGTTACATATGGAATGCCGAGCAATTCCGCCACACGCGGGCCGACTTGGCCGGAGCCGCCGTCAATGGCGACGTTGCCGGCTAAAATCAAGTCCGGGTTTTTTCTATAACTGATTATATTGTAATACACAAAAAAGAGACAATTTTAGGCTATACCTAACCGAAATTCATCTCCCACTTTCACTTCGTTTAGAAGTGGGAGACTTCTTTCGGAAAGATGTTAAAGACGGGCGGCCGTTTTTCCAAAAACGCCTGCACGCCTTCTTTTGCATCCTCGGATCCAAACACGTGGCCAAACCATTCCGCTTCCTCGCGCACGGCCTCAACGAACGTTTTTTCCTTGGCGGCGTTAAGCAACTCAATAACCGCCCGAACGGAAAGCGGACTTTTGGCGGCAATCTTTTTCGCCAACGCTTTGGCTTCATCAAGAAGCCGCTCTTCCGGCATCGCCTTGTTGGCAAGCCCCCATTCAACCACTTCGAGTCCGGTGATCGGCTCGCTCGTCCACATCATTTCCGCCGCTTTGTCAAAGCCGACGTAGCGCACAAGCCGCTGCGTGCCAGCAAATCCAGGGATGATGCCAAGCTGCAGCTCCGGAAGGCCGAGTTTGGCGTTTTCCGCCACCACACGAATGTGGCAGCTCATAGCCAGCTCCAACCCACCGCCTAATGCGGCGCCGTGAATCGCCGCAATGACTGGTTTGGAAAAGCGTTCGATCCGCTCCATCACGAGTTGGCCGTTGCGCGACAAGCCGGATGCCTCCTCGACGGAAGCGATGGGCGTGAATTCTTTAATATCGGCGCCGGCCGAGAAAAACCGCCCCTCGCCATGAAGCAACACGACGCGCACGTCCGGGTCGGTCTCAAGCTCGTCCAACAAGGTTGAAAGCCCTTTCAAAACAACGGATACAAGAGCGTTCGCCGGCGGCCGCGAAAACGTCACGACGGCGACGAACTCCTCTTTCGCTACGCGAAAAAAATTCATGAAGTCTCTCCCCTTTCTGCCTTTCCTAACGCCCGGCGGCGCACCCTTTGATGAGCAGTTCGTACACCGGATCGGCGAGCGCGGCTAGGTCGTACTTTTGCTCGTTCATCACCCACGTCGTCACCGTTTCATCAAGGGTGCCAAAGATCATTTGCCGGGTGAGCCGGACGTCTAAATCTTGGCGAAATTCCCCTTTTTCCATCCCCTCCATGATGATGCGGTCGATGAGCCGCAAATATCCTTTCAGCACGTCATTAATGCGATGGCGCAGCTCTTTGTTCGACTGACGCAACTCAAGCTGCGTCACGACCGCCATATGCGGATCAGCAGAGAGGGCGGAAAAATGAGTTTTCACCAACACATACAATTTCTCTAGGGGGCTTGAAATTCCTTCTGTCTCTTGTTCAATTTTCTCGATGAACGCCCCCATCTTTTCCTGAAAAAGCGAAATTAAAATATCCTCTTTGTTTTTAAAATAAAGGTAGATCGTGCCGTCGGCGACACCGGCCTGCTTGGCGATTTTCGACACCTGTGCTTGATGGTAGCCGTGCTCGGCGATGACGACGACGGCCGCGTCAATAATTTGCTTGAACTTCGGCTTTTCTCTGCGCAATCGTCATTCTCCTTTGCTTCCGATCCCCATCTTCAAATGAATGAATGAATCATCATTCATATCCCCATTTTACGAATTGTTCCGACGATTTGTCAAGCCTTATTTTTTTCTTGCTCTGCGAGAACACGGCGCAAAATTTTGCCGACCGCCGTCTTCGGCAATTCGCTGCGGAACTCGTACAGGCGCGGCACTTTGTAAGCAGCCAGGCGCTGGCGCATAAACGCGTCAAGCTCCTGTTCGCTGCACATCTCCCCGGCTTTAACACGACGAACGCTTTCACCGTCTCGCCGCGGTACGGATTCGGAACGCCGATCACGGCCGCTTCCTGCACTTTCGAGTGCTCATACAGCGCTTCTTCGACTTCGCGCGGGTAAATGTTGTAACCGCCGGCGATAATGACATCTTTCTTGCGGTCGACGATATAAAAATACCCACGCTCATCCATATAGCCAATGTCGCCGGTGTACAGCCATCCGTCACGCAGCACTTGCTCAGTCTCCTCCGGCTGGTTCCAGTAGCCTTTCATCACTTGCGGCCCGCGCACGACGAGTTCTCCACGCTCGCCGGGCTTTGCTTCCTCACCCGTTTCCAAGGAAACAATTTTCGCGTCCGTATCCGGACGCGGAACACCGATGCTTCCTTTCACCCGCTCCCCGTCCCAAAGGAAGTTGCTATGGGTGACAGGGGATGCCGCGGTCAACCCGTATCCTTCAATCAATTTTCCGCTCGTCACCTGTTCAAACTGCTCCTGCACCTCAACCGGTAGCGGAGCGGATCCGCTGATGCAGACGTTGATCGAAGATAAATCATATTTCGGCAAATCCGGATGGTTCAACAAAGCGATGTACATCGTCGGTGCGCCTGGGAACATCGTCGGCCGGGTGCGCTCGATTGCTTTTAATGTTTGCTTGACATCAAAGCGCGGGAGCAGCACCATTTTGCTCGCCATCATCACGGACAAATTCATCACCGTCGTCATGCCGTACACGTGGAAAAACGGAAGCACACCGAGCACCGTTTCTTTTCCTTTTTCGCATTTATACACCCAATGGGCGCACATGAGCGTATTGGCGATCAAGTTGCGATGCGTCAACATGGCCGCTTTCGGATGTCCCGTCGTGCCGCCTGTATATTGCAACAGCGCCACATCTTCCACGGGGTCGATGTCCACCCCGATCGGATCGGTTTCCTTGCGGCTCATGATCGTGCGGAACAGATGAACAGTTTCGCTTTCCGCGATGCGGACAATCAGCATGTTTTGCTTCCATTGCACAAGCGGATACAGCCATTTCTTCACCGTGGGCAAATACTCTTGCATTCTCGTGACAATCCAATGCTTGACCGGCGTCCCCCCTTTCACCTTTTCCGTCTTTGGATACAAAAGATCCATCGTCACGAGCACCGAGGCGCCGCTGTCGTTCAGCTGGTATTCAAGCTCATCCTCGGTGTAAAGCGGATTCGTCTGCACGACGATGCCGCCCGCTAGGAGCGTCCCGTAGTAGCTGATCACCGCCTGCAGGCAGTTTGGCAGCATCACCGCCACCCGGTCTCCTTTTTTGAACACCAAGGCGGCGCAAAAAGTGGGCGAATGTGAGCGCCTGTTCATACACTTGGCGGAACGTCATCGTCTTTCCGAAAAAATCGATGGCGTCTTTGTCGCCATATTGTTCCGCCGTCTCCCACAAATAATCGGAAATCGTTTTCTTTGTGGATAGTCGAGCGTAGCAGGAATGGACGGCGGATAATGAGCGAGCCACGGTTTTTCCATATGCATCCCTCCTTGTTTCTATTTTATTTCACTTTTTGTAATTTTTTACCAAAAAAAAAAAAAAAACGCCTCGCCTGAGCGAGACGTCACCAAAACCAGTACACCAAACCAATGAAGAAAAAGCACGCGCAAATGACAAACAAGATTTTCGCCAGCACATCGACCGATCGGTTGCGCACCGCCATATACGCGATGCCGGCGATCAAAAACAGCCCGACCGCAATCAACAACCATTTGACTACTGCGTTCATTCGTTGCTCCCCTTTACTGAATCCCTTCGCCGATGACAAACGACAAACCGACGGAAATGACCATCGAGATAAAGCCGACCGCCCGGTTGTCGTTGGCGATTTCATCATCGATGTTAAACTTCGGCGTCAAAAATTCATAAATAAAATACGCGGCGAGCAGAAGCAAAAACCCGTACACGCCCCAGCCGACCATCGACAACAGCGACTCATGGTGGGCGAGCGCGTAACGAAAAATATTGGCAATGCCAAAAATCTTTCCGCCGGTTGCCATCGCCACTGCCATATTGCCTTTTTGAATTTCTTCCCAGTTTTTATACTTCGTGACGAGTTCAAACACGGCCAAAAACACCACGATGCACAGCACGGCGACGCTGAAATTGGCAGCGGTTCTCACCATTTCGTGCTCCCAAAACGGCGCCATCATTCTCGCCCCCATCATTTCAGTTCCACGACCGTCACCCCGGTCCCGCCTTCATTCGCCTCACCAAATCGGAAGCTTTTGACCGCCCTGTGCTGCTTTAAAAACTGCTGCACCCCTTGACGGAGCGCGCCTGTCCCTTTGCCGTGGATGATGGAGACGCGCGCATATCCGGCGAGCACGGCGTCATCCAAGTATTTCTCAAGCCGAAGGAGCGCATCTTCGTACCGTTCGCCGCGCAAATCAAGCTCAAGGCTCACATGGGCGTCCTTGCCTTTCACGGTCGCAATCGGCGTCACGTCGTTCACCGGCGCGCTGCCGATGTATTCTAAGTCACGCTCGTGAATTTTCATTTTCAAAATGCCGAGCTGCACTTGCCATTCATCGTCCGACACTTTTTCGATCAAGTAGCCTTTTTGGTTGAGGCTCGTCACCTTCACTTCATCACCCGGCTGGAATACATGGCGCGGCGCCTGTTTTTTTGCTCTTTTCCGTTTCTCGACTTTCGGCACGGCGGCGGCGAGCCGCTGTTTTGCCTCGGCGAGCTCATGTTCTTTCACTTCCGCCTGCTTTTCTTTTTGCAGGCGGCGCAGTTCATGGATCACCCGCTCGGCTTCGCGCTCGGCGGCGCGGATGATGTCCGTTGCCTGCTTCGCCGCTTCAGCCAGCCGCTCTTCTTTTTCCTCTTCGAGCGCTTCGAGCTTTTGCTCCCACTCGGCGCGCAGCCGCTCCGCTTCCTCCAACGCCGCGCGCGCCCGTGCTTCGTCTTCCTCGGCTTGCTTTTTGCTCCGTTCGAGCGACGCGATCATGTTTTCCACGTTATGGCTTTCCGCGCTCACTTGCGCTTTCGCCCGCTCGATAATCCGCTCATCCAACCCCAAGCGGCGTGAGATGTCAAAGGCGTTGCTGCGGCCGGGAATGCCGATCAATAGTTTATACGTCGGACGGAGCGTTTCGGTGTCAAATTCAACGCTCGCGTTCACCACCCCGGGGCGGTTGTAGCCGTACGCTTTCAATTCGGGATAATGCGTCGTCGCCACCGTCCGCGCCCCGCGCCCGTGCACTTCATCCAAGATGGCGATGGCAAGCGCCGCCCCTTCCTGCGGGTCGGTGCCTGCTCCGAGCTCATCAAACAGCACAAGGCTTTGGCCATCGACATGGCGCAAAATGTCGACAATATTGACCATATGGGACGAGAACGTGCTCAAGCTTTGTTCGATCGACTGCTCGTCGCCGATATCCGCGTACACTGCGCGGAACACCGCCGCTTCCGATCCGTCGGCCGCCGGGATAAACAGCCCCGCTTGCGCCATTAATGTCAACAAGCCGACCGTTTTTAACGTCACCGTTTTCCCGCCGGTGTTTGGGCCTGTTATGACGATCGTCGTATAATCGCCGCCGAGTTCAATGTCATTCGGCACCGCCTTTTCTTGATCAAGCAGCGGATGGCGGGCCTGCACAAAGCGAAGATAGCCTCGGTTATTGACCGCTGGCTTCGCGGCTTGCAGCCGGCGGGCGTATTTCGCCTTGGCAAACGCAAAATCGAGCGCCGCAAGCGACTCAACCGCCCGCGCAAGCGGTTCAGCCTGCTCAGCGACTTTTGCCGACAGTTCGCGCAAAATGCGTTCGATTTCTTGCTTTTCTTTCGCCCGCGCTTCGCGGAGTGCGTTGTTCAACTCGACGACCGCCTGCGGCTCGATAAACAGCGTCGCCCCGGACGCCGACTGGTCGTGGACGATGCCGCCATAGGCACTGCGATACTCTTGTTTCACCGGAATGACATAGCGGTCGTTGCGGATCGTAATGATGGCGTCCGACAGCCGCTTTTGCGCCGACGGCGAGCGAATGATGCTCTCAAGCTTCTCGCGGATGCGCGCTTCCACTGACCGAATTTGCCCGCGGAGCGAACGGAGGCGGTCGCTTGCGGCATCCAATACCTCGCCATGGTCGTCGATCGAACGGCGAATGTCATGCTCAAGCGCCGGCACCTCCACGAGCTCATCGGCATAAATGGACAGACGATCCAATCCCCCCTGCTCTTCATGCAGATCCATAATCAGCCGTTTCATCTGCCGGCTTGCGGTCAAGGTGGATGCCGTTTCCACGAGTTCTTGCGGACTGAGCACGCCGCCGATCGACGCCCGTTTCAAATGAGGGCGAATGTTGACAACTCCGTCAAGCGGCGCATAGCCAGCAAGTCGCAAAACAGCGGCCGCTTCATCCGTTTCCTCAAGCCAAGCGGCCACCTCCTCCAAATCGGATGACGGCATGAGCGCCTCGATTTTTTCCAAACCGAGCGGCGAGGACGCATGCTCAGCCAACTGCTCTTTCACTTTATCGAACTCCAAGGTGTGAAGCACTTTTCGTTGCACGTATCTGACCCCCAGCTCATTCATTTCGTTCGTTTGTCGCGCAAAAACTGCCGCAGCTTGTCAAGCGGCCATGTGTTGATGACCGTTTCGTTCTTGATCCAGCCTTTCCTTGCCGTCGCCACGCCAATAGCCATATCATCAAGCATGTCCAAATGGTGGGCGTCCGTGTTAATGGCAATATACGCCCCCGCTTCCTCGGCTTTTTTCACGTAAGCTGCCGACAAATCGAGACGGCTCGGGTTGGCGTTTAACTCAAGCACCGTGTTCGTCTCGGCCGCGAGTTTCATGAGCCGATCGAGATCGACGTCATAACCGCCGCGCTGGCCGATGAGCCTTCCGGTCGGATGGGCGATGACATCGACGTACGGATTGCGAAACGCCGCCTCGAGCCGCTTCATGATCGCCTCGCGCGGCTGTTTGAACGCAGAGTGAATGGCGGCGATGACAAAATCCAGCTCCTTGAGCACGTCATCATCGTAATCGAGCGTCCCGTCCGGCAAAATATCCATCTCAATGCCGGCGAGGATGGTAAAATCCGAATAGCGCGCGTTCAGCCGTTCGATTTCCTCGCGCTGGCGCCGCAATCGATCCGGCGTCAAACCGTTGGCGACTTTCAAAAATTGCGAATGGTCGGTGATGGCCATATACCGATAGCCGCGGCGGCGGCACGCCTCAACGAGCTCCTCAAGCGAACACGCCCCGTCGCTCCATGCCGAATGCATATGCAAATCGCCTTGAATGTCTTCAAGGCGGACAAGCGGATATCGGTCCGAATAGCACTCGATTTCCGTGCCGTCTTCACGCAGCTCCGGGGGAATGTGCGGCAGCCCGAAATGGGCGTAAAACGCCGCTTCATCCGGGAACGTTTTCACCTTGCCAGTCGCTTCGTCTTCCACGCCGTATTCGCTGATTTTCTCCCCGCGTTCTTTGGCGAGCTGGCGCATGCGCACGTTATGCTCCTTCGATCCGGTGAAATGATGGAGCGCGGTCGCAAACTGCGCCCCGCTGACCAGCCGGAAGTCGACGGCCACATCGTCGTCATAGCGAAGCAGAAGCGACACTTTCGTTTCCCCAGCAGCGATGACCTCGCGGACACGCTCAAAACGAAGAAGCCCGTCGCGCACCGCAGCCGGACGGTCGGTGGCGATGACATAATCCAAATCTTTCACCGTTTCGTTTACGCGACGCAAACTGCCGGCCCGCGAGAAGCGGATCACGCCATCAAGACAAGCAAGCTGGCGTTCCACATCCGCCGCGGCGGCGAGCACCCGAGCGAGCGGCAGCCGCTCAGGGCGTTTGCCCGCCTCCTCAATCGCCGCCAACAACTTTTCCTCCGTTTTCGCGCCGAAACCGGGAAGCTCCCGCACTTTTCCCACCAGACACGCTTCTTTCAATCCATCCATATCGACAATACCGAGCTCTTGATGCAGCTTGGCGATTTTTTTGCCGCCAAGCCCCGGGATCTTAAGCAAGGAAAGAAGCGTTTCCGGAATATCGCGCTTTAATTCCTCGAGCACCGATGATGAACCGGTTTCGACAAACTCGGTGATGATCGCCGCCGTGCTTTTGCCGATGCCGGGAATGGCGGTGAAGTCGCCGATTTCCGCGAGGCTCCGCTCATCCGTTTCCAAGGCGTTCGCCGCTTTGCGGAAGGCGTTGACCTTAAATGGATTTTCTCCTTTGATCTCCATATACAGTGCGATCGTTTCAAGCAGGCGGATGACTTCTTTTTTATGGACGCTCATCCCCATTTCCTCCCTTTCCCGCAAAACCGCGGCCACGCCCGGTCAGACGCGGCCATGAATCCACCAGTTGCCAAGCATCTCCGACAACACCGGCGTATGTTTCACAATCACGGTCGCCATAAGCGAACGCTGCAGCTGCTCCTGCACGCTGTCAATCGGCACGAGCGCCCCGATATACAACAGCAAAAAGACGAGCAAATACACTTCCGCAAACCCGAGCGCCGCCCCCGCCAGACGGTTGACGCTTCGCAAGAGCGGCAACTGGGCGACGAAATCAAGCATCGAGCCGATGATTTGCAGGACGATTTTCACAGCAAAAAACAAAAGCGCAAAGGAAATCGCCCGATAATAGGCATCGTCCAAATGCGTGCTCTGAAACAGCAGCTTCATCGTCTCCGGGTCTCCCAACGTCGGATACGGAATCCAAAGGCGCAATGTCGGCACAAACCGTTCATAATAGCGATAGGCGACGAAAAAGGCGATGAGAAACCCGGCCATATGAATGAATTGAAGGATAAAGCCGCGCTTCAGCCCGATCATCGCCCCCATCAACAGGACAAACAGCAGCACGACATCAATCATCCTGTTTCCCGTCCTTTTCCTGTTTCAGCTGTTCCGCCAGCCGTTGATATTGTTCTTTCAGTTTGAGATACTCACTGGCGATGTTGACGGCTGTCAACACGGCCAGCTTCGGCACATCAAGGAGCGGATTTTTCTCGCTGAATTCATGCATTTTATCATCAACGAACGCCGCCACGAGCCGGATGTGGGCCGGGCTTTCCGCGCCGACGATCGTGTAGTCTTGTCCATAGATGCGGACGCTCACTCGCGTTTTTGGCTGTTCTGTCAAGCTTTCTCCCCCATTTCGCCAAATCCTACTGTTTATCATATCATGAACGCTGGTATAATGGAAAGAAGCGACACACAGCAACGATAGAGAAGATAAAGGAGCGATCGAACGTTGTCAAACTATGTGATTCAAGCCGACCAACAGCTGCTTGAGGCCTTGCGCGCCCACTATGAAGGCGCCTTGTCCGACCGGCTTCCGGCTGGAGCGTTGTTTGCCGTCAAACGCCCGGATGTCGTGATCACCGCCTACCGCTCAGGCAAAGTACTGTTTCAAGGGAAAGCGGCGGAGCAAGAAGCAGCGAAATGGATATCAGGGGCGAGCGCCTCAAACGAAACAGCTGACCACCAGCCGTCCGCTTTGGCAGCTCATCAACTCGGGTCTCTTTCCGCCATCGGTTCCGATGAAGTCGGCACCGGCGATTATTTCGGCCCGATCGTCGTCGCCGCCGCCTACGTGGATCGGCCGCATATCGCCAAAATCGCGGCGCTTGGCGTGAAAGATTCGAAACAATTGAACGATGAAGCGATCAAACGGATCGCACCAGCCATCATGGAAACCGTGCCGCATGCGGTCACCGTGCTGGATAACCCCCAATACAACCGCTGGCAGCGAAGCGGCATGCCGCAGACGAAAATGAAGGCGCTGCTTCACAACCGGACGCTCGTGAAACTCGTTGACGCCATCGCGCCCGCCGAACCAGAAGCAATCATCATCGACGAATTTTTAAAACGGGATTCGTATTTCCGTTACCTTTCCGATGAAGATCGCATTATCCGCGAGCGGGTGCACTGCCTTCCCAAGGCGGAAAGTGTCCACGTATCAGTCGCCGCCGCCTCGATCATCGCCCGCTATGTGTTTTTAGAGGAGATGGAGCAATTATCCCGCGCCGTCGGCCTCCTGCTTCCAAAAGGTGCCGGCGCCATCGTTGACGAAGCCGCCGCCCGGATCATCCGCGCGCGGGGGGAAGAAGCGCTCGCGGCGTGCGCCAAGCTTCATTTCGCCAATACGAAAAAGGCGCTTGCCATCGCCAAGCGCCGGTAGTGAAGGAGTGGGATTGATGAACAATGATGTTTGTTTGAGTTTATCTAGCACCACGGGTAATATGTGTGTCCCTGCATCCCGTCATGAAGAAAGGGTGCCCCGTTCTCTTGGGACACCCCTTTGCCGCACATTCAGCCTTTATCGCTCACGCCCGCTCTTCCAGCGCGGCGACGACTTTTTCCGCCGTGCTTCGGCTTGATTGCGGATTTTGCCCGGTGATCAAGTTACCGTCGCGCACCGAGAAATCGGTCCATTTCTCGCCGTGGACGAAATTTGCACCGCGCAGGCGCAGCGTCGACTCGAGCAAAAACGGCATATGCACATCAAGCCCGACTTCACGCTCTTCTTCATCCGTAAATGACGTGACCGTTTTTCCTTTCACAATCGGCGTGCCGTCTTTGTATGTGGCGTTCACCAGCCCTGACGGACCGTGGCAGACAGCGGCGATGATGCGCCCGTCTTCGGCAAACTGCTGCAAGACGTATTGCAGCGTTTCATTGTCGGGAAAATCGAACATCGTCCCGTGTCCACCGGGAAGGAAAATGGCGTCAAACCCGTGTGCATCATCCTTGCTTAAACGTGTTGTGTTCTTCAGCACTGCTTCCGCCTCCGCCCAAGACGGGTCTTTTTCATTGATGCTGCGCGGGTCAAGCGGCACCTCGCCGCCTTGAATGCTCGCCACTTTCACGTCATACCCTTTTTCTTTAAATACCAAATACGGTACGGCAAACTCCTCAAGCCAAAGCCCGGTTTTATGGTCGTCGGTGATCGTCGTATGGTTCGTCACCACCATGAGCACTCGTTTCGTCATGCGGCAGCCCTCCTTTAGGTTTTGGAATGTTCTCTACTACTCATCATACTTTATGTTGGGCAAAAGAGGAAAAAATATGCTTTGTGAAATGGAAAAGGAATGAATCGCTGGCGGACGATCAAGCAACGAGCACCTATATTTCGTTGATGAGGAGAGGCGGCATCGTGCCAGCTCTCCTGAAAAAGAACGCCGCCCCCAGCATGCGGGGAGCGGCGTTGACTCGCCTTCCTAACTGATTTTTTGTTGTTCCAGACCATCCACTTCGCTCACTGGCTGCCGAAACGGCCACCAGTTCGCGCGGCCGAACGTGCGGACCATGACCGGCACAAACAGCGGCAGAACGACGAGGGCGTAAAGGAGAAGCCCTGTCAGCACAATCGTCGCGATTTGCAAGAGCGACAAGACACCGGACGGATACATCGCGGCGAACGTTCCGCCTAAAATCACGGCGGCCGAGATGATGACCGGCCCCATATGGCCCATCGCCGACAGCATCGCTTCCTTCACCGGCCAGCCGCGGTATTCGTTGAACCGATCCATGAGGAAGATGCTGTAGTCGATGCCAAGCGCCAACAGCAACACAAAGGCGAAGAACGACACCGCCCAGTTCAAGCCGGCATAGCCGAGGCCGTTGACGAAAATGAGTTCGGTGACGGCCATCGATGTGTAATACGTCAGGACGAGCGACAAGATCAAATAGAGCGGCATGATAAGCGAACGAAGGAGCGCTGCGAGCACGATGGCGATGCCGATCAACATCAGCACGGCCGTCCGTTTATAGTCGGCGTTTGAGATCGCCTGCAAATCGGCGTACGTGCTGGTGACGCCGCCGACAGCGATCGTCGCGTCTTCCCACTTCGTCCCTTTCACCGCCCGCTCAGCGGCGGTGTGAATGTCATCCACACGGCTGAGCGCCGATGTCGAATACGGATTTTCTTGTGAACTACCCACCACCTACGCTTCGCTTAGAGGTGGGGGCTTCAAGCGACTTGTGTGTGTTCGCTGAACGGTAAGCCACACACAAGAACCCTTTACGCTTCCCTTCGTTCCGAAGGTGTCCGTTCTAGCCATATTCTATCCTATTCGTTGGCTAACGCCAACCGAAATTCATCTCCCACTTTCACTGGTGCTGGCGCACCTTCACGTTTAGAAGTAGGAGACTTCTTTCCGAGGGAAGTTAAAGGTTTCCTTGTCGGCTTGGGCGACGACTGTTCGCAAATCAACCAACTCTCTCCGCAATGCGTTGACCAAACATTTCGGTTCATAATCGCGAAAATCGCGAATCCGACCATCAAACTCATCATCGATCGATTGGTTATAGTAGCCATCGATAAAGTATCGCAATGTCTTGAATCTCTCTTCCACTCTTGCCCTCGCCATTCTAGTCTCCTCCCCTGGCTCAACAAATCGCAATCTCTTTTCTCCCTCCCGTTCAGAAATCAAGCCCGTTTTTCATTGCCGCTCATCACCGCCCCACGCGATAGCCAAGCCACGCCAGCCACACGCCACACGAATACGTAGCCGCCAAATAAACGACCACCTTCGCCCATTGGCGCTGCTGCATCATTTGCACACTTTCCCATTTCAACGTCGAAAACGTCGTGAACGCGCCCATGAAGCCGGTGCCGACAAGTAGCTTCGTCGCATCGGCGGCGCCGCTTCCGGCGAGCCAGCCAAGCAAAAAGGACCCAAGCAAGTTGACAATGAGCGTCCCTATGGGAAAACGCGGCGAACGCCGAGCCGCCCAGCGGCTGACGGCATAACGGCAGATGGCGCCAAAAAAACCCCCCATCATCACCAATAGCGGTGCGGTCATCATGCTATTTCCTCCTTTCGCTTTGGATGGGCGGCAACATATCCCGCCCATGCGGCGGCTAGGCCGCCGAACAGGCTGGCGGCGATATACACGGCCGCCATGCCAAAGCGCCCTTGTTCCATCCATTCCACACATTCGACGCTGAGCGTCGAAAACGTCGTATACGAGCCGATGAACCCGGTCGTCGCCGCTGTTTTCAGCCACGGCGGCCAAGACGGGCGGCGGGTGAACACCACCGTAAGCCAGCTGAGCAAAAACGAGCCGGTCCAGTTCACCAAAAGCGTTCCGAGCGGAACCCCTCCCAACCAGGCAGCGGGCACGACAAGACCAACGACATAGCGGACAAGCGCGCCGATCATGCCGGCTGCGCCGACGGCGAGATAGACCAATAACCATCCCTCCTTCGTAAAATAAACAGACTCCTGCCGCTTTTCATTTGTAGCAGGAGTCATCAGCCGGAAGCCGGCGGTTATGGCGAACTCCATCGCCTATAACGTTTTCTTGTTTGTTATTTTACCATAATGTCCCCTTCCCATGTGAAGGACAGCAAACAGGCGGCATTTTGCCAAAAAAGAAGGCTGATTGTGCTAGGCTTCTCTAGTTGAGAAAAGACAGGATTCAGCGGTATTTTTACCCGCCCACCAGTCTTCTAGCGGGCGCGGCGAAATCCGTGCTCTTCGAACATTTGCAGCGCTGGACCGCTTGTCAAATACGAGTAAAACTGTTGCGCCTCCTTGAGATGTTTGCTCGTCTTGACGACACCAAGCGGATAGACGATCGGGTCGTGCATGCCGCTTGGCACTGCAGCGACGATATTGACGTTCTCCGAGGCAAGCGCGTTCGTCCGGTACACAAATCCGGCGTCGACATTGCCGGTTTCCACATACGTCAACACTTGGCGAACGTCTTTCGCGTACACGAGCTTCGGTGCCACCTTCTCCCACAGCCCCGCCTTCTCCAACGTTTGTTTCGCGTACATGCCGGCCGGCACCGATTCGGGGATGCCGATGGCGATCCGTTTGGCACGGATGATGTCATCGAGCGACTGAACCGCTCCTTCCCCTTGTTTTGGCGCAATGAGGACGAGTTCGTTCGCCAGCACTGTTTTTTCGTGTTTGGAATCGATCAACCCTTCTGCTTTCAATTTTTCAAACGGCTCAGCGGCCGCCGAAAAGAAAAGATCGACCGGCGCCCCTTCGGAAATTTGCTTTTGCAACGCGCCCGACGCACCGAAATTGTATTGGATGCGGATGTTCGGATGCTTTCGTTCAAACGCCGTTTTCGCTTCTTCCAGCGCTTCTTGCAGACTAGCGGCGGCGGAGACGGTGAGCTCCACTTTATCCGCCGATTTCGTTTGCCCCTTCCCCTCTTTTGAGCCGCTGTCGCAGCCATACAAGCCGAACAGCAAGAGCAATACGGCAAGCCATGCGATTTTTCGCATCTGTCTCCCCCTTATCTTTTTATATGTAATGATATCTAATTATAAATAATAATAAGTAGTTGGGAAAGAAAAATTTTTCCCCATGCGTTCTTTGCGCTACAATGAAAGAAAGGAGGATGGCATGATGACGGAGCCGCAGTCATACACGATTGAAGAAATCGCTTCCTTATTAAAAGTGTCTAAACTAACGGTGTACGATTTAGTGAAAAAAGGGAAGCTGCCCGCCTTTCGCGTCGGGCGGCAAATGCGGATTACCGCGGATGATCTTCGCCGGTACATCGACGAGCAAAAAGGGGAGACAAGCCCCGTTTCTTCCGCCGTTTCACGGCCGGTCGAAGCCGCCGTTCGCCCCATCATCATCAGCGGCCAAGATGCGGCGCTCGATTTGCTTGGCGTCCATCTGGAAAAAAACGGCCCTTATCAATCGCTCCGCACCTACACGAGCAGCCTCAATGGGCTGATCGCCCTGTATAAAGGGCAATGCGACATCGTCAGCGTGCATTTGTTTGACGGGCAGACAGGCGAGTACAACCGTCCGTATGTGGAAAAGCTGTTGACAGGCCATGCGTACATCATGGTGAACGTCATGCGCCGGCCGATTGGATTTTATGTGTCAAAAGGCAATCCTCGCAGCATTCAAACGTGGCGCGACTTAGGAAGGAGCGACGTCGTGATCGTCAATCGGGAGAAAGGGGCCGGGGCGCGCGTCCTGTTAGATGAACAGCTGCGCCTGCATGGATTGTCGCCGTCCGCCATTCGCGGCTATGAACGCGAGGAAACAAGCCATTTGAGCGTCGCCTCCGCGGTGGCGTCAGGTCTCGCCGATGTCGGCATCGGCACGGAAAAGGTGGCGCGAATGGCCGGCGTCGAGTTCATTCCGCTAATGAACGAACAGTATGATGTCGTCATGCTGCGGACGCCGGAGAATGAATCGCTCATCGCTTCCGTGCTCGACGTGCTCCGCTCCGATTCGTTCCGCGCCGAACTCGAAGCGCTCGGCGGGTACGATGTGTCGCAAACCGGGCGCATTATAGCTGAACGCGGCTGACAGGGCATCCACCTTTGTTAGCATCTTTCGTTTTCTGAATCTGTTTGAAAACGAGCTCTCATCAAAAAAAGCTGTTCCAAAAGTCCATCGCTTTCGGAACAGCTTTTCGTTTTACCCGCGCAACACGGCGCCAAATTGCTGCTCGACCGCCGCCAATACCCGCTCATAGACGGCCGTGACTTCTTCATCCGTGAGCGTCCGCTCCGGATCATAGAAGCGGAGCGAGAAGGCGAGCGATTTTTTCCCGGCCGGCAGGCGCTCGCCTTGGTAGACGTCAAAGAGGGAGACGTCTTTGACAAGCGGTTTCCCGGCTTCGGCGATCGCCTGCTTCAAGGCGCCGGCTTCGACCATTTCGTCAACGACCAAGGCGATGTCGCGCACGACCGACGGGAAGCGCGGAATCGGCTCGTAGCGGATCGCTTCGCTTTCGGCGTTCAACAGATCGGTCAAGGCGAGCTCGAACACGTACGTTTCTTTTAAATCGTACTCTTTTTGCACGGCCGGATGGAGCTGGCCGACAAAGCCGATCACCTTGCCGTCAAGCGCAATCTCCGCCGTCCGTCCCGGATGCAAATCGGCGCGCTTGGCCGGCTTGTACTCGATGCGGGCGGCGAGTCCAAACAAGTCGAACAAGCCGTCCAAAATGCCTTTGGCAACGTAAAAATCAACGGCCTTTTTCTCTCCTTGCCATAAATGGGCGTGCCATAAGCCGGTGAGAACGCCGGCGAGGCGCTCTTTTTCCGCTGGTTGGACGCCTTCTCCTTTGGACAAGTAGACAGAGCCGATTTCGTACAAGGCGACGTTCTCGACTTGGCGGGCGCGGTTGTAGCTCGCCGCTTCAAGCAGATGCGGAATTAAGCTTTGCCGCAAAACGCTCCGCTCTTCGCTCATCGGCAGCGCCAAGCGGACCAATTCGGCCGTCTCAAGCGCAAAGCGCGCCGCTTTGTCCGGGCTCGTGAGCGAATACGTGATGGCTTGGAACAAGCCCGCCCCTTCCAAATAGCGTCGGACGCGGCGGCGCTTCGCCTGATGCGGCGTGAGTCCGCCCGGCTTCGCCTCCGCCACCGGCAGCGTCGCCGGCAGACGGTCGTAGCCATACAGGCGCGCCACTTCCTCGATGATGTCTTCTTCAATCGCAATGTCGCGCCGACGCGACGGGACATCGATCGTAAACGTTCCGTTGTCTCCTGTGAACGGAAATTGCAAATTCGAAAGAATCACGGCCACTTCCTCTTTCGACATCGCCGTGCCGAGGACGCCGTTGATGCGTTCGAGCGTGACCGTCACCACCACTGAGTCTTGGCGCCACACGCTCGCTTCCACGACGCCGCCGACGACCTCGCCGCCGGCGTATTCGGCCATCAACGCCGCGGCGCGCTCGAGTGCTTCTTTCGTCCGCGCCGGATCGATGCCTTTTTCAAACCGAGTGCTCGCTTCGCTGCGCAGCCCGTGGTCTTTCACCGCTTGGCGGATGACCGGGCTTGTAAAGTACGCCGCTTCAATGAACACGGTCGTCGTGTCGTCGCGCACTTCCGAATTCGCCCCGCCCATCACGCCGGCTAAGGCGACCGGCTCGCGGCCGTTGGTGATGACGAGATGTTCTTCCGTCAGCTTCCGCTCGACATCATCAAGGGTGATGATCGTTTCGCCCGCTTTTGCACGGCGGACGACAATCTCCTTCGAACCGAGGCGGTCGTAGTCAAACGCATGAAGCGGCTGGCCGTACTCAAGCAAAATGTAGTTCGTAATGTCGACGACGTTGTTGTGCGGGCGAATGCCGGCCGCCATCAAACGCGCTTGCATCCAAAGAGGCGACGGGCCGATCCGGACGTTTTTCACAATCCGCCCGGCGTACAGCGGGTTGTCTTCCGGCGCCTCGACGCGGACGGAAATGTAGTCGTGAACGTTTTCGTTCGTTTCTTTGACCGCCGCTTTCGGCAACTTTACTTCACGTCCGAGAATGGCCGCGACTTCATAGGCGACGCCGATCATGCTTAAACAGTCGGCGCGATTGGGCGTCAAAGACAGTTCGAGCACTTCATCGTGCAAGCCGAGCCATTCCAGTGCATCGGCGCCGACCGGCGCATCGCTCGGAAAGACGAAAATGCCGTCTGCATACTCTTTCGGCACGACTTTCGTTTCGACGCCGAGCTCTTGGAGCGAACAAATCATTCCGTTCGATTCTTCCCCGCGCAGCTTCGCCCGTTTGATTTTGAAATTGCCCGGCAGCACCGCCCCGACTTTGGCGACGGCGACCTTTTGCCCTTTGGCGACGTTCGGGGCGCCGCAAATGATTTGCACCGGCTCGCCTTCGCCAAGGTCAACGAGGCATTTCCGCAGTTTATCCGCGTTCGGATGCGGCTCGCACTCGAGCACATGGCCGATGACGACGCCGTTCATCCCGCGGTCGAGCGCCTCAACCCGCTCGACTTCAATGCCGCTTTTCGTGATGCGATCAGCGAGTTCCGCGGCGGTGACCCCCGTCAAATCGACGTACTCGCTCAGCCAACGGTAAGACACGAGCATGGAAAACCCCTCCTTTTTCTGTTACACACGCAAAAATTGCCGCAAGAAACGTAGATCGTTTTGATAGAAATGACGGATGTCGTCAATGCCGTACTTCAGCATCGCGATCCGCTCCGGCCCCATGCCGAACGCAAAGCCGGTGTACGTTTTCGAATCAAAGCCGGCCATCTCAAGCACGTTCGGATGCACCATGCCGGCTCCTAAAATTTCGATCCAGCCGGTGCCTTTGCAGACGCCGCAGCCCCGCCCTTCGCATCGGAAGCAGGACACATCGACTTCGACCGACGGCTCGGTGAACGGGAAAAAGCTCGGCCGGAAGCGGATGTCGCGCCCTTCCCCGAACAGCTTGCGGGCAAATTCGCGCAGCGTCCCTTTCAAATCGCTCATCCGGATGTTCCGGTCCACAACCAATCCTTCAATTTGCGTAAACTGGTGCGAATGCGTCGCATCGTCCGTATCGCGGCGGTACACTTTGCCCGGACAAATGATTTTCACCGGGCCGCGCCCGCGGTGTTTTTCCATCGTCCGCGCCTGCATCGGCGATGTGTGGGTGCGAAGCAAAATCTCCTCCGTGATGTAAAACGAATCTTGCATATCGCGGGCCGGGTGGCCTTTTGGCAAATTGAGCGCCTCAAAGTTGTAATAGTCGGTCTCGATTTCCGGCCCTTCGGCGACCGTATAGCCCATGCCGATAAACAAATCTTCAATTTCTTCAATGACGCGTGTCAGCGGATGGGGATTGCCAAGACTCACAGGTCGTCCCGGCAGCGTCACATCGATCGCTTCGGCGGCCAGCTTCCGCTCGACTTCCTCCTGTTCCAGTTTCGCTTGTTTCGCCTCGAGCGCCTGCTGAATCGCCGCTCTCACTTCATTGGCCAGCGCGCCGAGTTTCGGGCGCTCTTCCGGCGGCAATGCCCCCATGCCGCGCAGCACTTCGGTGATCGGCCCTTTTTTGCCCAAGTAAGCGACGCGCACGTCATTCAGTGCTTTGACGTCTTTCGCCTCATCGATTCGGCGAAGCGCTTCTTGCTTCAGCTCGTACAGCCGTTCTTTCACTTAAGTCCCTCCTCTATCCAAAATAAAAAACCCGCCCCCGGTAAGGGACGAGTTGTTGCTCGCGGTACCACCCTTGTTAACAGCACAAATGTGCTGTTCGCTTCATTGCGATAACGGCCGAAAGCCGGAACACCTTTACATCCCCTTTTGGGATGGTCCCGGTGCCAACTCGGGAGGTGAACTTCACTTGCGTCGGCCATAAAAACGCTCCCAGTCTCCGGCGTTTTCTCCCTGGATGGCGAGCGGCAAGCTACTTTTCTCCGTCATCGTTGTTGTCCGTATGGAAAATGTCGCTATTTATTATACGCAAAGAAAACGGCAAAGGCAAGGTCAGGCCGAAATTTCTTTGCGCAGCTCATCGTTTACCGCACCGCCTGCAAGGAATAAAGCAAAATTCCGGCCGCGACGGCGACATTCAGCGACTCGGCTTGGCCGTAAATCGGGATGTAGATGGTTTCCGTCGTCATCTCGAGCCATTCGCGCCGGACGCCGCTTCCTTCATTGCCGACGAGCAAGGCGAAGGAAGACGAAGGCGGAACGGTGCGGTAATCAACGGCATTCTCCAAGGCCGTTCCGTACACCGGAATGCCCTGCTCCTTGAAACGCGCGATCCATTGCGCCAAATCGCCTTTGACAACCGGAAGATGAAACAGCGACCCTTGCGTCGCCCGCACGACTTTCGGATTGTACACATCGGCGCACCCTTCGCCAAGGATGACAGCATCGATCCCGGCGGCATCGGCGGTGCGAATCATCGTCCCGAGATTGCCCGGGTCTTGCACGGCGTCAATGAGCAAGGCGGTCTTCACGCCTTCAAGCTCGGCCGGTAGCTGTCGGCACACCGCGGCGATGCCTTGCGGCGTCTCCGTGCTGCTGATCGCCTTCATCACCGCTTCGGTCACGATCACAACCGGGACGCTGACGTCCCAGCCGGGCGGGATGGCTGTCCGCTCGTCCACCATCAGCTCAACAAGCGGCGCTCGGCTTTTTACAGCCTCTTCGACAAGATGAAACCCTTCAAGCAAAAACAATCCGGTCTCATCGCGCCCTTTTTTGGTCTGCAGCTTTTTCCATTGTTTGACGCGCGCATTTTTCGGCGATTCGATCCGCTTCACCGTTTCGTCCCCCAATGTTTGGCGATAAACTCGTCGCGCCCGGACGCGGCGCGGTCTTGCTTGTAATGCTCCGGATTTTTCTTATGGTAGTTTTGATGATACTCTTCCGCCGGGTAAAACGTCGTCGCCGGCAAAATTTTCGTTACAATCGGCTTCGAGAAGCGCCCGCTTTCCTCGAGCGCCCGCTTTGACTGCTCGGCGAGCTGGCGCTGTTTTTCGTTATGGTAAAAAATCGCCGTCCGATATTGCGGCCCGCGGTCGTGAAACTGGCCGCCGTCATCGGTCGGGTCGATTTGACACCAATACAGCTCCAACAGCCGCTCATACGGAAAGACGTCCGGGTCAAACGTGATTTGCACCGCTTCGTAATGGCCGGTCGTGCCGGTTTTCACTTGCTCGTATGTTGGGTTTTCGACATGCCCGCCCGTATAGCCGGAGACGATGCCGTAAATGCCGTCAAGCTCCTCAAACGGCGTCACCATGCACCAAAAGCAGCCGCCGGCGAATGTCGCTTTTTCCATTGTGTCGTCACCTCACAAGTTTCTTCATTTGATTATAACAAAATGTGTGCCGTTGTCATCTTTCACGACCAAAGCCAAGTTCCTTCACAAAGCCAGGCTCGTTCCGTTCCGTACGCCGGCCGCTCGGTTTCTCGTCCATCGTCGCCATCACTCATTTCGGTCTAGTTTTTCCTCTATTTATACCATATACGAGAGCCGCTCCATGTATAAATCCGCCGCCATTGGCAAACGATAACGGTGTATAATACGGCCAATGAGGTGAGACAAATGGATTTGAACTTGCGGAAAGCCATTATGCACAACGTCGCCAACAACTCGAAAGAACAGCTCGAGAATACAATCGAGGACGCGATCCAGCGTGGCGAGGAAAAATATTTGCCCGGCCTCGGCGTCCTCTTTGAAGCCATTTGGACGCACGCCAATGAACAGCAAAAAGACATGATGCTCACCACGCTCGAGCAGGCGGTTAAACAATGACGAACACCGGCCGAATTGGCCGGTGTTTTTATTCGTCAAACGTCAGTTGTTTCACTTTGTCGGCGTCAAGCCGTTTGATCACTTCGACAAGCAGCTTGACCGTGTTCTCGTAGTCGTCGCGATGCAAAATGGCGGCGTGCGAGTGGATGTAGCGCGTCGGGATGGCGATCGTGAGCGACGGAACGCCGATGCCCGTTAAATGAATCGCTCCCGCATCCGTACCGCCGCCCGGCATGGCATCAAAATGGTACGGAATGTTCAGCTCTTCCGCCACTTCGATGACGAATTCGCGCAAGCCGCGGTGCGACACCATCGTCGCGTCGTACAGGACGATGTGCGGGCCGGCGCCGAGTTTGCCCATCGCTTCTTTTTCCGACACGCCCGGTGTATCGCCGGCAATGCCGACATCCACCGCAAAGGCGATATCCGGCTGAATGAATTGGGCGGCCGTGCGCGCGCCGCGCAAGCCGACTTCTTCCTGCACCGTGCCGACGCCGTATACCGTGTTTGGATGGTCGACGCCTTTCAGCTGCTTGAGCACATCGATGGCGACCGCACAGCCAATCCGGTTGTCCCATGCTTTCGCGAGCAGCATTTTTTCATTGTTCAATACCGTAAATTCAAAATACGGCACGATCATATCGCCCGGGCGGACGCCCCACTCCATCGCTTCCTCGCGGCTTGTCGCGCCGATGTCGATGAACATATCTTTGATTTCCACCGGTTTTTTGCGCGCCTCCGGCGGCAGAATGTGCGGCGGCTTCGAACCGATGACGCCGGTGATGTCGCCTTTTTTCGTCACGATCGTCACGCGCTGGGCGAGCATCACTTGGCTCCACCATCCGCCAAGCGTTTGGAAGCGGATGAATCCTTTGTCGTCGATTTGCGTCACCATAAAGCCGACTTCATCCAAATGGCCGGCGATCATCACTTTCGGCCCGCCCGATTTCCCTTCTTTTTTGGCAATCAAGCTGCCGAGGCCATCCGTTGTCACTTCATCCGCATACGGAGCTATGTATGTCTTCATCACATCGCGCGCTTCCCGCTCATTGCCCGGGACGCCTTTCGCATCGGTCAGCGCTTTCAGCATCGTCAACGTTTCGTCCAACTTCGCCATCTTGGTACTCCTTTCCGGTTTTGTCCACTTTTTTATTATACTTGAAAAGGCTGACGATTGGCAAAATGAATCATTCGCCATCCAAAAAAAGATCAATAGCGCTCGTTTTGCCGCTTGTGGTTCACTTCATTTTTCCGCCGATACGCCGCCTCGATGTCATCGGAAGAAAAACCGAGCGCCACGCCAAGCCGCCAATACTCCGCAAACAGCGCATCATATTCCCCTCGCGCTCTCGTCTCCCCGAACCGCTCGGCGGCGCGAAACACGGCAAGAAACTGCTCGACAAGCGGCCGTCCCGCCGACGGAGCTTCGTTTTCTTCATAAAACAAGCCGCACTCCAGCCCGAGCGACAATAAAAAATGCAAGCCGTCCACATATTCCTCAAGCACTCGCTCGGCTGGCGCGGGCGGTTTGATGCTCCAAAATTTAAAGCAACGCGTCTCATTCGCGAGTTCACCCAGCTCCACAAGAAAGGCGAGCTGCTTGCGGGCAAACAAATCTTCCTCCATCAAGCCATGCTCCGTTTCAATGCGCCGATCCAACATGCGCTGCATATCGTAAAGCAAAGGCCAATTCATTCTTTCCTCCCCTTTCTACCTCATCCATCGCCAATAGAGAAACAGCTCCACCGCTGCCAACAGCGGCAAGCCATAGCCAAAAGCCCGATGGCGCGTTTTATGGCGAAACGTGTACATTCCAGCTGCCGCACCGATGGCCCCGCCCGCAAACGCCAGCAGCCAAAGCGTCCGCTCAGCGGTGCGAAAGCGGCGGCGTTTCGCTTTTTGTTTGTCGAGCCCCATCATAAAAAAGGCAAGAAGATTGATCGCTATTCCGTATTGTACCATATCGATCCCTTTCCTTGATAAGAAAATGGCCATCCTGATCAAGGATGGCCATCGTTGTTATTTATTCAAATTCGCTTTCGCCAAGTCGGCGAGTTGGGCGAACGCGGCTTGATCGTTCACCGCCAAGTCGGCGAGCATTTTCCGGTTCACTTCCACGCCGGCCAGCTTCAAGCCGTGCATCAAACGGCTGTAGGACAAGCCATTTTGGCGAGCCGCCGCGTTGATGCGGACAATCCACAGTTTGCGGAAATCGCGCTTCCGTTGACGGCGGTCGCGATACGCATACATGAGCGATTTCATCACTTGCTGGTTCGCAACTCTATATAACGCGTGTTTCGCGCCGAAATAGCCTTTCGCAAGCTTCAATACTTTTTTGCGACGTCTGCGCGTCACTGGTCCACCTTTTACGCGTGGCATAATCGTTCCCTCCTATAGTCGGTCGTTATTTCAAGTTGTCGAGCATTTGGCGAATGCGTTTGAAATCGCCAGGCGAGACAAGCGTCGCTTTGCGGAGATGACGCTTTTGTTTTTTCGTTTTATTGGCAAACAAGTGGCTCGTATACGCATGGCCGCGTTTCAATTTGCCGCTCGCCGTCTTTTTGAACCGTTTCGCCGAGCCGCGGTGAGTTTTCATTTTTGGCATCACAGTTTCCTCCTTACTTGTTGTCGTTTTTCGGTGCGAGCACGAGAAACATGTTGCGCCCGTCCATTTTCGGCGCCGTTTCGACGACCGCGATGTCGGCGCATGCTTCCGAGAAGCGGTCAAGGACGCGCTGTCCGATTTCTTTATGGGTGATCGCCCGTCCTTTGAAGCGGATCGTCGCTTTCACTTTATCGCCTTTTTCCAAAAACTTGCGCGCGTTGCGCAGTTTCGTGTTGAAGTCATGCTCCTCGATCGTTGGGCTGAGGCGCACTTCTTTCACATTGATGACCTTTTGCTTTTTGCGCGCTTCTTTTTCTTTCTTCTGCTGCTCGAAGCGGAATTTCCCGTAATCCATGATGCGGCAAACAGGCGGTTTGGCGTTCGGCGCCACAAGCACGAGGTCCAAGTTGCGTCTCGCCGCAATTTCGAGCGCTTCCTGCTTCGACTTGATGCCAAGTTGGTCGCCGTTTTGATCGATCAAGCGCACTTCCCGGGCACGAATTTGCTCGTTGATAATGAAATCTTTGCTAATAATGAGCCACCTCCAAGGTTTTTTCCAACTGGCTTGTTTGCCGGCAGAGCCCGCTCTCAACGAAAAAGCGCGGATGCACAAAGCACCCGCGCACGACGTTCGGACAAAAAGTTGGCGAACCGTAACAACCTGCCAACAGCCTTCTTAGCGTCGGTCAGGTGAGAAGCGGGCGCTTCTGCTTTCGTTACAAACAAGCAATCATTCCACTTTATACACTATACCACCTTGGCGATGGCATGTCAAGGAGCGGCTCTTGATAAACACAACGTCCTTTATTATAATGGATTCTCACTTCGTTAGCAAGAGAAAATTTTCAGTTGACCGCAACAATGCGCTCCAGCCTCCGCCTGCGCGCGAAAAAAAGCGGTCCGAAACGCGTCGGACCGCCATAGGTCGTTCCTTATTTCGCCCGTTTTTCCCGCACGTCTTCCGCTAACAAGGCAGCAAATTCATCAAGCCCCATCGTCCGGCTCTCTTTTTCGCCGTAGCGTCGGACGTTGACCGCTCGCTCGGCCGCCTCTTTGTCGCCGACAACGAGCATGTAGGGGATTTTTTGCATTTGCGCTTCGCGGATTTTGTAGCCGATTTTTTCGTCGCGCTCGTCGACTTCAACGCGGAAGCCGCGTTCTTTCAGCGTCCGCTGCACGTCATAGGCGTAATCGAGGTGCGCCTCCGGCGACACCGGGATCACCTTGACTTGAATCGGGGCGAGCCATGTCGGGAACGCGCCTTTGTATTCTTCGATCAAGAACGCGACAAACCGCTCCATCGTCGAGACGACGCCGCGGTGGATGACAACCGGGCGGTGCGGCTTCCCGTCTTCGCCGATGTACGTAAGGTCAAAACGTTCCGGCAAGAGGAAGTCGAGCTGCACCGTTGAGAGCGTTTCGTCTTTGCCGAGCGCCGTGCGCACTTGCACATCGAGCTTCGGCCCGTAAAACGCCGCTTCCCCTTCAGCCTCATAGTAGTCGAGACCAAGCTCGTCCATCGCTTCGCGCAGCATTCGTTGCGCTTTTTCCCACATTTCATCGTCGTCGTAATATTTTTCTTTGTCATGCGGATCGCGGTATGACAAGCGGAACGAGTACTCGTCAAGCCCGAAATCTTTGTATACTTCTAAAATCAAGTTGACGACACGTTTAAACTCGTCTTTGATTTGGTCAGGGCGCACGAAAATATGGGCGTCATTAAGCGTCATGCCGCGGACGCGTTGCAAGCCGGTAAGCGCTCCGGACATTTCGTAGCGGTGCATCGTGCCAAGTTCGGCGATGCGAATCGGCAGCTCACGGTAGCTGTGCAGCTTGCTTTTGTAAATCATCATATGGTGCGGGCAGTTCATCGGACGCAGCACAAGCTGTTCATTGTCCATTTCCATCGGCGGGAACATGTTTTCTTTGTAATGGTCCCAGTGTCCTGACGTTTTGTACAGCTCGACGCTGCCGAGCACCGGCGTATACACATGGTCATAGCCAAGCTCGATTTCTTTGTCGACGATATACCGTTCAATGATCCGGCGGATCGTCGCCCCCTTCGGCAGCCAAAGCGGCAAGCCTTGCCCGACTTTTTGCGACGTCGCAAACAGCTCAAGCTCTTTTCCTAATTTGCGGTGGTCGCGCTCCTTTGCCTCTTCGAGAAGATGCAGATAGCGCTCCAAATCTTCCTTCTTGAAAAACGCTGTCCCGTAAATGCGCTGCAGCATTTTGTTGTTGCTGTCACCGCGCCAGTAGGCCCCCGAGATGCTGAGCAGCTTGAATTCTTTGATCTTGCCGGTCGACGGCACGTGCACGCCGCGGCAAAGGTCGAAAAACTCGCCTTGCTCGTAAATGGAAATCGTCTCGCCTTCCGGAATATCAGCGATCAACTCGAGCTTCAACTCATCGCCGATTTCTTCATACAGCCGGATAGCTTCTTCACGGCTCACTTCTTTGCGGACGATATCCAAGTTTTCTTTGACAATGTTGCGCATTTCCGCCTCAATTTTCGGGAGGTCGTCTGGCGTCAGCTTATGCTCCATATCGATATCATAGTAGAAGCCGTTTTCAATAACGGGTCCGACGCCGAGCTTGACGTTGCGATACAGCCGTTTGATCGCCTGCGCCATTAAATGGGCGGCGCTATGGCGCAAAATATCAAGCGCCTCTGGCATATCTTGGGTGATAATCACCAGCTCGCCGTCCTCATGAAGCGGCGTGCGCAAATCGACGAACCGGCCGTTCAGTTTCCCGGCGATCGCTTTTTTCTTCAGCCCCGGACTGATCGACGCGGCGATGTCTTCGGTCGATGTCCCGCTCGCAAACTCCTTTTGCGCTCCGTCCGGGAACGTGATGCGAATCATGTCTGGCATCGGCAATCACTCCTTTGTCATAATTAAAAAAGAAAAAAACTCCTCCCTCAAAAGGGACGAGTTTTCGTCGTGGTTCCACCCTTCTTCCCATGGCAACACAACGCCATGGCTCAACAACAATAACGGCTAGCCACCGGCGGCAACTACTGGGCGCTCCGTTCGCTGCCACAGCTCTGAGGGGGTAAGCGCATTTTTCGTGTTAGGAAGGTTCCAGCCGCCGCCTTCCCTCTCTGGAAACCGTAAAAATGCACCCATATCCTCGTCATCGCTTGTCTATGCGGTTATTTATGTACGATATTATAGCGGAACCGAAAAGAAAAATCAAGATTCTTCCCCATTTCCGGCGCTGGCGACAAACAAGCGGGAAAAATCAGCGCGGCGGCGGAGGCGAAGCCGCTCTTGAAACACGTTTTGCAGCGTCTGCACCATGCCGTCATCCGGGTGGTCGGTATACAGCTCAATTTCCGCCGGAGCAAGCGAGACAAGCGGCGCGAGCACCGAAGAATCGATATACATCGGCTGGCTGACGACGAGATGGCGGTCGATCAGCCGTTTCACTTCCGCCGCCGACAGCTCGCGGCGGTGGCGGTCGTAAAACACGAAGTGCGGCGGGTCGTGCACCAAATACAGGCGCGGCCATTGCGGCGTCCGGCCAACCAGGCATTCGCGCAGCATTTGCACGAAAGTTTGATACTCTTGCTCCAATTTGTACTCGTCAATCGCGAGCCCGACATAATGTTCAAGCCGCTCGATGTACGGCTTCAGCCGAAAGGTGACAAACGACGAAAACGAGAAGGACAGCCCGTCGCGCAAAAACGAAGCGCACGCCTCGCGCAGCAGCGCCATGCGCGAAGCAGCAAACTCCGCCCCTTTCTGATAATCGCGCCGTTCACCGTCCAAAAACGAATGGGCGAGCGCCAAAATTTGCTGCTGTTCCTCGCGGTCGCGAAAATAAAAGACACCGGAAATGATCGACAACAACAGCCGGTCTTCGAGGACAGACTGCACAAATGCAGTCATGGCTGGTATGATATACGTCTCGAGCACGTGCTTCTCATCGCCGTATATGTAAACCGCCACGATCTTGTTTCCGTCGTAAGCGGCGTGAAACAGCGGACAGGCATCCCGTTTCCGTTCATTCAGCAGCCAAAACAGTTTCTCCGCCTCGCTTGCCTTGTCAAAATGGATTTCGATCACCCGCTGTCCCCCCTTCTCCGAGATCAACACTTGGTTTATATATATGGGGACAATCAGCTGTTTAGACTAAAAAAGCGCAAAACGTCCAACGTTTCCCGCCTACAGGGATGCGCCGCTCGGCGGCTGCGGCGGACGGAGCGCACAGACATTCGCAACGGGTTCATTCGCCAAGATGCTCCGCTCCTTGGCGGCTGGCGGAGAATGCATCCTTTCCGCCCCAGCGCAGAAAAACGGCGCCCCCTTGCGTCAGGGGACGCCTTAAGCGCGCCGTTTGACCGCTTATCCATCATTCGCGGCGGTTTGGCCCGGTAATTTCAACCGGGTGCGCGAGTGAGCGGATCCGCTCCATAATGCGGGCGGCTTTCACTTTTTCTTCCTCGCCGCGCTGCGAATACGTCAAATGGTGGGCGAGTTGCTTCATATCAAAGTTGGAGGTGAAAAAGGTCGGCAAATTTTCAAACATCCGGTATTGCAAAATTGGGCCGAGCACATCGTCGCGCACCCAGCTCGACATCGCCTCCGCTCCAAGGTCATCGAGCATGAGCACCGGCACTTTTTTCACATAATCGAGCTTTTCGTTCATCGTCTGATCTTGCAATGAATGCTTCAGCTCGCGAAACAGCTCCGGCACATAGACGATGAGCGACGGAATGTTCCGTTTCGCCAGTTCATTGGCGATCGCCCCGAGCAAATACGTTTTGCCGACGCCGAACGACCCGTACAAGTACAATCCTTTCATTTTTTTCCCCGGCTCGTACTCCGTCACGAACTTCTCTGCAAACTGGATGGCTTTAATGCGCCCATCGTCGCTAAGATCCACATCCGACAGCGAAGCTTGCAAAATTTCCCGCGGCACGAACATGCTTTGAATGAGCGCTTCCTGCCTTCTCCGTTCATCATCTTGCACTTTTTTCGGGCAGCGGTCGTATTCAACGTCAATTCGCCCGCCGGCGACCACCAAGTTCGGATGATACCCCGGCAACATATTTGGGCATTGCTCGAGCCCTGGGCACTGGCGGCAATGGCCATGTTGCTCGATAAATTCGTACAGCTTCATTAAACTTCGGTCCACCGCATCGCGCGACAGCTGCTGCTCGTGCGCCTGCAAAAACGGCTGCACGTCCGGATGCGTCAAAATATAGCGCCGCATTTGTTCATAGCGCCGCCGGAACCCTTCGTTTCCGAACAGCCGCTGCAACAGTTGATTTACTCGTTCCATCGCCTTTACACCTACGATCCATCACGGTATTTTTTCAGCCGTTCCTCGAGCTCTTTGCGCGCCTGTTCCACATCAAAGTCGTCATCATCCGGCTGGCTGTAATCCATGTTCAGCCAGTCGGGGACGATTTCGGTGCGCACGACTTTGCGCACTGTCCGCGTCCCTTTTTCTTTTTCATTCGCCCAGTTTTGGTACGTCTTTGCTTCCTCTTTAGCCAGCTCCATCGCCTCTTTGACGGTGCGCACCTTTTTGCGCGCCCAATGGCTGGCGATTTTCTCGACATATTTTTTCGATAGTTTCATATTCGTCCGCAGCATGACGTAATAAATCAGCACATTGACGACGCCCGGAAGAAGCTGCTGTTGAAACATAATATCTTCGATCAATTGCAAATCGGCGAGCGACGGCTCCGCTCCCCCGGAAATTTCCTTCAGAAGCTGGCGCGGGGAGATCGTCTCGAGCTGCTTCATCAACGCCTCCTCTTTTGTGCGTGGCTCGATGTATTCCATCGTCCGGTAAGCGAGCGGCTGCACCCGTTCGACAAGGCGCGGGGCGGCGCCGCCGTGCTCGATCTCATACCACTCCCGGGCCGCCCGGCGCAGGGCGTCAATGTCAATCTCGTATGCCGSWTCGMTKRCRMMRARRACAATTTTTTGCATTTCCAGCGGCGGGATGCCGTACAAAAATGCCAACTTTTTGATCGCTTCTTTCACTTTCGCGGTTACGGCCCGGCGCGGCACCATCTGTTTCGACAAGCCGGCAAAAAACAGCTCAAAATCAAACACGCCGTCATCGAGCGCATACGACGCCTCGTCCCGCCCCATGTGCACTTTTCCATCCGGCGGCTCGAGCTCGCGCCCGGCCTCTTCATTGAATCCCGCGACGATTTGTTCAGCATGAACGGACGAAAATACGTCCGAAAACGCGCGCGTCACCCGGGTGAACTTTGTCTCATCCACAACCGGGCAGGCAAAACAGTCATTCAGCTGGGCAAACATATGACGGCCGACTTGCCGGTACAAAAAGACGCCGAGCATTTCGTCGCGGAAAAATTGATCCGGCGCCAGCGGCGGGCGCAGCTCATACACAAACTGCTTCGGCTCTTCCGCCTCGGGGGCGTGGACGTACGTATTCAGCAGCCCGATGCCTTCGAGCTTCAGCCGCTCGCTGTAAATGTCCGGCAGACCGCACTGCATGAGCGCCATAAGCCGATGGTGGGTCGCTTCCCGGCCGCCAAGCAGCTCGAGCTCCCCCCAAAGCGTCATATATAAGGCGAGCGCACGATGGCCGATCAGCGGCTGATACAGCATAGTCAACACTTTTCGGTCCGCATCGTGCAGCGCAGTGCGGCTTTGCACCATATACCGATCAACGGCCAACAACTCTTTCCAATGGTGTGGCATCGCTCCGACCTTCCATTCTGCCATATTCGTTTCCATCCACCTCTCGCCTTCCCGGCCGAAAAATAAGCTGAAAAAAGGGCCTGCCGCATTCCCGCCCGAGCCCTTTTACCGTTGTCCTTTTTTAATCAGCTCTTTTAGCTCTTCGATAAATACGTTGATATCTTTAAACTGCCGATAGACGGAAGCGAAGCGGACATAGGCCACCTCATCGATGCGCGACAGCCGCTCCATGACCATTTCGCCGATCGTTTCGCTTTTTACTTCCGATACGCCTTGGCTGCGCAGCTCGCGCTCGATTTCCTGCGTCACTTTTTCCAATTGCTCAAGCGCCACCGGCCGTTTTTCACACGCTTTGATCAAACCGCGCAAAATTTTTTCCCGGCTGAACTCCTCGCGCGTCCCTTCTTTTTTGACGACAATCAGCGGCGGTTCCTCGACCCGCTCAAACGTCGTAAATCGATAGTGGCATTGTTCGCACTCGCGCCGGCGGCGAATCGAGCGGCCTTCTTCGGCCGGGCGCGAGTCAAGCACGCGCGTGCCTTGGTGATGGCATGACGGACATCGCATAACATCCACTCCGTTCCTCTTCTTATCTTCTATCATACCGGAATGGCAGATGGCAGACAAGCCATAGTCAGCTATTGAGGCCAGAACCGATATACGGCAGGCGGCCGTCAAGCTTCCGGTATAACTCAAGGATGACCGCCCGGCTGCGGCCAAAATCAAACGGCAAGAACTTTGTCTCGGTCGTCACCGAAAAGTCCACCGCCGTTTCAAACGGGCGGACGGAAATGACGGTGGCGACGATAAACAGCTTGGGGCCGCGCCGCGTTTGGGCGCAAAGCTCGCCGCGCTCTTCGGAAACGGAAAGCAGCTCGGCGTCAGGCAGCGAAGCGAGCAGCTCTTTCACCGCGTCGATGACAGCGCGGTGGGCCGCTTTGTAGTAATGGCTCCGGAGCTCGGCGTCCTCATGGTTTTCCCGCGTTTCGCAATGGTTCGTCAACGCATACTTCAACTTTTTCCACATGCTCATAGCCACGTCTCCCTAATCGTTCTTTTTTTCACCATCATACCATGATTTTGGCCGCCATGGCACCGCCGAAAGCGTAAAAAAAGGAGCGTCCTGTTTACGCTCCTTTTGCTTCCGTTGTTATGGAATTACAGCGCGTGCGCCTTTTTCACTTCAATCGGGCGCATGCCGCGCGGCAGCTCAATCGTTTCCCGCGTTTGCGCGCCAAGCTTTTCGGCGATGTAATCCGCGGCGATGGTCGGGTCTAAATGGCCGCATGTATACACATCAATGCTGGCATAGCCGTGTTCCGGAAACGTATGAATCGTTAAATGGGATTCGGAAATAATGACGACCCCGCTTACGCCTTGCGGAGCGAATTTATGGAACGCGACTTCGCGAATTTCCGCTCCCGATTTTAATGCGGCGTCTACAAACGTTTTTTCAATAAAGTCCATATCGTTCAGTTTGTCAAAGTCGCATCCCCAAAGTTCCGAGATAACGTGACGACCCATCGTATCCATGCGAAAGTCCCCCTTTTAACCAATTTTCTCAAATAAAAAACAGATTTGTAGGTTGCAAAATGGCATGTATAACTACCACGGGGGAAAGTTAGTCCTAAGAGGTCCTAACCCTTTAAGTAGTCACATTACCTTTGCCGTTAAGAAGTTCACGAAACATAGTATACTTTGTTTAGGGGGTTTTTGCAACAGGCTTTTTTAATTTTTCGCATGCCAAAAGGAAAAAGCGCCCACACCGCCACACGGGCGGATCGGACGCTTTGCGCATCTTTTCACGATTGCGAGATTGGAAGAAAAACTGCTTAAGCGCTCACATGAAGACGCTCATTCATTTTGGCGGCGACAAGGCTGGCCAAGTCGACGACGCGGCACGAATAGCCCCACTCGTTGTCGTACCAGGCGAGCACTTTCACTTTCCGGCCGTCAATCACCATTGTCGACAAACCGTCAATGATCGCCGAATGCGGGTTCATGCGGGTTCGTGTTGAAATCGATCGACACAAGCGGCTCCATCGTGAAATCCAAAATGCCTTTCAGCGGACCATTGGCTGCGCGGAGAAGAGCTTCGTTCACTTCCTCGACCGTCACATCCCGCTTGACGTCAACGACCAAATCGACAAGCGACACGTTCGGCGTCGGAACGCGCAACGCCATGCCATGAAGCTTTCCTTGTGAACTACCCACCACCTACACTTCGCTTAGAGGTGGGGGCTTCAAGCGACTTGTGTGTGTTCGCTGAACGGTAAGCCACACACAAGAACCCTTTACGCTTCCCTTCGTTCCGAAGGTGTCCGTTCTAGCCATATTCTATCATATTCGTTGGCTAACGCCAACCGAAATTCATCTCCCACTTTCACTGGTGCTGGCGCACCTTCACGTTTAGAAGTAGGAGACTTCTTTCGGAGGGAAGTTAAATTTGCCGGTCGCTTCAATCACAATATCAATATCAAGCTCTTTCCACGGCAATTGTTGCGGTCGCGCGAGTTCAGCAATTCCACCTTTTTGCCGTTGACAAGCAATCCGTCTTCCAAAGCGGCGACATCGCCGTCGAATTTGCCGTGGTTGGAGTCGTATTTCACCAAATGGGCTAACGTTTCCGGCGGATAGCTAGCATTCACCGCCACAATTTCAAGGTCGGGAGGATTGATGGCTCTCCGGAATACCATCCGTCCAATTCGTCCGAATCCGTTAATCGCCACTTTCGCCTTCATTCACCTTGTTCCCTTCTCATATATGTTATACTATTTATTTTAATCCACATAAATAGTATATCATATTTTTGTGAAATACGGAGAGCAAAATCAATAAAACGCAGCAAAAAAGACGCCTATTTTCCCAAGGCGTCCCATTGATGCAAAATGGCCAGCAACTGCCGGCGTGTCTCTTCGATCGTCCCGTTGTTGTCAATCACCGCATCGGCCCGTTTCACTTTTTCCGCCATCGGCCACTGGGAGCGGATGCGGGCGAGCGCTTCCTCTTCGGTGAAACCGTTGCGCGCCATGAGCCGGCGGAGCTGAACGTCATCGTCGACGTACACAACAAGCACTTTATCCACCCAATGAGTCAGCCCGCTTTCAAATAACAGCGGAATATCTAGGACGACGGTCTTCGCTCCGGAGCGGATGTGCGCTTCTTTTTCAGCCAGCATTTTTTTCCGCACCGCTGGGTGAACGATGGCGTTGAGCACTTTCCGCTGTTGTTCGTCGTTAAAGACGATCGCCCCGAGTGTGGCTCGGTCGATTTCGCCGTCCGCCCGCAAAATGCCCGGACCGAATGCAGCGACGATTTGCCGGTACGACTCCTCCCCCGGGCGGACGACGGCGCGCGCCGCCTCATCCGCATCGATGACCGGAAGGCCGAGCTCGCGCATCATCGCGCTGACCGTGCTTTTGCCGCTCGCAATTCCACCGGTTAATCCGATCGTGAATGCCATTCGGCACCCCTCCTTTTTTGTCTGCTGCCTAGCGTTGGCAACGCGGGCAATAATGCGTGCCGCGGCCGGCGACAACCATTTTCTCAATCGGGGTGCCGCACCGTTTGCACGGCTCCCCTTTGCGGCCGTATACGAACAGGTGATGCTGGAACATTCCGGCTTCTCCTTGCGTATTCACATACGTGCGCACCGTGCTTCCCCCTTTCATGACCGCCTCGCCGATCGTCGCCACCATTTCTTCGTGCAACCGTGCAAGTTCTTCATCCGTCAGCGAAGCAGCCGGCCGTCCAGGGAGAATGCCGGCGCGAAACAGCGCTTCGTCGACATAAATGTTGCCAAACCCGGCCACGACCGTTTGATCAAGCAACAACGCTTTCACCGTCCGCTTTGTTTTCGCCGCTTTTGCGGCCAACACCGCCGGAGAAAACGCTGGGGACAACGGTTCCGGCCCTAATTGAGCGAGCGGCGGCCGGCAGTCTGCTTCCTCTTTCGCGTACACGTGCATGGTTCCGAATTTGCGTACATCGCGATAACGAAGCTCACTGCCGTCTGTAAAATGAAACACAATGTGCGTATGCGGTTCAAGCGGCTCATCGGACTGGGCGACCGCGTAGCGCCCCTCCATGCGCAAATGGGAGATGAGCATATCCCGGTCAAGCAAAAATTTCAAAAATTTCCCGCGCCGATCGATGCCGCGCACCGTCTGCCCGGCCAGCCTGGCAGCAAACGCCGCCGGGTCTTGCGGATGACGAATGATATTCGGCCAAAACACCCGCACCTCTTCAATCGTTTTGCCAGCGACAAGCGGCAACAGCGTGCGGCGGATCGTTTCCACTTCCGGCAGTTCCGGCATGGCGCCTCCCTCCTTTTCCTGTTCGTGCACCTGTTTTAAAGCAACAGCTCATTGCGCGGCCCCGTGAAAAACCGAGCAGCTGGCGGGCAGGCCGCTTTTATTTGGCGTCGTACCACGTCGGACCGTAATGGTAATCGACTTTCAGCGGCACGCGGAGTGCGACGGCTTGCTCCATCACCTCTGGAACGAGGCGGCACAGCCGCTCGATTTCCTCTTTCGGCGCCTCCAAAATGAGTTCGTCATGCACTTGCAGCAACAGGCGCGCCTGCAGCCGTTCTTCGCGCAGCCTCACGCTTAGATCGATCATCGCTTTTTTAATAATATCAGCGGCACTCCCTTGGATCGGTGTGTTCATCGCCGTCCGCTCGGCGAAGCTGCGGACGTTGAAGTTGCGGCTTGTAATATCGGGCAAATAGCGGCGCCGATGCAGCAGCGTCGTCACATACCCTTTTTGTTTCGCTTCTTGCACAATGTTGTCCATATATTGCTTTACACCTGGAAAACTGGCAAAATATCGCTCAATAAATTCAGCCGCTTCTTTGCGCGTAATGTTCAAGTTTTGCGCCAGACCGTAATCACTAATGCCGTACACGATGCCAAAATTGACGGCCTTCGCTTGGCGGCGCATGTTGGCTGTCACGTCTTCTTCGCTCACATGGAAAATGTCCATGGCTGTTTTCGTATGGATGTCCAACCCGCGCCGGAACGCTTCAATCAAATTGTCATCTTCCGCGATATGGGCGAGGACGCGCAGCTCGATTTGCGAATAGTCGGCCGCAAAGATGAGCCAGTCCGGCTCCGACGGCACGAACGCCTGGCGGATTTTCCGCCCTTCCTCAAGCCGAATCGGAATGTTTTGCAAATTCGGTTCGACGGAGCTGAGGCGCCCGGTTTGCGTCAACGCCTGATTGAACATCGTGTGCACTTTGCCCGTCACGGGGTGCACCACTTTCAGCAGCCCTTCAATATACGTTGACTGCAGCTTGCCGAGTTGGCGGTAATGCAAAATATGTTCGACGATTTCATGGTGCGGTGCAAGCTTCTCAAGCACATCGGCTGAAGTCGAATAGCCGGTTTTTGTCTTTTTCAACACCGGGAGCTGCAGCTTGTCAAATAAAACCGTCCCGAGCTGTTTCGGCGAGTTAATGTTGAACTCTTGGCCGGCGAGTTCGTAAATGCGCCGCTCGACCGCCTGCAGCTGCTCGGTGAGCTCCGCCCCCATCTGTTCAAGCCGCTTCGTGTCCACTTTCACTCCAGTAAATTCCATATTGGCCAAAATGCCAGCCAGCGGCTGTTCGAGCTCGGTCAGCAGCCGATCTTGTTCGTTGCGGCGCAGTTCGTCCATCAACGGCTCTTCAAGCGCCCAAATGGCCGCCGCCTTGCGGGCGAGATGCTCGGCAAGCGTCGGTTCATCAGGAACCGTCCGCTTCGCTCCTTTTCCATAGACCGCCTCATCCGATCGCACCGCCTCGTACTGATGCATTTTCGCCACCGCGGCAACGTCGCCCGCCGCCTGCGCCGGATCGAGCAAGTAAGCGGCCAGCAACAGATCGAACACGACGCCGCGCAGTTCGATTCCTTTCCATTTTAGCGCGACGGCCGCCCGCTTTGAATCAAACATCGTTTTTTTCTTCGTCTCATCGCCAAGCCAAGCGAGAAATTTCGGATCGGCGAGCGCCGTCTCCGGGCGCAGGAAAAACCGCCCGCGTTCGTTGGCCAAGGCGATCCCGACAATCGGGGCATGGTGATAGTTGTCGCCCACCACCTCCACGACGAGGGCCGCTTTGTCGGCGAGCATTTCGTCCGTGACGCTGTCGGCGATCGCAAAATCCATCCCGGCGAGCGGCTTTTCGCCTTCATCCGTTTGGACGGCCATCTTGTCGAGAAACGACTGGAATCCGAGCTCCTGAAACAAGGCGACCACTTTTTCCCGGTCTTCTCCTTTGTAGACAATGTCATCGAGCGTCAGCTCAACCGGGGCGTCGCGGCAAATAGCGGCCAGCTGTTTGCTTAAAAGCGCCAAATCCCGGTATTGGCGCAAATTTTCTTTCAGCTTCTCCCCTTTGATCTCATCGATCGATGCCAGTACGTTTTCGACCGTGCCGAATTGCTTGAGCAGCTTGACGGCTGTTTTTTCCCCGATGCCGGGCACGCCAGGGATGTTGTCGGATTTGTCGCCCATCAATCCTTTCAAGTCGACAATTTGCTCCGGGGTGAGGCCGTATTTTTCCACGACCGTCTCCGGCGTGTACGACTCGATGTCGGTAATCCCTTTTTTCGTAATCTCCACCGTCACTTGCGGGGAAGCAAGCTGGGTTAAATCGCGGTCGCCGGAAATGACTTTCACTGCAAACCCTTCTCGCTCAGCCCGCGCCGCCATCGTTCCGATAATATCGTCCGCTTCGTAATGGTCGAGCTCATAGGCGGGGATGCGGTACGCCTTGAGCAATTCGCGCAGCAGCGGAAACTGTTCCGACAGTTCCGGCGGCGTCTGCTGCCGCCCGCCTTTATAGTCTTGGAACGTTTCATGGCGGAACGTCGTTTTCCCGGCGTCAAACGCCACGAGAATGTGGGTCGGCTGCTCTTCCGCCAAAATTTTGTTTAACATCATCGTAAACCCGTAGACTGCGTTCGTATGAATCCCTTTATCGTTATGCAAAAGCGGCAACGCGAAAAAGGCGCGGTACGCCACGCTGTTGCCGTCAATTAAGACGAGCTTGTTTTTCAACATCATCCCTCCTCGGACGTTCCTTGTTCTATTGTACCACGCCGGCGGGCGGCCATAAAAAGAAGCCGGCTACCGCTCCGGCTTCGGGAAATGAATCGTAAACTCGGTGCCGCGCCCGACTTCGCTCGCCACCGTAATGTAGCCGCGATGCGCCTCGACCAAGTGCTTGACGATCGAAAGGCCCAGCCCCGTCCCTCCTGAGTTGCGGCTGCGCGCCTTGTCGACGCGGTAAAAGCGTTCGAAAATGCGCGGGATTTCGTGTTCTTCAATGCCGATGCCGGTATCTTTCACATGGATGAGCACTTCTCCATCATCTGTTTCTTCCGCCCAAACGGCGACGTTCCCCCGTTCCGGCGTGTACGCCAACGCATTGGCGAGCAAATTGAGCAAAATTTGCTTCAGCCGGTTCCTGTCGCCGCGGATCGTCAACCCGGGCGGCGCCTCGGCGCGCAAGTCGATTCCTTTTTCCGCTGCCTGCTTGCGAAACACGGCCACCGCCTCCGCCATCACTTGGGCGACGTCGACGTCCTCCATGTTCAACCGAAACCCTTGCTGCTCAATTTTTGACAGATCAAGCAGCTCCTCAACGAGCGTCTGCAGCCGCTCGCTTTCCTTTAAAATGATGGTCAAAAAATGCTCAAGCGCCGCTTCGTCTTTCATCGCCCCGTCAAGCAGCGTCTCAGCGAATCCGCGGATCGACGTCACCGGCGTTTTCAACTCGTGCGACACGTTGGCGACAAAGTCTTTGCGGATTTGCTCGAGCCGCTTGAGCTCGGTAATGTCGTGGAACACGACGACGATCCCTTTCCATTCGGCGTTCGTGCCGATAATCGGGGCGCCGTACACGTCGAAATGCTTCCGCTCAATGCCGACCGTCAATCGCATTTGCCGGCGGATAGGCGTTTCTGTAATAAAAATGTCGTCAATAAGCCGGACAACGTCGCGGTATGGCAGCACATCGGCATATGGACGGTACAAGCAGGCGGATGGCTCAAGATGAAAATAGGTTTGGAACGTGCGGTTGAGCAAATGAACATGCCCGCGATGGTCAATAAACAACAACGCGCTGCCGACGTTTTCAATGAGCGTATGAAGCCGTTCGGTTTGGATTTCCCGCGCCCGGCTCATCTCCTGCAAGTTGCGGGCGAGGCGGTTGATCGAGCGGACGAGCATGCCGGCTTCTTTATATTCGCCATCAGGCACACGGGCGGCATAGTTGCCTTTTTCGAGTTCAAACGCCGCCTTCGTCGCTGCTTCAATCGGCCGCATATATTGGTTGGTGATTTTAAAGACAAGGGCGATTATGACAACAAGCGCCATGCCGAGGCTGCTCGTGAGCACGCCCCAAATTTGCTGGTTCACTTTTTTCAGCGAGCTCGTCGGCGTGCTTAACACGACATAGCCGTCCCGCTCCGAGCCGCGTCCGTATGGAGCGATGTAATAGTATACATCATTCGCTTTTTCAATAACCGAGAAGCGCGGAAACTGCTGTTTGCGCAAAATGGTGCGGATGATGCGCTCATGGTCTTCATCGCTGATCGCCGCGATGCGCCCACTGTCAAAGAGCACTTGTTCATTTCGGTCAAGCACCGTGATGCGCGATGACAGCTCGTTCCCCATGTCGTGCAAGTCGATGCGAATTTGCTCAAGCGGCTCGTTTTCAAGCAAAATGGCGAGCGCTTTCGCCTCTTTTTCCATCCGCTTGTTCATCGTCTCGGCGTAAAACTGTTTGAGCAGTTGTCCAAGCAGCAAACCGAGGGCGATCAAAACCGTGACGATGAGCGTGATGAGCCAAAACAACAGCCGGTTGCGCAAGCTATCCATGCTGCTTGGGCTCCTCCAGTTTGTAGCCGAGGCCGCGCACCGTTTTGATGTATGCCGGTTTTTTCGTGTCCTCTTCGATTTTCTCGCGCAAATGGCTGATATGGACATCGACAATGCGCGTATCGCCGGCAAAATCATAGTTCCATACCGCGCTGAGCAGCTGGTCGCGCGTCAGTACCCGTCCTTTATGCCGCGCCAAATACAGGAGCAGCTCAAATTCTTTCGGCGTCAGCTCGAGCGGCTTGCCGCTGATCGCCGCCTCATATCGCTTTGGAAAAATCTCGAGCCGGCCGACAGAAAGCCGCTCGCCCTCCTCCGCCGCCGGCTGTGCAATCTCCGTACGGCGCAAGATCGCCTTCACCCGCGCAACGACTTCCCGCGGGCTGAACGGCTTGGTCATATAATCGTCGGCGCCAAGCTCGAGGCCAAGCACTTTGTCAAACTCGTCATCGCGGGCCGTCAGCATTAAAATCGGCGTCATGATTTGCTGCTGACGGAGCCGCTTGCACACTTCGACACCGTCAAGCTTCGGCAGCATCAAGTCCAAAATGATGAGCGCCGGCTGTTCGGACGCCACTTTGGCGAGCGCTTCTTCGCCGTCATAGGCAACCACAACTTGAAAGCCGGCTTTCTCCAAGTTGTACGCCAACAATGTCACGATCGGCTGTTCGTCATCAACGACTAAAATTTTTTTTTCCATGCCGCTCCTCCGTTTCATCCGATAGTTTCTGCCCTTATGATACCATAACTCGCGATTTGTCACGAAAAAAATAAAGAGACTGCTCCCCCGGCGGGCAAGCAGCCCCGCAAGGAACAGTCTCTCGCACGTTGTCGCCGGCTTTTGGCCGCCGGCGAAACACGATTCCAGTCAAAAATTTTCTAAAACCCGGCCATCAAAGCGCGGCAAGGCGTGCGGCGGACAGACGGACAACGTTCCATCCAGCACCGTCTCCGTCCTGCGCGTCGCGGTCACGGCCAAGGTGACGCAACGGCCTTCCTCATCCACCCCGGTCACTTCGAGCAAAAATTCGAGCGTCTCATAATGGTAAACCGGGCGGAGAAAGCGGATGTCCTGCCGGGTGATGTAGCTTCCCGGACCGGGCAAATATTTGGAGACCGCCGACGTAATCATCCCCGTCAGCATAATCGGCGCACAACCGGCCGGCCGAGCGGCGTCTGCAAAGCGTAGTCATGTTGGATGTAAAGCGGGTTGACATCATCGGTCAGTCCAAGGTAAAGAAGCAAGTCTTTGTCCTCAATGGACGCCTGAAAGACAAGTTTTTCTCCAACCTGAATCTCCCTGATCGTTCTCCCGGGTTTCCGTTTTTTCAACACGTTCCCACCCCTCCTCCCAGAAAGCGCTTTCATTAATCACGGGCAAAAATTCGGGACAGCGCCCGAATTTTCGCCTTTTCGTTATTCCAACACGCGCATGACGTTTTTGACCGATTCGACCGATTTGGCCAGCGCCGCTTTTTCATCTTCGGTCAGCTCGAGCTCGATCACTTTCTCGATGCCGTTGCCGCCCAAGATCGTCGGCACTCCCAGGTAAATCCCTTCATAGCCGTACTCGCCCTCAAGGTAGGCGATCGCCGGCAAAATGCGGCGCTGGTCTTTCAAAATCGCTTCGACCATTTCGACGAGCGAGGCGGCCGGCGCGTAGTAGGCGCTGCCGTTGCCGAGCAAGTTGACGATCTCGCCGCCGCCTTTGCGCGTCCGCTCAACGATGGCGTCCAAACGGGCTTTCGGAATGAGCTTCTCGAGCGGAATGCCGCCGGCGTACGAGTAGCGGACGAGCGGCACCATGTCATCGCCATGGCCGCCCAGCACGAAGCCGGTGACATCTTTCACCGAAATGTTCAGCTCTTGGGCGACGAACGTGCGGAAGCGCGCCGTGTCCAACACCCCCGACTGACCGATGACGCGGTTTTTCGGAAAGCCGGACTCTTTGAAGACCGTGTACGTCATCGCATCGACCGGGTTCGTCAGGACGATGATGTAGCAGTTTGGTGAGTATTTGACGACTTCTTTCGTCACTTGTTTCATAATTTTTTGGTTCGTCGTCACCAAGTCGTCGCGGCTCATCCCCGGTTTGCGGGCGATGCCGGCCGTAATGACGACGATGTCGGAATCGGCCGTGTCGGCATAATCCGACGTACCGATAATGTTGGCGTCAAAGCCGAGCACCGGGCTCGACTCGAGCATGTCAAGCGCCTTCCCTTTCGTCGGATTTTCCAACTGCGGAATATCGACCAATACGATGTCGCCAAGCTCTTTTTGCGCCAGCAGGAACGCTGTCGTCGCCCCCGTGAATCCGGCGCCGATCACCGAGATCTTCTTCCGTTTCATCGCCATCGTTTTGCCAACCATTTCATTAAATTAGTCCATATTGCGGATGAGCGCATCGGCAAATTCCGAACATTTCACTTCGGTTGCCCCTTCCATCAGGCGGGCAAAGTCGTACGTGACGATTTTGGCGGCAATCGTTTTTTCCATCGCCTGGATGATGAGCTTCGCCGCTTCGTTCCAGCCGAGATGCTCAAACATCATGACGCCGGACAAAATGACGGACGACGGATTGACTTTGTCAAGACCGGCGTATTTCGGCGCCGTGCCGTGCGTCGCCTCGAAAATGGCGTGGCCGGTTTCATAGTTGATGTTCGCCCCCGGCGCGATGCCGATGCCGCCGACTTGGGCTGCGAGCGCATCGGAAATGTAGTCGCCGTTTAAGTTCATCGTCGCAATGACGTCAAATTCGCGCGGACGCGTCAAAATTTGCTGCAGGAAGATGTCGGCGATAACGTCTTTGACGATGATTTTGCCGGCTGCTTCCGCTTCCGCCATCGCTTTGTTCGCCGCCTCTTTGCCCTCGGCTTCGACGATCCGATCGTATTGCGCCCACGTGAACACTTTATCGCCGAATTCTTGTTCGGCAAGCTCATAGCCCCAGTTTTTAAACGCGCCTTCCGTGAACTTCATAATGTTCCCTTTATGGACGAGCGTCACCGACTTGCGGCCGTGTTCGATCGCATAGTTGATCGCCGCGCGCACAAGCCGTTTCGTCCCTTGTTCGGAAATCGGCTTAATGCCGATGCCGGACGTTTCCGGGAAACGGATTTTGCGCACGCCCATTTCGTTTTGCAAGAAGTCGATCACTTTTTTCACTTCCGGCGTTCCTTTGGCGTATTCAATGCCGGCGTAAATGTCTTCCGTGTTCTCGCGGAAAATGACCATATCGGTGTCTTCCGGACGTTTGACCGGCGACGGAACGCCAGGAAAGTAGCGGACCGGACGCAGGCAGACAAACAGGTCGAGCTCTTGGCGGAGCGCGACGTTGAGCGAACGGATGCCGCCGCCGACCGGCGTCGTCAACGGCCCTTTAATGGCGATTATGTATTCGCGGATCGTCTCAAGCGTTTCATCCGGAAGCCAGCTGCCCGTCAGCTTGTACGCTTTTTCGCCGGCGAGCACTTCCTTCCAAACGATTTTTTTCTCGCCCTTGTACGCTTTTTCCACCGCTGCTTCCAGCACGCGCGAAGCGGCCGCCCAAATGTCCGGGCCGGTTCCGTCCCCTTCAATGAACGGAATGATCGGATTGTTTGGAACATTGAGCACACCATTGGTGACAGTAATTTTTTCCCCTTGCGTCACGAGTAAAACCCCCAATGCCAGTTTTTTATTGAAAAGGCGTGAAGGCTCACCTTCAACGCCTTGTCCACTTATTTCAGCCGCGCTCGTCGATCGGCACGTACGCCCGCTTGCCCGGGCCGGTGTACTCGGCGCGCGGACGGATGAGACGGTTGTTGTCATATTGTTCCAAAATATGGGCCAACCATCCCGATGTCCGGCTCACGGCAAAAATCGGCGTAAACAAATCATGATCGATTCCTAAACAATGGTAAATCGAAGCGGAATAAAAGTCAACGTTCGGCGGCAACGCTTTTTCCGACGTGACAATTTCCTCGATTTTCGCCGACATTTCGTACCAGTGCGGTTCGCCGACGATCTTCGTCAGTTTTTCCGACATTTTCTTCAAGTGCTTGGCGCGCGGGTCGCCTTTCCGATAGACGCGATGGCCGAAGCCCATAATTTTTTCTTTGTTGGCGAGCTTCGTGCGGATGTACGGCTCGACGTTGTCGACCGTGCCGATTTCCGTCAACATTTTCATCACCGCTTCGTTCGCCCCGCCGTGAAGCGGTCCTTTCAACGCGCCGATCGCCGCCGTGATGCCGGAATAAATATCGGACAGCGTGGCTACGCAGACGCGCGCCGTAAACGTCGACGCGTTCAACTCATGGTCGGCGTGCAGCACGAGCGTCTTGTTGAACGCTTCCGTGGCGATGTCGTCTGGTTCTTTGCCGGTCAGCATATACAAGAAATTGGCGGCAAAGCTCAAATCTTTGCGCGGCGCAACTGGTTCCAACCCTTTGCGCACGCGGGCGAAGGCAGTGACAATCGTCGGAATTTTCGCCTGCAGGCGGATCGCTTTCCGGTAGTTCGCTTCTTTCGTCATCACGTCCGCTTCTTCGTCGTACAGGCCAAGAAGCGAGACGGCAGTGCGCAGCGCGGCCATCGGATGCACGTTCTCAATCGGATAGAGCTTGAAGTGTTCGATGATCTCACGCGGGATGTCGGCATTTTCCGCCAATTGCTGTTTCAGCTCCTCGAGCTGTTCTTTCGTGGGCAGCTCGCGGTGCCAAAGCAAATAAATGACTTCTTCAAAGGAAGCGTTTTCAGCCAAATCGTCGATGTCATAGCCGACATACGTCAATGTATCGTCGATGATTGAGCTGATGCTAGAGGTTGTCGCTACAACTCCTTCCAAACCGCGAGTTACCGTCATGCCAATCTCCCCTTTTCTTTATAGTTCCTCGTTCCTGCTTGCCGCTTTACGGCCGGTGAGCGCTTGCTCGAAACAGGCGCAAAAAACAAGCGCACGCTATCGAAAGTGCTTACATCACCGTGCGGATGCCGCCGCGCTGTGGCGAGGGGGGCTCCGTTTGACCCGAAAACTAGCTTACGCCTACTATTATAAATATTATAAACAATTATCAGACTTTTGTGAACGGAAATGTATCGTCCTGGCAAAAGACATTACATAAGAATAACGTTCCCCGTCCCCAGTTCAAAAATATTCTACCATTTTTATGACCATATAGGCAATCCCCGCGCCGATCAACGGGCCGACCGCCACCCCGTGAAACAGCGACACCGCAATGACCGTGCCAAACACAAGCGCCGCGGTGATATGTGGGTCATTCGCCAAAAGCGTCACGCCCCCTTTCGCGATCAACGCAACAAGAATGCCGGATAAAAGCGCCACCCAGGCCGCCAACGATTGCAGCGAGCCGGCAAGCTGCTTAAGGCCGATCTCCCCGGAGGCAATGGGCGCCAGCACGGCGATCGTAATGAGCGTAATGCCCCAGTTGAGGCCTTTGGCATGGATCAACGGGAGCAGCCGCTGATCGAGGCCGGCGAGTTTAATGGCAAGCAGCACGACAATCGCGGCAATAAATGATTTGTTTTTCGCCAATAGGCCGACCAAAAGCAGCCCGAGCAAAAACAAGACGGGTTCGTTCATGATTGTTCGCCCTTTCCTATGAAGCTTGTCTTTTTGCTTCTTCGTAAAGAAACATGTAATATATCAGTATGGAAAACGAGTGGGGGTGAAACATTGTCCCGAATATATGTTGACCGCTTTTTGCGTTTTCTCATCGTCATCGCGATCGTTGCGTTCGGCGCTGCCGCCGCCTACTATGCCGCAACATTGACGTACCCGTTTATCATTGCCTTTTTCATCGCCTTTCTCATCAACCCGGTCGTCGACTTGTTGGAACGAAAGGTGAAAATGCCGCGCTGGCTCGCGGTCAGCGCCACGCTCATCGTCTTGTTCGCCGCTGTCGCCGGGCTGGTGACGCTGTTGATCGCTGAGATCGTTTCGGGAACGCAATATTTGGCCAATGTGGTGCCGGAAAAATTCCAGGCGCTCGTCGCGTACATCGAATCGTTTGCCGCCAATCAGCTTATCCCGCTTTACCAAGACTTGGCCGTCTTGTTTAAAAGCTTGAACGCCGATCAACAAGATACGATCATGCAAAACATTCAGGCGGTCGGAACGCAAATCGCGACGACGGTCGGCGAATTCATTCAGCGCGTGCTGCAAAACATTCCCCAGCTCATCGCCTGGCTGCCAAACGCGGCGACCGTATTTATTTTTTCACTGTTGGCGACCTTTTTCATCAGCAAAGACTGGCACCGCTTAATGCGGATGGCGCAGCGTTGGCTGCCGGCGAAAGCCCGCACGAGCGGGAAAACGGTGTTTTTGGATTTGAAGCGGGCGTTGTTTGGCTTTATTAAAGCGCAAGCGACGCTCATTTCGATTACGACGGTCATCGTGTTGATCGGCTTGCTCATTTTGCGCGTCGATTACGCGATTACGATCGCGTTGATCATCGGCTTTGTCGATATTTTGCCCTACCTCGGGACCGGCATCGTCTTCGTGCCTTGGATCATTTACGCCGCCATCAGCGGCGACATCCCGTTTGCGATCGGGCTCGGCGTTTTGTATATCGTCGTTCTCGTCCAACGGCAAATTATGGAGCCGAAAGTGCTCTCCTCCTCGATCGGGCTCGACCCGCTCGCGACGCTCATCGCCTTGTTTGTCGGCTTCAAGCTGCTCGGCTTCCTCGGCCTCATCGCCGGTCCGGTCGCGCTCGTCATCATCCGCGCGCTCCACAGCGCCAACGTCTTCCGCGACATTTGGCGCTTTATCGTCGGCAGGCCGACTTTGTAAAAAACAGCCTTGGCTCCACTGGCCAAGGCTGTTTCAGTCCGCGTTACAACACGCTGGCATGGCCGCGATAGACGGCCCCGAACCCGCCGTCCACCGTAATCTCCTGCCCATCTTTAAACAAGGTTGTTGCGTTTTCCACTCCGACAATCACTGGAATCCCAAGGCTCAAACCGACGACCGCCGCATGGCTGGTCAACCCGCCCTCTTCAGTAATGATGGCTGCCGCTTTTTCGATCGCCGGCATCATGTCGGCATCGGTGCTGACAGTGACTAAAATGCCGCCGTCGACCATTTTTTGCCGCGCTTCTTCCGCTGTTTTCGCTACAACGGCCTTGCCGAACGCCGACTTGCGGCCGATGCCTTGCCCTTTGGCGAGAAGATCGCTGATAACGTGCACCTTCATTAAGTTCGTCGAACCCGTTTCGCCGACCGGCACGCCAGCCGTGATGACGACCAAGTCACCGTGCTTCACCAACCCGGAGCGCACCGCCGCATCGACGGCGACATCGAGCATTTCGTCCGTCGTGTTCACATGCGGCGCTTCTTTCGTATACACGCCCCACACAAGCGCCAGCCGGCGCGATACCGATTCATTTGACGTCACGGCAATAATCGGCGCTTTCGGGCGATACTTCGCCACCATTTGCGGCGTTTTTCCGCTCACGGTCGGCGTCACGATCGCCGCCACATCCAAGTTGAGCGCGGTGTGGGCGACCGACTGCCCGATGGCGTCGGTGATCGTCGTTTGGCTTTCTTTTGTGCGTTGGGACAAAATGTCGCGGTGCTCAAGCGCCTGTTCGGTGCGGAGCGCGATTTGGTGCATCGTTTTCACCGCTTCGACCGGATACTGGCCGGCCGCCGTTTCCCCGGAAAGCATGACGGCGTCGGTGCCGTCAAAAATGGCGTTGGCGACGTCGCTCGCCTCCGCCCGCGTCGGACGCGGATTGCGCTGCATCGAATCGAGCATTTGCGTCGCCGTAATGACCGGCTTGCCGAGCATGTTGCACTTTTTAATGAGCAGTTTTTGAATGAGCGGCACTTCCTCAGCCGGAATTTCCACGCCCAAATCGCCGCGCGCCACCATCAGGCCGTCGGCGGCTTCTAAAATTTCGTCAATGTTGGCGACGCCTTCTTCATTTTCAATTTTGGCGATAATTTGGATATGGAGGGCGTCATGCGCCTCAAGCAGCTCGCGGATCTCCAGCACATCGGACGCCCGGCGCACAAACGAGGCGGCGATGAAATCGATCCCTTGGCGAATGCCAAACAAAATGTCAGCCCGATCTTTCTCGGTGATGCCTGGCAAGTTGACTTTGACACCCGGCACATTGACTCCTTTTTTGTTTTTCAGCACGCCGCCGTTTAACACGGTCGTGACGATTTCTCCCGCTTGCTTGTCGACCGCGTTGACTTCCAAGCTGATGAGCCCGTCATCAAGCAAAATTTTCGCGCCGACGGACACATCATCGATTAAGCTGGGATAGGTGACCGAAATTTTTTCCGGCGTGCCGAGCACTTCGCTCATCGAAATGACGAGCTTTGCCCCTTCCTTCAGCTCAATGGCGCCGTTTTCCATATTGTGCGTCCGGATTTCCGGCCCTTTCGTGTCAAGCAAAATGGCGACCGTTCGGCCCGTTCGCTTCGCCGCTTCGCGAATGTTGGCGATGCGCCGCCCGTGCTCTTCATGATCGCCGTGCGAAAAGTTTAGGCGCGCCACGTTCATTCCCGCTTCCATCAGCTGCACGAGCTTTTCTACGCTCTCGCTTGCCGGCCCGATCGTGCAGACGATTTTCGTTTTCCGCTTCATCTTGTCTTCTTCCTTTCCCCTTGGGACTTAAATGGACAATTCTTTCGACAATGCGTACATCCGCTGATCGATCGTATGTTTTTTGGCTAGCGCCTCCGCGATGTCATGGTCGACGAGCTGGTTGTTTTGGATGCCGACGCAGCGCCCGCCTTTTCCTTCGAGCAACAGCTCGACCGCCCGGGCGCCGAGGCGGCTCGCGAGCACGCGGTCAAACGCCGTGGGCGACCCGCCGCGCTGCACGTGGCCAAGCACCGTCACACGCGTCTCAAAGCCGGTCGCTTCCTGGATTTGCCGGCCGAAGTCGACGCCGCTTCCAACCCCTTCCGCCACGATGATGATGCTATGTTTTTTGCCGCGCTCATGGCCGCGCTTTAAGCGGGCGATGACGTCGTTCATATCATAATCGGCTTCCGGAATTAAAATCGTTTCCGCCCCGCCGGCCAGCCCCGACCATAAGGCGATGTCGCCGGCATGGCGGCCCATCACTTCGATGACGTACGTCCGCTCGTGCGACGTCGCCGTGTCGCGGATTTTGTCGATGGCATCAATGACCGTATTGAGTGCCGTGTCAAACCCGATCGTAAAATCAGTGCCCGGAATGTCGTTGTCAATCGTCCCCGGCACGCCGACGCACGGAAAGCCGTGCTCGGTCAGTTTTTTCGCCCCTTGGTACGAACCGTCGCCGCCGATGACGACCAGCCCTTCAATGCCGTGCTTTTTCAGCTGCTCGATCCCTTTTTTCTGACCTTCTTCCGTCTTAAATTCCGGACAGCGGGCCGTATAGAGTATCGTGCCGCCACGGTGGATAATATCCCCGACATCGCCGACTTCCAGCTTTTTAATGTTGCCGGCGATCAGTCCGGCATACCCGTGATAAACGCCGTACACTTCCACACCGTGGTAAATCGCTTTGCGGACAACCGAGCGAATGGCCGCATTCATTCCCGGCGAGTCGCCGCCGCTTGTCAACACACCAATGCGTTTCACTCATTTCACCTCATTTGTATCAAATTCAACACGTCCGACCTCATACACCTGTCGCTCTTGAACAACTTTAATGTACCATGAACATGAGCGGAACACAACAGCGACGCCTTGTTGAAACGGTTTACATGAACAAAATTTTTTCATGGACAGAACAAAGCTGCCCCGAAAGTCGAGACAGCTTTTTCCTTATCTTGCCCGAATCGTTTCCTGCAAAAACGACACTTGGCCGATTTGTTTAAATTTTTCATAGCGCTGCCGGACGAGCGCCTCGCCGTCAAGCGCCAACAACTCTTTCAACGACCGGCGCAACACGCGGTCCATTTCCTTTGCCTGCTCGTCAGCGTTGCGGTGGGCGCCGCCTTTCACTTCCGGAATGATTTCGTCAATGACGCCGAGCGCTTTTAAGTCGTGAGCGGTAATTTTCATCGTTTCCGCCGCCCGTTGCGCCAATGATGCATCATTCCATAAAATGGCAGCCGCCCCTTCCGGCGAAATGACCGAGTACGTGGAATTTTCAAGCATATGAATATGATTGCCGACGCCAAGGGCGAGCGCCCCGCCGCTTCCGCCTTCGCCGATGACGATGCAGACGACCGGCACGGTGAGTCCTGCCATTTCAAACAAGTTGCGGGCGATCGCTTCGCTTTGCCCACGCTCTTCGGCCGATTTGCCCGGATAGGCGCCTTTCGTGTCGATAAAGCAGATGATCGGCCGCGAAAACTTTTCTGCCTGCTTCATGAGCCGCAGCGCCTTCCGGTAGCCTTCCGGGTGTGGCATGCCGAAGTTGCGGCGCAAATTTTCTTTCGTATCTTTGCCGCGCTGGTGGCCAATGACTGTCACCGGCAGCCCGTCGTATTCGGCAATGCCCCCAACGATCGCTTCGTCGTCGCCAAAACAACGGTCTCCATGGCATTCGAGAAAGTTCGTAAACAGCCGCTCAATATAATCAAGCGTCGTCGGCCGCTGCGGATGGCGGGCGATTTGCACGCGATCCCACGGCGTCAAATTGGCATACACGTCGTTTTCCATCTTGGCGAGCCGCGCCTCCAGTTTCTCGATTTCCGCCGACAAATCGACATCGGCCGTTTTCATAAACTCTCTCAGCTCTTGAATTTTGCGGCGCAGCTCAACAAGCGGCTTTTCGAATTCTAGTTCCGCCACCATCCTGATTCCCCTCCTCCCGTGTGAATGCGAAGCACAGTCGCCAGCGTCTCTTTTAGCTCATGGCGGTGAATGACGGCATCCAACTGACCGTGCTTTAATAAAAACTCCGCCGTCTGGAAGTCTTCCGGCAGCTCTTCGCGCACCGTCTGTTCGATGACGCGGCGGCCGGCAAAGCCGATGAGCGCACCTGGTTCGGCGAAGTTGTAATCGCCAAGCGAGGCGAAACTCGCTGACACGCCGCCTGTTGTCGGGTGGGTCATGACGGAGATGAACAAGCCGCCGTCGTTGCTGAATCGTTTGAGCGCGGCACTCGTTTTCGCCATTTGCATTAGGCTTAGCACTCCTTCTTGCATGCGAGCGCCGCCGGAAGCGGTAAAAATGAGAAACGGCACACCTTTATCGTGCGCTTGTTCGACTGCACGGGTGATTTTTTCGCCGACAACAGAGCCCATGCTGCCCATGCGAAACGAGGAATCCATGACCGCGATGACGAGCGGATGGCCGTCAAGCGTCCCTTCGCCGGTCACGACCGCCTCGTTCAATCCCGACTTGCGCCGGTCTTCCTCGAGTTTTTCTATGTAGCCCGGAAACCCGATCGGGTTGACAGAAATCATATCGGCATCATATTCGCGAAAGCTGCCGTCATCCAGCACGCTCTCGATCCGTTCGCGCGCCGGCATCGGATGATGGTAGCCGCAGCTTAGGCAAACGCGCAAATTTTTCACCAACTCTTTTGTATACATAATTTTTTTGCATTGCGGGCATTTCGTCATCACGCCTTCCGGCACCTCATGCCTCACTTGCTCGGAAGAAAGCGACGCATACTTCTTCTTTTTGGCAAATAAATCTTTCCACACGAGGGAGCTCCTCCTTTGCGTTTTCGCCTCTCTACTACTTTATCGAAAATGCAAGCGGTTGTTTGTCAAACGGTGTCAGTTCTGTTTCGACAACGGCGAAGGCCGGTTCCTCTCCCAGACAGCAGCGGCTTCAGCCGGATCGCGTTTTTTCAATGCTGCTAACAGCTGGTCATAAAACGAGTCGGCAAGCGGCCGGTCGGGCGCACAGGCCGAGGCAAACCCAGACAGCGCCCGCCAAATGCGGATGAGCAAGTAGTTGCCAGCCGCCTCAGCAACCGCCTGAAAAAACGGCGTGAAATCAGTCGGTTTTTGGCGAACGGTTTTTTCCAGCCTCTCCAGCGCATCTTCACTGCAGCGGAGGCAAGCGAGCTCGAGCAGCAGCCGTTCGATCAGCCATTTCGTTTCCGCCAAATCCGCTTTCGCCCGTTCATTTTCAAGCAAAAACATCGCCAGCAACTCAATCAGCTGATGTCCGCCGACCTCGCACAAATAGGTCCCTTCGCCGCGCCGCGTCTCAATCAGGCCGAGAAACTCAAGCGCCCGCAGCGCCTCGCGCACCGACGAACGGCCGACGCCGAGCCGCTCGGCCAGCTCGCGTTCTGACGGCAGCTTGTCGCCCGGGACAAGGCCATCCTCGACAACGAGACGATGGATATGCTTCAACGTCTCGGCGTACACTTTTTCATCGTTGAACGGAGACCCCTCCTTTTCGGTTCATGCCATACTCCATGCGTGGGCGGCATGCCGTTCAACCGCAGCCAGATGCACTGGTCTGACCACCTAGTGGTTATACGATATAATAAAATAGCGAAATAGTAAAGGGGAAGTCATTTCACAGCAATGCGCCCGAAGCCGAATAAGGCGAGCAGCCCATCGACAAGCGGCGCTGTGAGCGCGACGGCGTACTGCTCCGGAAGACGGAGAAGCGTCCGCTTCGCTTCGTCATACAAATAGACCGGCGTAGCGCCGCGCTGCTGCTCAAGCAGCTGTTTCAGCTTGGACAATTTGGCCTCATCGGCCCGGCTCGCGTTAATGTATAGCGCCGACACGGGCAGGAGGCCGGCGCGGCGGATGATGAGCTGTCGCCTGCCTGCGCGCCGGTCGACCGTTCCAAAAAGCAACACAAAGTTTCCTTCCGCCAGCTCATCGGAGGCGCGGGCATAAATGGACGGAAAGGCGACCGCCTCCACTTCCCCGCTTTCATCGCTAATTGTCACAAACGCCATTTCCTCCCCCCGTTTCGTTCTCGTTTTCCGCTGTTTGGCCACATAGCCGCCGACCACGGCCGCCGAACCGTGCATTTCGGCAATCGGCACCGCCCGGGCCGCTTGAAACAGCGGGCGGCAGACCGCGGCCGGATGCGGGGTGACGGCAAACCCGAGCAACTCTTTTTCCCGTTTCCGCCGCTCATCCGGCGGCAGCGGGGGGGCATCCATGTATTTCGGCTTCAGCGACAATCCGCCTGTGTCCAAGTACGGCCCGACCAATTGCACGTGTTCGACCGCCACGTCAATGCTCGCTAAAAGCGAAGCCCGCTCCCCGTCCATTTCATCAAACGCGCCGGCCAAAACGAGCGCCTCAAGCGCCGGGTGCGGCAATCCTTTCGGCAACAGGCGGATGGCGAAATCGAAAAAATCGGCAAACGGTCCGCGCTCCCGACGCTCTTCGATGATGAGCCTCGCCGCTGTGCCGACATGTTTCACCGCCGCCAGCCCGGTGCGGATCGCCTTGCCTTCGATCGCAAACCGATAGCCGCTCCGGTTGACGGATGGCGGCAGCAGCGGAATCCCTTTTTGCGCTGCTTCGCTAGCGTAAAGAGCCGTTTTTTCCCGGTCGCCGGAAGCGCCCGAGAGCATGGCCACGTAAAAACAAAGCGGATAGTGAGCTTTAATGTAGGCCATCGCATACGACAACAGCGCATAGCTGACCGCGTGGCTCCGGTTGAAGCCGTAATCGGCGAAGCGGACGATATGCCGGTACAATTCCTCGGCAACTTCCTTTGGATAGCCGTTCGCCGTGCAGCCGGCGACAAACGCCTCCCGCTGTTCAGCGAGACGCGCCTTCTCTTTTTTCGCCACCGCCCGCCGGAGCACGTCCGCTTGTCCGAGCGAAAACCCAGCCATGCGGGCGGCGATTTGCATAATTTGCTCTTGGTAGATCAGCACTCCGTAAGTCGGCGCCAAAATCGGCTCAAGGTCAGGATGGATATACGAAATCGCCTCGTCTCCGCGCTTGCGCCGGATATAAGCAGGAATCATGTCCATCGGCCCCGGCCGGTACAAGGCGTTGACAGCGACCAAGTCTTCCAGCTCTGACGGCCGCAATTCCGCAAGCAAACGCTTCATTCCGCTTGATTCAAGCTGAAAAATGCCGTTTGTCTCTCCGGCGCTCAGGAGCGCATACGTTTTTTCGTCGTCAAGCGGAACGCGACGCACATCAAACGGCTTTCCTGTCTGCCGTTCGATGAGACGCACCATTTGCCCGAGCAGCGTCAACGTGCGCAAGCCGAGAAAATCCATTTTGAGAAGGCCGAGCGCCTCGAGCGACCCCATGGCGTATTGCGTGAGCGGCCATTCGCCATGGCTTGGCTGCAACGGGACTTGGCGCACAAGCGGCTCAGGGCTGATGATGACGCCAGCCGCGTGAATCGATGTATGGCGCGGCAGCCCTTCGAGCGTTTGTGCGATATCCAGCCACTGCTTGCCGTCCGGCACCGTTTCGGCGGCGCGGCGGAACGCGGTCGACTCGCTGCGCCATTGGCGGATCGTCACCCCTTGTTTATCCGGCAAAAGCGACACAACCCGCTCCGCCTCGCGCCCGGGAATGCCGAGCGCTTTCGCCGTCTCGCGCAGCGCCGACTTGGCGCCGAACGTCCCAAACGTAATGATTTGCGCGACGCGGTCGCGCCCGTATTTGTCCGCCGCATAGCGAATCATTTCTTCGCGCCGGTCATCGGGAAAATCAAGATCAATATCCGGCACCGACACCCGCTCCGGATTCAAAAAACGCTCAAACAACAGCCCATATTGGATCGGATCGACATCGGTAATAGCCAAAGCATAGGCGACGAGCGAGCCGGCCGCCGAACCGCGGCCCGGTCCGATGAGAATGCCACGTTGGCGGGCGTAGGCAATCACATCGGCGACAATCAAAAAATAATCGCTAAAGCGCATTGCCTGAATGACATCAAGCTCATGCCGCAGACGCTTCCAGTAACGCTCATCGGCGTCCGGCACACGGCGGGCGAGCCCTTGTTCGCACAGACGGCGTAAATACCCGTCCGCCGTCTCGCCGTCAGGCACCGGAAATTTCGGCAGCCGCCAGCCGCCAAACGGGATGTGCAGTTCGCACCGATCAGCGATCGCCGCGCTGTTCTCAAGCGCTTCTGGCAAGTCAGCAAACCGACGCGCCATCTCATCCGGCGCCGCCAAATAACGGCCGCCATCCTCTTGGACGTCAGCAAATGGCACGCCGAGCCTGATCGCCTGCAGGCAGCGCCACGCTGCGGCGTCGCCGCGCTCAACATAACGGACGTCATTCGTCGCCACGACCGGAACCCCGGCTTCTTCCGCCAACTGCCGCAACGCTCCTTCGTATGGTGCGCGCGTCCGCTCGCCGCGCTGGACAGCCACATACAAACAGCCAGGAAACAGCTGTTGATAGCGGGCGAGCACCGCTTTCGCCTGCCGCCATTCCCCGGTGGCCAGCAGCGACTCGACCCGCCCTTCAGCCCCCGGGGTGATGGCGACAATTCCACCGCTCAACCGGCGGAGGGCGTCTTCATCGATCTGCTTTTCTTCTCCCATTTGGATCATCGTGCTGATTTCGATTACATGGTGGTACCCTTCCTCATTGGCGGCCAACAGCACGAGCGGATAGGCGCCGTCCCCGCTGAGAGCAATATCGGCTGTCACGCCGATGATCGGACGGATGCCATGGCGCTTGCACTCCTTGTAAAAGGGCAGAGCGCCATACAGCACGTTGCGGTCGGTCAACGCCAAGGCGGGGCAGCCGAGCTGTTTCGCCTTGGCCGCCAGCGCTTCCACGGTGGCCGTGCTTTGAAACAAACTATAGCCGCTTGACACATGCAAGTGCACAAACGTCATAGACAGCCCTCCCTTATTCATCCGTCTGCGGACGAAAACTTTTCCATTGGCTGCATGCTCCGTCCCATTCGTTGATATACATAGTAAAAGAGAAAGAAAGGGCGGGGAAACGATGGACGAAAAAGCAGCGTTTTTGCCGGCGTTGATCCAAAGCTATTTTATCGCGGTCGGCGTGTTGCTTGGCGGCGCCATCATCGGCGCGCTCGGCGCATTTTTGAGCGGCGGCCAGCCGCTGACGGCCATGTACCGGTTTGCCGGCGACTTGCGCATTTGGGCGGTCGTCGCCGCCATCGGCGGAACGTTTGATACGTTTTACGTCGTCGAGCGAGGACTGTTTCTCGGGGAAACAAAAGACATTGTGCGGCAGTTTTTGCTCATTTTGTCCGCCATGGGCGGCGCGCAAACAGGAGTGGCGATCATTACGTGGCTGACACAGGAGCACATTTCGCCATGAGAATTCCTCCGTATTACCAATATCCGTCATGGCAGCGTTTTTTCGCCGGCGTAGCGATTGGGGCGCTCATCAGCTGGTTTGTCTTTTTGTACATTTTCGGCGTCCTGCAGGAAAAGCAGGTGCGGCACGTCAATGAGCTGAACGAGCAGATCGCCGACTTGCAAAATGAAATTCGCATTTGGCAAGAAGACTATATCCATTACAACAAAGAAATGAAAAAAAAGCTGACCGTGCAGGACGTGTCCGTCCATCTTGTCAACGCCGAGCAATACAAGCTTGATTCATACACAGCGTTCCGCATCGAAGACAGTGTGAAAGAAGATTTGTCCCATTTAATCACCAAAGATATTGAAACGGTGTACAACAGCCGCGAGCTGATCAAGCGGGCAATTGAAAACAAAACGTATACGATCCACGAAAAAGCGTACCGGCTGGAAATTCATACGCTCACCATTTTCACCTTTTTGGCTGTGGAAGTGAAATTGAAGCCGCTCCCTTAACACGCCATGCAGCCGACAAACGAGAAAAGCCAAAACAAACCGACACCCCGACGCCGACAAGAGCGCCGGACACTGCATCAGGCGGCAAAAGAGGGGGCGGCGCCGCATGACGCCCTTCTCGCCCCCTTCTGTTACCGTTCCGCCCGGCAAACGGCTCTCACCTCTTCAACAATGCGGTCGGCTTCTTCCCATGAAGCGATCGACGCGCCGGCCGCCAGCGGATGGCCGCCGCCGCCATGCCGCTTGGCGACGACATTGATGACCGGCCCTTTCGAACGAAAACGCACGCGAATCTCCTTCTCCTCCTCAACGAAAAACACCCAGGCGATGATGCCATCAATGTTGCCGAGCAGCCCGACAAGCTGCGACGCTTCAAGCGGGGTGACGCCGTATTCTTCAAGCAGCGCCCGCGGCATTTTCACCGCCGCCACTCCTTCATCGATCGTGAAATTCGACAGCACATAACCGCTCAAACGGGCGAGCGGCAGGCTCGTCCGGTACAGCCCGTCATACAATTCCGTCAGCGAAAAGCCGTACGAAATGAGCTCTCCGGCATAGCGAAACGTTTTTTCGCTCGTGCGCGGAAACAAAAAACGGCCCGTGTCGCCGACAATGCCGGCGTAAATCAGGCGCGCCGCCTCGGCGGTCATCGTCAGCCCGTCGTCTTTGCCGGCCAAATACAGTTCGTAAATCATTTCGCTCGTCGAGCTGGCGTCGGTGTCAACCCACATGATGTCGCCGTACGGCGTATCGTTCGGATGGTGATCGATTTTGATCAGCTTCCGCCCGAGCCGGTAGCGGCTGTCACAAATCCGCTCTTCGTTCGCCGTGTCACAGACAATCACGAGCGCCTGTTCATAGGCGCCATCGTCAATGACATCCATTTGACGTAAAAATGACAACGATGGATCATCCGTCCCCACCGCATACACTTGTTTTTCCGGAAACGACGCCCGAAGCAGCGCCGCCAGCCCGCCTTGCGACCCGTACGCGTCCGGGTCCGGGCGCACGTGGCGATGGATGATGATCGTATCAAATTGGCGAATCGTTTCAAGAATGTCCCGGCAAACGTCTTTCATCACTTCGTCCCCTTTTTATGGCTTGTCATTTTCAACCGCTGGCATTTTTCCGCGCTTCTATGTACAATGGAAAAAGAAACGGACTACGGAGGGAGCCAGCATGCCCGTATTGGTTATTTTCATTATATTTTCCTTTTCGTTTTACGTCTATTATAAAATTCGCTACGTTCGCTCGCAGCGCCCGATGGAGCGCCGCTTCCTCTCGGCGAAATCGAGCATGGCGCTCGGGCTGTTTGTCGCCTTGTTCGGAGTCAACCAATTGTTTTTGTATCAGACAACTGTCACCTATATCATCTCCTCCATCTTTATCGCCCTAGGCGCCGGCAGCGTCTGGGCCGGCTGCCGCGCCTACCGCTGCTATCTGCCGCAGGCGATCGAAGAGGCGGAAAAAGCGGCGAAACAAAGCTGACCATAACCGTTCACAGCGAAAGGGAAAGGATGTCCAGCAACAAAGGGCGGACATCCTTTTTTCGTTGTCGATTACCGGTCGATCAGCTGGCACATCATCATCGCCTTCCCGACGATGGCGCCTTCATTGTACACCTCGACGTCCACTTTTCCGAACTTGCGCCCGAGCTCTAAAAGCTTCGCCTGCACGTCGACTGTAGTGTCGATTTGCACCGGCTTGATGAAATAAATCGTAATGCTTTCCATCACCAAATCGCCGCGTTTGTACGCCCGCAGCATCCGCGCCGCCGCTTCGGTGACGATCGTCGTAAACACGCCGTACGAGAGTGTCCCTAAATAGTTCGTCATTTGCGGCGTGATCGTACAGCGAAACAGCGTTTCTTTGTCGCCTGACTCGCGGAACTGGGCGGTGACGAGGTCATCGATCGTCTCGCCGACTTGCAGCTGGCGCTGCGCCATTTGCAGCGCTTTTAACACGTCTTGGCGGCTGATGATCCCTTGCAGCCGGTTATGGTCATCAACGACCGGAAGCAGTTCAATTCCTTCCCATACCATGATGTGCGAGGCAAATGCGACCGATGTTTTTCCGTTCACCGTAATCGGCTGCTTCGTCATCACCTTTTCGACCGGCAGCTGCCGGTCGACATCCAGCACGTCTTTTGCCGTCACAATACCTTGCACTTTCAACTGGTCGTCGACGACCGGAAACCGGGTATGGCGCGTCTCGCGATTTAGCGCATACCAGCGCTCGACGGGATCGTCTGTATATAAATAGACTGTTTTCTCGACAGGGGTGACAATGTCCTCAACGAGCACAATCTCCTTTTTGATCAGCTGGTCATAAATCGCCCGGTTGATCATCGTCGCAACCGTAAACGTGTCATAGCTCGTCGAAATGATCGGCAGCTGCCGCTCATCGGCGAGCTTTTTCACGTGGTCGGCCGTGTCAAACCCGCCGGTGATGAGCACGGCCGCCCCGGCTTCAAGCGCCAGTTCGTGCGCCTTCGTCCGGTTGCCGACGATAAGCAAATCCCCTGCACCCGTATAGCGCATCATTGCCTCCAGCTGCATCGCCCCAATGACGAAGCGGTTGAGCGTCTTGTGCAGCCCTTCCCGCCCACCGAGCACTCGTCCGTCGACAATGTTGACGACTTCAGCGTACGTGAGCTTCTCAATGTTTTCCTTCCGCTTTTTCTCGATCCGAATCGTGCCGACGCGCTCGATCGTGCTTACGTATCCTTTGTTCTCCGCATCTTTGATCGCTCGGTACGCCGTTCCTTCGCTCACGCCCATTTCCTTGGCGATCTGCCGGACGGAAATTTTCTCGCCGATCGGCAGCCGGTGGATGTATTCTAAAATTTGTTCATGTTTGGTCGCCAACGGTCTTCACCCTTTACGCATTGTTACTTTCATTATACAGGGCTCAGCAGCGGGGATTCAACGATCGCGCCGGCCATCAGAAAGCGCCCTTCCCAAAGTGGGAAGGGCGCCGCTGTTACAGCTCGATGCTTTCGCCTGACTTCAGAGCACGGCCGACACCCGACGGTAGAAGCGAGACGAACCGTTCGGGGTCTTGGACAATCGGCGGGAACGTGTTGTAATGGATCGGCACGACGAGTTTCGCTCCGAGCCACTCGGCGGCAACGGCCGCGTCTTCCGGCCCCATCGTGAAGCTGTCCCCAATCGGCAAAAAGGCGACATCGATGTTATGGCGCTCGCCGATCAGCTTCATGTCGGAAAACAGCCCGGTGTCGCCGGCATGGTAGATCGTTTTCCCTTCGGCCGTGAACAAAATGCCGGTCGGCATGCCTAAATAAATGATTTGCTTGTCCTCGGTCACAAACCCGGAGCTGTGGAACGCCTGCGTCAACTTGACCGTGCCAAAGTCAAATTCGCGCGCCCCGCCGATGTTCATGCCAAACGTCTCGACGCCTTGCCAGCTTAAATACGTCGCCAGCTCAAATGTGGCCACGACAAGGGCGTTGTTCCGCTTGGCGATTTCCACCGTATCGCCGACATGATCCCCGTGCCCGTGCGTGAGCAAAATGACATCCGCTTTCACATCCGCTGCGTTCAAATCGGTCGTCGCATTGCCGGTGATGAATGGGTCGATCAAAATCGTTTTTCCATTCGTCTCAATGCGGACAACCGAATGGCCATGGTAGCTGATTTTCATCGTCACATCTCTCCTTTCCACTACACATGATTCGCCGCCGCCCATCCATTCCCTTCTTTTCCTGCCTGTCCATTTACAAACGGCCCGTTTCTTGGTACGCTCAAAATGGACAACAGTGAAAAAAGGAAGGAATGGGACGATGAACAAACGGTTGCAAGCATTTTCCTCTTGGCTTCAACAACATAGTTCATTCGCCTTCGTCACGTCAAGTGCGAACGTGTTTTATTTGAGCGGATTTCGGTGCGACCCGCACGAACGGTTGCTGGCGCTTTTGGTCTTTCCTGACAGCGAGCCCGCGCTCGTCTGCCCGCAAATGGAAGTCCCGCGCGCCCGCCGGAGCGGCTTTGGGCATACGGTGATCGGCTACGACGACAGCGCCGACCCGTGGGAAGAGATCGAGCGCCATCTCAAAGCGCGCGGTGTCAAGGCCGTCTCGATTGCCGTCGAAAAAAACGATTTGTCGTTCGCCCGTTTCGAGCGGCTCTCGGCGCTGTTTCCGAACGCCCAATGGCTCGATGCCGAAGAAAAGCTGCGCCAGCTTCGCCTGATCAAAGATGAGCAGGAAATGAAAGCGCTGCGCCAGGCGGCAGAGCTGGCTGACAAAGCGGTCGAAATCGGCGTCTCGGCCATTCGTCCGGGCGTGACGGAGCTTGAACTTGTCGCCGTCATTGAATATGAGCTGAAAAAACTCGGTGTTGAAGGGATGTCGTTTCCCACGACCGTGCTTGCAGGCGCCAAATCAGCCGATCCGCACGGCGTGCCGGGAACGGCGGCGGTCGCACCGGGCGATTTCGTGCTGTTCGATTTGGGCGTCATCGTCGATGGGTATTGCTCCGACATTACCCGCACCGTCGTCTGTCAGACGGCAAGCGACGAACAGCGGCTCATGTACGATACCGTTCGGCGCGCCCAGCAGGCGTCGATCGACGCCTGCCGCCCGCAAACCGCGATGAAGGAGATCGACCGCTCCGCTCGAAACGTCATCGAACAAGCCGGCTACGGCCCGTACTTCACCCACCGCGTCGGGCACGGCTTAGGAATCGAAATCCACGAATACCCATCGCTTCATGGCGCCAACCCCGACCCGCTCGCTCCCGGCATGGTGTTTACGATCGAACCGGGCATTTACGTTCCATCCATCGGCGGCGTGCGCATTGAAGACGATGTCGCGGTCACGAACAACGGCGTTGAGGTGTTGACGTCGTTTTCGAAGGAATTGATCATTGTATAACGAGAAAAACCATTGGCAAAAGCTTCTGCGAATAAGCGCACGAACAAAGCTGTCCACCGGCTCGATCCCCAAGCCGATTCGGACAGCTTTGTTTTCACATCGCCATCAAGGCGGCTCCATCTTCATGATTTCATCCGTGCAACAACGAATGAACATCTGTATACGGCATGTTGTGCGCCGCCGCGACCGCTTCGTACACGATGTGCCCGTCGAGCGTGTTGATCCCTTTTAACAGCGCCGGGTTATCCAAGCACGCGGCGTGGTAGCCTTTGTTGGCGATTTGCAAGGCGTATGGGATCGTGACGTTCGTAAGCGCGAATGTCGACGTGCGCGGCACCGCGCCCGGCATGTTGGCGACGGCGTAATGGACGACGCCGTGCTTGACGTATGTCGGATCGTCGTGCGTCGTGACGCGGTCGGTCGTTTCGAAAATGCCGCCTTGGTCAATGGCGATGTCGACCAACACCGATCCCGGCGTCATCGAGCGCACCATCTCTTCCGTCACCAGCTTCGGCGCTTTCGCCCCCGGGATCAAGACGGCGCCGACGACCAAATCCGATTCGCGCACGCACTCGGCGATATGGTACGAGTTGGACATGAGCGTCGTCACGTGGTCGCCGAACAAATCATCGAGCTCGCGCAGCCGCTCGGCGTTAATGTCCAAAATCGTCACGTCTGCCCCGAGACCGACCGCGATTTTCGCCGCGTTCGTCCCCGCCGTTCCGCCGCCGATGATCGTCACTTTGCCGCGCCGCACTCCGGGCACGCCGCCAAGCAAAATGCCTTTCCCGCCGTGCGGCTTCTCGAGAAACTGGGCGCCGACTTGCACCGACATGCGGCCGGCGACTTCACTCATCGGCGTCAACAGCGGCAGCGAACCGTTCGCCAGCTGCACCGTCTCGTAAGCGATGCCGACCACTTTTTGCTCGACGAGCGCTTTCGTGAGCGCTTCGGCCGCGGCCAAATGCAAATACGTAAATAAAATGAGCCCAGGACGGAAATAGCGGAACTCCTCAGGCAGCGGTTCTTTCACTTTCAACACCATCTCCGCCGTCCAAGCATCTTCCGCGTTCGGCACGATCACTGCCCCGGCTTTTTCATACTCGGAATCGGAAAACCCCGACCCAGCGCCGGCTTCCGTCTCCACATACACGTCATGCCCCGCTTTGACGAGCGTCATCACGCCTGCCGGAGTGATGGCGACGCGGTTTTCATTGTTTTTGATTTCTTTTGGAATGCCGATCTTCATCACATTTCCTCCTTTTTCCTTCCCGCTTCTTCCTTTTATTGTGCCCCGTTTCGCACAAAAGCAAACGAAAAAGGAGGAGGCGCTGGTCTCAACGGAAAAGGTGGCGGTAAATGACGTTCGCTCCGCCGGTGACGTCAATGACGGCGCCGGTGATGAAATCCGAGTCGTCCTCGCATAAAAACGCGATCACGCGGGCGATATCTTCACCAGTCCCCGGGCGTCCGACCGGCGTTTCCGCATCCCTTCTCGCGCGGGCGTCGGCGATCCCCGCCTCTTTCATGGCGCCGACAATATTGCCTGGGCACACCATATTGGCGGTAATGCCATATTCCGCCTCTTCCAGGGCGATCGTTTTCGTTAGCGATACAAGCCCGACTTTCGCCGCGCCGAACGCCGAACGGTGCACCCAGCCCGGGGCATCCGCCGCTCCTTGAAATCCGTACGTAATGATGCGGCCAAACCGTTGTTTTCGCATAATCGGGATCGTCCGCCTCACTAAATGGAAGACCGAGCTCAAATTGCCTTCAATCATTTCGTACCATTCGTCTTCCGTATAATCGGCCAGCTTTTTCCGCTCAAAAATGTACGGCCCTGCATTGTTGATGAGGCAGTCAATGCGGCCAAACCGCTCCATGGCGGCGTCCACAAGCGCCGCTAAATCGTTTTTGTCCGTCACATCTCCCTGCACAAACTGGAGGCGGTCAGCGGCGCCGCGGTACTTCTCGGCAAGCGAGCGCACCGCCTGTTCATCGCTCCGGTAGTTCACCGTCACCGAGTAGCCTTTATCAAGCAGCAACTCGGTCACTTTTCTCCCCAATCCTTTCGCTCCGGCCGTAATCAAGGCGTGCCGCACCCTTCTCCCTCCTCGTCGCGATTTGCTGTCTCATTTTTACTTTACTACAAACCGGAGCGAATACAAAAAAATAACCATAACGCGCAGGCGCTATGGCTATTCGCCGACTTCGCGGCGCGGGTCGTAATACGATTCATCCTCGTCAACAATGCCGCTTTCATACGACTCGGTAATTTGCTCGGTGATCGTCCGCACTTCCTCCTCATCGTACTGCCAGTCGTTATACCGCTTTTCCATTGCTCTTCCTCCCCTGTTCACAAAATCTCAATATATGGCCTAGTTTCTCGTCAAAGGGCGATGGGTATACCATATATAGAGATGGCATTTTTAACCAAAGGGAGGGGAGAACATGACCATGACCTACCAAACGATCGTCGTCGCCGTCGATGGCTCGAAGGAAGCGGAATGGGCGTTCAAAAAAGCGGTTCAAATCGCCAAGCGAAACGGGGCGAAACTCATTTTGACCCACATCATCGACTTGCGCGGCTTTACGACCGTTGAAGCGCACGATTACGCCCTCACCGAACGGTCGGAGCAATATGCGAACGAACTTCTGGAACGGTATAAAAACGAAGCCGTCGCCGCTGGACTCGACGATGTGGACACCGCGGTCGAATTCGGCTCGCCGAAAGTGAAAATCGCCAAAGACGTCGCTCCGAAATACAAAGCCGACCTCATCATTTGCGGGGCGACCGGGTTGAACGCGGTCGAGCGGTTTCTGATTGGCAGTGTCTCGGAAAACATCGTCCGCTATGCGAAATGCGATGTGCTTGTGGTCAGGACACCGAAAGAATAGCCTTCCGCGCCCAACGAATGCATCCCTGTGCCGCCGGCAAATGCCAAAAAAGAACACCCCGCCGTTACGGGGTGTTTAGCTTTTCTTTCGCTTTTTCAAGCGCCGCCCGCACTTCGGCAAAACCGGTGCCGCCGGCGCTGTTGCGGCGGTTGACGGCCGTGCGCGGGTTCAAGGCGTCATAAATGTCTGCGTCAAAGAGCGGCGACGCCTCCTTATACACGTCAAGCGGCAAGTCGGCCAAAAAGACGCCTTTCTCAATGCAAAGCAGCACGAGCTTGCCGACGACCTCATGCGCCTCGCGGAACGGCATGCCTTTTGCCGCCAAATAATCGGCAAGCTCGGTCGCGTTGGAAAAGTCCTGATTCGTCGCCCGCTCCATGACGTCTGTGCGCACGTTCATCGTTTCAATCATGCCGGTGAAAATTTTCAGCGACCCGACGATTGTCTTTACTGTATCAAACATGCCTTCTTTATCTTCTTGCATGTCCTTGTTGTAGGCGAGCGGCAGCCCTTTCATCACCGTGAGAAGCGCCATCAAATGGCCGTACACGCGGCCGGTTTTGCCGCGGATGAGCTCGGCCATGTCCGGGTTTTTCTTTTGCGGCATGATGCTGCTGCCGGTCGCAAACGCATCATCGAGCTCAATGAACTGAAACTCTTGGCTCGACCAAAGGATGAGCTCTTCAGCGAGCCGCGACAAGTGCATCATGAGCATCGAGCTGTTGCTTAAAAACTCGATGATGAAATCGCGGTCGCTCACCGCATCCAAGCTGTTTTCGTAAAGATCGGCAAAGCCCAACAGCTCCGCCGTCCGCCGCCGGTCGATCGGAAACGTCGTTCCGGCGAGCGCCCCGGCGCCGAGCGGCGAGCGGTTAATCCGTTTCAGCGACTCAGAAAAACGTTCATAGTCCCGCTCGAGCATCCAAAAATACGCAAGCAAATGATGGGCAAACGAAATCGGCTGCGCCCGCTGCAAATGCGTATACCCGGGCATGATCGTGTCGACATGTTTGTCGGCTTGAGCGACAAGCGCCCGCTGCAGCCCGCGGATGAGACTGAGAATCTCTTCAACGCGCTTGCGCAAGTATAAATGCATATCGGTCGCCACTTGGTCGTTCCGGCTCCGTCCGGTGTGCAACTTGCCGCCGACCGGGCCGATGTCGTCGATCAACATTTTTTCAATGTTTAAATGAATGTCTTCATACGCGACGGAAAACTCGAGTTCCCCCCGCTTCGCTTTTTCGAGCAGCCGCAGGAGTCCGCTCTTGATCTTCTCGACATCTTCCTCCGGCAAAATGCCGCACTCGCCAAGCATTGTCACATGGGCAAGGCTGCCTTCAATGTCTTCTTCCACCAGCTCCTGGTCGAACGGGATCGACGCGCCAAACTCGTCGACCCATTCTTCCGCTGTTTTCGTAAACCGTCCGCCCCAAAGTTTTTTCACGAATCTCGCCGCAGAGGAATGCGACTTCCTCCTTCCTTTTCCTTATTGGCCGGCCGATACCGACGCTTTGTGTTGCTTGTTGACGATGCTGTTGACTTTCGTCGGCAGACCGTACAGCGAGATGAACCCGACCGCCGCTTGATGGTCAAACTCGTCTTCCGACGTGTACGTCGCCAGCTTTTCATCATAAAGCGAGAACGGCGATTTGCGCCCTTCGACGATCGCATGGCCTTTAAACAGCTTCACGCGCACGACGCCGGTGACGTTTTTCTGCGTTTCTTTCAAAAACGCGACAAGCGCGTCTTTGAGCGGCGAAAACCACAGGCCGTTGTAAATGACTTCGGCGATTTTTTGCTCGATGATCGGTTTGAAATGGGCGACTTCTCTCACCAATGTCAAGTCTTCGAGCTCTTTATGCGCTTTGATGAGCGTGATCGCCCCCGGGCATTCGTACACTTCGCGCGACTTAATGCCGACAAGGCGGTTTTCGACGTGGTCGATGCGGCCGACGCCGTGCTTGCCGGCCAACGCGTTCAGCTCCAAAATCAATTGCGCGAGCGGATACGCCTTGCCGTTTAACGTCACCGGCACGCCTTGTTCAAAGCCGATCTCGATGACATCCGGCACATCCGGCGCGTTCTCAAGCGAAGCCGTCAGCTCATACGCCTCTTCCGGCGGAGCCGCCCACGGGTCTTCCAAAATGCCGCACTCGTTGCTGCGGCCCCACAAGTTTTGGTCGATCGAAAACGGGCTGTCCAGGTCGACCGGAATCGGAATGCCGTGCTGTTTCGCGTATTCGATTTCTTCCTCGCGCGACCAGCTCCACTCGCGCACCGGGGCGATGACGTCCAAGTCCGGATTGAGCGCGTTGATCGACACTTCAAAGCGCACTTGGTCGTTCCCTTTCCCCGTGCAGCCGTGGGCGACCGCCACCGCGCCTTCGAGCTCGGCGATTTCAACGAGTTTTTTCGCGATGAGCGGACGCGACAGCGCCGAGACGAGCGGATATTTCCCTTCATACAGGGCGTTCGCCTGCAGAGCGATGAGCGCATACTCGTTCGCAAACTCGTCTTTGACGTCGATGACGTACGATTTGATCGCGCCGACTTTGAGCGCTTTTTCTTTCACGAAATCAAGGTCTTTTCCTTCCCCAAGGTCCAAGCAGCACGCGATCACATCATACCCGCGCTCCTGAAGCCATTTGATCGCCACCGATGTATCTAAACCGCCCGAGTAGGCCAACACCAATTTTGGATTTGCCATGGTCGTTCTCCTCTCCCGTCACATAAATATACTTAAATATAAATAAATATTCAAATCGAACACATTATCACTTTATCAGCTTTCCCGTGATTTTTCAATACTTATTCAGTGAACTACCCCCACTTAATTTTCTAGCGAAAATTTGAAGTGGGGGCTTCCAAAGAAGTTTGACTGCTTCAAGCAATCCTTATTCTTTGAGGCGTGTCCACTTCGCCGCTAGAGCATAAGACACTCAGGTCTACAGCTTTACTTTTCTTTAAGATGTTTAATGCGCCATTGACATCAGCATTCATTAGTTTGCCAGACTTTGTTCGATACAAGCCGCGCTTAATACGTTTGCCGCTGAACTTATATTCTTTTGGATTGTCGGCATTATATTCAGGAATCTCATCGCCGTCAAAAAAGCTGGCTTGAGACGTATATGATTCTTCCTGTTTCAAGAATTCAATGCCGTAAAATTCACAA
>NZ_LLKS01000038.1:0-21237 GCF_001414205.1 Geobacillus sp. Sah69 | reverse complement strand
GAGATCGGCAGCTTCGCCCATTATCGGGACCCGCGCCAATTGGTGAAGTTGGCGGGCCTGACGCTCAAGGAGAACTCCTCCGGCCAGCGCAAAGGGCAAAAGCACATCTCCAAACGGGGACGGAAACGGCTGCGCTCGGTGCTGTTTCGGGCGATGATTCCGCTGATTCGGCACAACGAGGCGTTTCGCGAGCTGCATGAGTATTATACGACCCGATCCGTCAATCCGCTGACCGGAAAGCAGTCCATCGTCGCCTTGTGCCGGAAGCTGTTGAATGTGCTGTTTGCGATTTGTACGAAGAAACAAGCGTTTGACGCGGAGCGAATGAAACAGGACGTCTTGTCCCAGGTGCAACGGGCGGCCTAAGGCCTCCCCCTGCGAACGGAAGAATCGTTGGACAACGAGATGACACCGGAGAAGCTGGCGTGATTTTATCCATTCGACCTTGAGTCCCCAAAGGAGCTTGGCCGGCCTCCGCCTGATGACGAGACCGAACGAGGGAATGTTGGCGCGAAGACGCCCGGAGACATGGGAGGGTTCGTCCTCATCAGCGACGCGGAGATCCAAAGGGTGCATCGAATACGCTTCCCCCCACGGCAGGAAAATATAACCAGCCGTGGCCGCGAAGCGCACCCTAGGTCTGTAAGATATCCACAAAACTGAAAAAGGATGTAAGAGATTTTGTCGAAAAATATTTTTTGGACACCCCTGAGGGGCCGAAAAGCCTTGATAAATCAACATTTCTAGAGGGAGGATACGGGCATCAGACACGCTGCCGTATTCCATGTCTCTCATGGCATTGATTTTCCTCTGGTATTCAGAGCGAATATAAGCCACCATTTTCCTTACTTGATGTTCCATATCGGGAGTTGTCCAATCGGGAATCGTTATCGTTATATTTTCCAACAATTCCGAGATCCGTTGTCTTTCCTTTTCGCCAAGTGTGTAGGATTGCAATTCAAGCTCTCGGATGACTTCTTTAGGGATATAGAGCACAGCCTCTTCATGGCGAACTTCCTGCAAAACATCTTTCCAAAAACGCTTGGCGGCTTTTTTGTGGTTCGTGTGGGCAGATGGGCTTGACTTGTATCGGAATACGTTTGTATCCAGCAAATATGCTTTTGTTTCCGTGCCGTTTCCGCTCATGAAGAACTTTCTCCTATTCTCCAAACTCTTTTTCCATTTTTTCCGCGATACGAATCGACTGGCTTTTCAGCTGTTCTCTCATTTGGAGAAATGAAGGCCAGTTTGGGTGGTGAAAAAACTGTGCGGCCGGGATGATCCATTTTCCACTGTCTCCAAGCCGTTGGTAAGCCTCGATTTTTCCTTCTGCGCAATAACGGCGCACCATTTGCGGCGTGACATCAAGCAGAAGAGCCACATCGCGGACATGGAGATCATCTGGAATTGTTTGTTCCGCCATTTCGGTAAGAATATGCCGTACGCTCTGTTTTTCCTGGTCGCTTAGGTTGGAATAGATTTCTTTTTTTCGCTTCTCAAGTTCAAGCGACTGTTGGACCAATTCTACATAACGTCGAACGTTGTCGCTTAGTACAGTTTCGTGAAGAGGTGGGGGGGCTGTCTTTCGGGTTTCTGTTTTGCGGGACAAAGTACTCATTTTTCTTTTCCTCCTTGATGTTTATATCCATTATACTATTTTGGCTGGAGAAACAAAAGAAAAAAAGGAAACAAAAGAAATTGAGATCTTGCCAAGCAGCAAAGGGAGGATGAAAAGAGCCGCGCGGTTGCGGCTCTTTTGTGCTGCCTATTTGTCCATTTCCTTTGCGAGGTCGGCGACTTCGGCGACGGTCAGCCCGGTTCGTTTGGCGATTTCGTGAATGGGGAGGACGTCAAGCAAATTTTTGGCGATTTCGATGGCCTTCCGTTTTTCCGTTTGCTTGATCGCCTGTTCTTTTTCCTGCATCACTTTCTTCAACATTTCTTCTCTTTCTTGTTCAAGTTCTTCGACTAATAGGCGAAACACTTTGTTCATTTTGATCCACTCCTTTACTTTTTCGGCGTATGACCGGTCGATGAATTTATCTGTGGCGGTCAGGACGCCGGCGATGATGTGCAGCTGTTTCGGTTCGTCGTCGATCGTTTTCGCCAGTTCGATCGTTTTTTCGATCATCGTTTGCCGGTCGAAGCGGGTGTGCATGAGCGGCACGAGGATGAGTTTCATCGTTTCTTCCGGAGTGAGCGGTTCGCCGTTGTGGACTTTTTCTTCAATGGCATGGAAAATCGCATCGCCGTTGAATTCGCCAAGCAGCACCGCTTTGGATGAAAGAAGCACATCGCCGGCGTCAAGCTGTTCGCGGGCGCTCGTGACATCGCTTGTGTAGATCACAACGATGCGAATCGGGCGGATTCGTTTTTCCTGTTGATAGTATGTGTGGAGGAGCCGACAGGCATAATCGAGATACTTCAAATGGTTGTCGAGAAATCGTTCGTTGCTTTCGTATTCCAGAAGCAAAATGGAATCGTCTTCGAGAAGAAACACGGTGTCGGCGCGCCGTTCATCCGCCCGTACAGACGGAAATTCGGTTGGAAGCAGTGCTTTGATCCGTGGGAGTCCGTGAAGTCCGTACACATCGAGGGCTTGGTTTTGGTACAATGCGCTGAGTGATTTGAACAAAATGTCTTTGGCGTGATGCGAGATCCCGCCTGGCATCGTCTTCACTCCATTCGCTTTTGACCTAATTATACTACTTGCCCGACCGGTTGTCAGCTGCCATCGTGAGCGGAAACACGGTGTTCGTTCGGTGGGAGTGAATGACATCTTCTTGAAAAATAAAACGGGTTGTGACTCAGAACAGACGGATGAATGACGCTGTTTTGCCCTCACGGCCGGATAAACACCTCCGTTCCGTTCGGGACGATGGAGGCGAGCTCGAGCACGTCTTTGTTGTGCATGCGGATACAGCCTTTGGATACGTATTTGCCGATCGAGGACGGGTCGTTCGTGCCGTGGATGCCGTAATGGAGTTTGGATAAGCTTAACCACATCGCGCCGAACGGACCGCCCGGGTTCGGCTGGCGGTTGACGATGACAAAATCGCCGACAGGCGTGGCGGTGACCATTTTGCCGACGCCGATCGGATACGTGCGGATCGTTCGTCCCCGGTGTTTTAACGTCAGCTGGCGGCGGCTGATCGAGATGTGGATCGTGTACGGAATCGATCCTTTCGCCGGGAGGTGGGGGATGATGATCGCTTGGCCGGGAAAGATGACGGACGAGGCGGTGAGGCCGTTGGCGCGAAGCAGCGCCTCGACAGACGTGCGGTAGTCTCTGGCGATGGATGCGATCGTTTCCCCGCGTTTGACGATATGTTTGTACATGGCATTTCGCTCCTTTTTTTCGCTGGATGGAGAAACCAGCTCCGATTGATGATACATTAGTGTATGAGAAGATTCGAATAAGGTTGCTCAAATGGGAAGAGAGTCTCATGCGCATGGCATGCGGCCGCCAATGCCGTATGAACGCGCTGTGCGTTAGTCTATACTTGACAGGGAGCGTTGCCTAACGGGTGTTTCTTGTCAAAACGTGTAGGGGAAAAAGGAAGAGGGCGTGAATGAGAACGTTTGTCCTAAAACCGGAAGGACAGAAGGTTGATGATGAGCTGTATGCCGAGCTTTCCCCTGTCCCGCTTGAGATCATGGACGGTGATCTCTTTTTGCAAAAGAGGAGCGGGAAAACTTGCTTAAGCTGTTGATATACAATGTCGGCATGAATCGGACGCTTGAGATCACTGAGGAATGGAAGGAACGGTGAAAGCGGCGCCCGGTCGATATCGGGGCCGCGTCGATGTTGGGGTTACGGGCGGTAAGGGAACAAAATGTTCTTTTCCCCTTTTTCTGTGGCGACGAAGACGTCTTGATGGATTTCGAACACGCCAAAAGCGCTATGGAACGTCTGAATGACGCGGACGCGATACACGTCGTGAAGCGGTTTGTCCTTATCAGACATCGACCATGACGACAGGTTTTCCACCTCATCGATGCGGTAGTCAAACGTCTCGACGCCGAAGTCTTGCATAAAGACGTGGGCACGGCGCTGGATGTAGACGTCTTTTGGGAATTTCTTTTTCATGAGCGGGTGAAACAGCTCCCAAGAGCTGCCAAAATCCCCTGCCTGTTCATAGCGGTAAAACGTGTCCACGATTTCCTTCGCCTCATTTTGTTCGTTCGAAAGAAACAGGGTCAAAATCGCCACCAACACGGCGGCGGCAGTGAGAACCGCCACCCCAGTCCTGGCTCGGATCGTTTTTTGACGGTAGCGTGGAAACATGGGGTCTTCTCTCCTCTCTGTTATACGATATGCACAATGGACGGCCGATATGGGCGGAGAAAGGAAGAACATGCTGCGGGCTTGAGATGACGGTGCTTTTGAGTCAAAAAATCCGCTGTGGTGTAGTAAAATAGAGGGTAGAAGCCATTGCAGCGGAATTGAATTCATTCGTTCTATGCGGAAATGGGTGGGAAAGCGGAGCGTCCATCGGCTCCGTTTTTCCTTTTCCATGTTGAGAAAAACCGAACGTGCAGGAGAGGGAGAGAGGGATGAAGAGATCATTCATTTATGTGTTGCTTGTCGGGATCATGGTCGCCTGGGGGCTGAATGTGACGGCGTTGAAAGTTTTGGTGGAGCATTTTTCGCCCGTCGCGTTGACAGCGCTGCGCATTCTAACGGCCGGGTTGGTCGTGCTTTTGTTTTTATGGGGGATCGGCAAGCTGGAACGAGTCAGTTGGAAGGAGGCGAAACAGATTGGCGTGGCCGCCTTGTTCAGCGTCGTGGCCCATCACTTCTTTTTAGCGTTGGGAATTGCGAGGACGACAGCGGTGAATGCGGGTCTTGTGTTAGGGCTTGTGCCGCTTGTGACGGCGCTGTTGGCGATCGTGTTTTTAGGCCAGCGGCCGACGTTGTTTCGGCTGCTTGGCATTGCGCTTGGGTTTTTTGGCGTCGTGTTTGTTGTGGCGAGCGGCGACGGGGGCCTTGGCCATTTGTCCATTGGGGATGTGTACGTCTTTTTGGCTGTTTTGGCGCAAGGGATCAGCTTTATTATGATCAAAAAAGCGACGGTCGAGGCGCGGTTGATGACTGGGTGGATGCTTGTCTTCGGGTCGCTTTGGCTGTTTGTCTTAAGCCTCGTGCTCGAGCCGAGCGGCCTATCGAGTTTGAAAGAAGGCACGCTTTCGCTTTGGATGATTTTCCTTGCTTCGGCGGTCGTCGCGACGGCGCTTGGCCATATGTTTTATAACCAGGCTGTTCAACATCTTGGTCCCGCTGAGTCGGCGGTGTTCATCAATCTCAATCCGTTTTTTTCGCTTCTTGGGGCGCATTGGCTGCTGGGCGAGCCGATTTCGCCGATGCAGCTGGCTGGTTTTCTTTTCATCGTCACGGGCGTGTTGTTCGGCAGCGGGGGGATGGATAACGTGATCGCCCGTTTCCGCCGGGCGAAAGTGGCGGCTGGGGGAAGGAAGGCGGGGATGTAGCCGCCTTGGAATCCCCCACTTCTAGGCCTTGCGTGCAAGTGGCGAAACATTCATATCCAGGAATGGAGGGGGCTTCACATTGCGGTCGGCGTCTTGGCTGTCTCTTCTCGAAAAGGGACAGCCATTTTTGTGCCATCGGCAGGATTTTGCTTGATGATGTCGAAAAAGAGAATACGAAACGTATTCGTGTGAGGTGAATGTATGGCGATCGATCACGACCGGTTGTTCAAGGAGTTGTTGCAGACGTTTTTTGAGGAATTTGTGCTTCTCTTCTTTCCGGATATGCACGAGCATATTGATTTCAACCATTTGTCGTTTTTGTCCGAAGAGCTGTTTACGGACGTAACGGCTGGGGAGAAGTACCGCGTTGACCTGCTCGTCGAGACGAAGTTCAAAGGAAAAGACGGATTGATCATTGTTCACGTAGAAAACCAAGCGTACGTTCAATCGTCATTTCCAGAAAGAATGTTTCTTTACTTCAGCCGCTTGTTTGAAAAATACCGCACTCCGATCATTCCGATTGCCGTCTTCAGCTATGATGCCATCCGAGATGAACCCTCTTCGTTCACGCTCTCCTTTCCGTTTGGCGATGTGCTTGACTTTCGCTTTTTCCACGTGGAGTTGCGAAAGAAAAACTGGCGCCAATTCATCCGCACCGACAACCCGGTGGCGGCTGCGCTGCTTAGCAAAATGGGGTATACTGAAAGTGAACGAGTGGAACTGAAAAAGCAATTTTTGCGCATGTTGGTGCGTCTCGAGCTAGACGAGGCAAGACAGCGTTTGTTGATGGGCTTTTTTGAAACGTATGTGAAGCTGTCCGATGAAGAAGAACAACAGCTTCGAAGCGAGGTGGAACAAATGGAGACGAAAGAAAAAGAACGCGTGCTGGAATTGATCATCTCATATGAGCAAAAGGGAAAAATTCGAGGTCGGGAGGAAGGACGCAAAGAGGGAGCGGAACAAGAAAAACGGCACATTGCGAAACGGATGTTGATGAAAGGGTTTGATGCGCAAACGATTCACGAACTGACCGGATTGTCTGTGGCGGAGATTGAGGAAATGAAACAAAGCGGCTTCAAGTGAATGGAAATCAAACAGGCGGGGCGAAAGGCCAGCCCCGCCCTAGCGCGTTGGTTTTGTTGCTGTGGATTCCCGTTTGATCAGTTTCGTAGACAATAGCACTTCCTGAAAAGGTTCGTTCGGGTTGTCCCACCGCCATGTTGGCGCAAATTCGCCACAAGAGCCCATTTCCCCGATGGCCCGGCGAAGCGTCCGGATTTGGCGGATGTCGTGTTTAGCGGCGGACTGATTCGCAACGGGGACGGAACGGCCGATTTTTACGCTGGAACAAGTGACACAGAAGCGCAAAAACTCACGATCGTGGATCCATTTACGAAATATGAAAGGCAGGGGTGACGATGTACCTTTACCGCTATGAAGAAAACCCGCTCATTACGCCGAACGATGTGCCGCCGTATCACGACGGGTTTGAAGTGATCGGGGCGTTTAACGCCGGGGTGGCGATGTTCCAAGGGGAGGTGTTGCTGCTGCTTCGGGTGGCGGAGCGCCCCGTGTCGGATGACCCGAATATCGTGAAAGCGCCGGTATGGAATCCAAAGACGGGGAAGGTCGAGGTTTACGAATTTCGCAAAGACGATCCGCGCTACGATTTTTCCGATCCTCGGGTGATCAAAGAGGCGGGGGCGGAGCGGTTCGCCTATTTGACGTCGCTTTCGTATTTGCGCCTCGCCCGCAGTCGGGACGGGCGGCGGTTTGTGATCGACGACCGCCCGTTCGTCTATCCATCGAATGAGCTCGAGACATTCGGTATTGAAGACCCGCGCATTACATGCATTGACGGCACGTATTACATTTATTTCAGCGCCGTGTCGCCAAAAGGAGTCGGCGAGGCGATGGTGTCGACAAAAGACTTTCAGACGGTGACGCACCACGGCATGATTTTCGCGCCGGAAAACAAAGATGTGCTCATTTTTCCGGAGAAGATCAACGGCAAGTATTACGCCCTTCATCGCCCGGTGCCGAGAAGCAACGGCCGCCCCGAGGTGTGGATCGCGGAGTCGGAGAATCTGCTTCATTGGGGGAATCATCGCTTTTTGTTCGGTCTGCGCGAAGGAAAGTGGGACAGCGCCCGCATCGGCGGCGGAGCGGTGCCGATCAAAACGGAGCGCGGCTGGCTTGAGTTGTACCACGGCGCGTCAGATGACCACCGCTATTGCATGGGGGCGGTGCTGCTCGATTTGAACGACCCATCCAAAGTTCTCGCCCGCTCGGAGCAGCCGCTTGTCGAGCCGGAAGCGGATTATGAGGTGAACGGCTTTTTCGGCCGCGTCGTGTTTTCATGCGGGGCGATTGTCGATGGCGATATCGTAAAAATGTATTATGGCGCCGCGGATACGTCGATGGCGTGCGTCGAGCTGAAGCTTAGCGAGATTTTGGATTCGCTTGTCAAGGAATGAACTTGTAAACGGGAAACGCCTGATGCGTCGGGCGTTTCTTTTTTTGGCTTGTGGCTCCCTAGGCGCTTTTCTGTCGAAAGTTCTTCCTTTTGTTTCTTTCTTGGCAAAGGGATTTGATATAATGGAAAAAACGTCGATTGATCGGGACAATCCATTACGATGTGAACTCGGCGTACGGAAGCTGCCCGCGCGCTGGTCGGGGCAATGGTGGGTGAATGGCCACGTGGCAATCAAACGTTCATTATGGTTGAAGCTGTCAACGATTCAATTGATCATTCTGTTTTATTTGGCGACCGTCGCGGTGTCGACGGTGCTGTTATGGCTGCCGATTGTGCATCAGCCGGGAGTGGAGCTTCACTGGATTGATGCGCTGTTTACGGCGGCGAGCGCCATTAGTGTGACCGGGTTGACGGTTGTGTCGATTCCGGAGACGTTTAATACGTTTGGGATTGTTTTGTTGATTGTGATGATGCAGGTGGGCGGCGTAGGGTTAATGATGCTTAGTACGTTCATTTGGCTGTTAGTTGGCAAAAAAATCGGGTTTCGTGAGCGGCAGCTGATCATGACCGATCAAAACCGTCTTGCGCTCTCAGGGCTCGTGAAGCTCACGCGGGACATCTTTTTCTTGATTCTGGCCATTGAAGCGGTCGGTGCGCTGTTCCTTTGTTTTGCGGCGGTTCTTGCGCTTTCCGTCTCGGAATCGTCGCTTCCTGTCGTTATGCTTTTGTTTGAAGTATGTTCAGCGTTTGGGACGACCGGGCTGTCGCTCGGCATTACCTCTGAGCTCAGCCCGTTTGGCAAGCTGGTGTTGGTGATCGTCATGTTCATCGGCCGGGTCGGCATCATTTCGTTTTTATGGCTCGTCCGCGGCCGAGCGGTGAAAGATAGCTACCATTACCCGAAAGAACGAGTCATTATCGGCTAGAAGAGGGGGACGGAATCATGAAAAAAGTACGCAAAGCGATCATTCCGGCAGCGGGCCTTGGGACGCGGTTTTTGCCGGCGACAAAGGCCATGCCGAAGGAGATGCTTCCGATTGTCGATAAGCCGACGATTCAATATATTGTTGAAGAGGCGATGGCATCAGGCATTGAGGACATCATCATCGTCACCGGGAAAGGGAAGCGGGCGATTGAAGACCATTTTGACTATGCGTTTGAGCTCGAGCAGCTGCTGAAGCAAAAAGGAAAATTGGACTTGCTTGAGAAAGTAAAAGAGCCATCAAAAGTGGACATCCACTACATTCGCCAAAAAGAGCCAAAAGGGCTGGGGCATGCTGTTTGGTGCGCACGCAATTTCATCGGAGACGAGCCGTTTGCGGTGTTGTTGGGCGATGATATCGTCCAAGCGGAAAAACCTTGTTTAAAACAGCTCATTGAGCAATACGAACAAACGTTCAGCTCGGTGATCGGCGTCAAGCGCGTGCCGGAGGAAGAGACGCACCGTTACGGGATCATCGACCCGCTCGAGCAGAAGGGACGGCGCTACCAAGTGCGCCGTTTTGTCGAAAAACCCGCTCCGGGCACAGCGCCGTCGAACCTCGCGATCGTCGGGCGGTACGTGTTGACACCGGAAATTTTCTTGTTTTTGGAGAAGCAGGAAGTCGGCGCAGGCGGGGAGATTCAGCTCACCGATGCGATCGGGCGGCTGAATGAAATTCAGCGCGTCTTTGCCTACGAGTTTGAAGGAAAACGGTACGATGTCGGCGAGAAGCTCGGCTTTATCGAAACGACGATTGAGTTTGCCTTGCAAAACGAGGAGCTGCGCGCCGATTTGCTTTCGTTTTTGGAGCGGGTGGTGGCCGAGGCGAAGGGATCGAAGGGCAGCTAATTCAACCATCAGTCGGTCGCATTTCCATGTTTTGCATGACAGCTTGTCGTTGTTTAGGGATGGAGACAAAAAGGAGATTCTGCTATCGAAGCATTATCGATGGTCAACTACCCCCACTTCGCTAACGCTTGAAGTGGGGGCTTGCCACTCCCCAGAAGTGCAAGCGGACTTCGTCCTCCTTCCTTGACTTGGGGTTGCATCAGGGGGCAGGTTGACGACTACCCAACGACGCAGGTCATGCCTGCATCGTTACCGATTCTCTCGGTGTGTCTGTTGGCAGTACTTGGCTTCCACACACAACAGACGGACCTACGCTCGATGTTTTACGGTTACAACGTTTTCTGTAACCAACTCCATACATCGAGTAGCCGTGATTGGAGTGCCTTTATTGAACGGTTTTCTCCACGCCTTTATTCTATCATACACAAAAGAAAGGGGGAACGCGCATTCCTCTCCCACTTACTCCCTTTGGTCGTTGAAGTGGGAGTCTCCTGCGCGAAATAGGATGAAGGGCTTTCGTCTATCCGTATGCAAATTTGAATTCATTCTATCAACTTGCCGGCAGGCGGTCAAGAGATCGTCCTTTTTATTAAATTTTCCCACAATTGGCGCGCCTCACGGATGTCGATCCGGCTGCTGTTTGCGCCGTAGACCGCTTGTTCATACGATTTGGTCAAACGTTCCATTTCATCGGTTTCAAATAAACGATCCACTTGAATGGCGTACTGCCGCAACGTTTCATCTTCTTTTCGCCTCAGCCCGTAGTCATGCAGCTGACGCAACAACGCCAAGTAAGCGGGGACAAGCCATTCCGGGCCGTCAACTTGGCGGCGGCGGAATCGAAGGAGCGTAAGGCGCGGCCACCATTTTCGTCTTGTCGTGTAAATCGTTCCGCCCAATGCCGCCAGCATCGCGAACACGCCCAGCACCATTTGCCATGACCAACTGTCGGCCAGCTTCTCCCACCAATGGCGGTCTTGCTCTGGCGATGATCGTTTGATCAATTGTTCGAGCGGCACGCGCGGCTGTTCCTGTGGTTCCGGCTGCGAGGGCTGCGCTTGTTGCTCCTCATTCTGTTGAGAAAGTGAAAACGCATACGGGTTGACAAACCCCCGCGTTGGCTCAAACGGCACCCAGCCGACGCCTTCAAAATACACCTCAACCCACGCATGAGCGTCATGGTTGCGGATTTCGTAAAGATTTTCCCCGTCTTGCTCGCTGACAAGCCTTCCGGACGTATAGCCTTTCACCCAGCGCGCCGGAATGCCGAGCGAACGCACGAGCACGACCATAGAAGTCGAAAAATTGTCGCAATACCCCCGTTTTGTTTCAAATAAAAATTGATCGACGTAATCTTCGTTCTCTTTTGGAACGGCGACATCCTTTGTTTCGTACGTATATTGCCCAAGTTGAAAATATTGCTCAATGGCTCTCACTTTGTCGTAAGCCGTCTGTTCTCCGACGGCGATTTGCTTCGCCAAGTCGCGCACCCTTTGCGGAAGCGTCTTTGGCAACTGCGTATATCGTTTCAACAGAAGAGGGTCTCGAACTGGGGGCGCGGCGCGCAACGCCGCAATCGGAAAATCCGGCTCCCAATAGGTCAATGAATACTTGCCAACAGGGAACGCATTCGCCCTGTCATCGGTCGTATAAATTTTCTCTGTCGCCACATCCATGCGGTACACGACCGGTTCGGCTGCTTCCACCCGCCGCAACCCAAGCGGATAAACGAGATGAAACCCTTGATTGCGCCGCTCGATCTCCGCCTTTTGCTCCACTGTCTCAACTTGATCGCTCCACCATTCATACTTGAGCTCTTCGCCGTTGGCAAACGAGCGGACTTGCTCGCTCGGAAACACTTCCCATCCCTTGCCGGTGTAAATATCTTTCGTCTCAATCCGCCAGTAATGAAGCCCTCGATCTTTCGCCGTAAAGACGACGGTATCATCCGCGATAAACGGCCCGCCGAGGCGGGAATCATTCTGTCCGTATCCCACTTTTGCCACGCCAGGAGAAGGCGAGTCATCGTTCGTTTCTTCCGGCTGGGCATGATCGCTGCGGATAAACGCAACCGGATCCGGCCATTGCGGCGGCAGCTTCGGTCCCGCATACCCAGCCGCAAGAGCGACGGCAGGAATGAACAGAGCGGCCGCCCGCCACGTTCCGATGCGAAAAGACGGCGCTTTTGCCTGCAGCCGCTCGCCATGCAGCCAAACGAAGGCGAAAAAGCCAAGCGCCACAAGGCGAACGATCGCGTCGTTCCCGCTATACGGAAAAAACGTATCAAGCACAGCGATATACCCAACTGTCAATGCGTATGGGACAAACCATCGTTTTTTCTGGACAATCAGCCAATGAAACAGAAACGAGATGGCCCATAGCAGCAGAAAAAAGGCAAAGGTGCGCACGGCATCGCTCGGCATGGACAAGCGTCCCCCCTGCAGCCAAGCCGCGCCATCCCGCCATAAGGCATACGGCAGCGAGGCGGCCGAATGGAACGAAAACAGCCAAGCGAGCGACCACCATATATATCCCGCTTTCCCCAAAGCAGACAGCCAGATCGGAAGGCGGAGCCAATACATCCCGAAGCAAAGGGCGACAAAGGCCGCAAACAATCTAATATGCGCTGTATCCGTCACGTCTTCCAACGGCCAAAGCCATTCCGTGAGCAGCCAAGCCGCTAGGACGTTGGGCAGCATAGCAGACAACATCCTTGTCCCTAACCGCCTCATCCGTCTTCTCCTCCTTGCCGGACAGTTTGCCATGATTGAGGGGGCATGTGGGATACGTGCACCCCCGCACGGCGGAGTCCGTCCGCCCACCTCCGCTCGTCCTCTCCCCATTCACGGTTGACCACATACAACACTATGCAGCGTTTTGACGCCATCGCTCGCAGCTGCGCAGCCAACTCGGCGGATAACCTCGACGTCACGACCACGCAACCGGCCGCTGTTCTCCAGTTCCCCTCCTCCGCCAATTGAGACGCAAGCGGCGCTGATCCGTTCGCCTCCGCTTCCGCCAGACGGAGAAGGAGCGACGGCCACTGCTCCTCGCTTCGCCGCGGCGCTAAATAAGAACGGGCTTTTCCAGTCACGAGCAGGCCGACTGGGACTCCTTCATTGATCAACGCTTTCGCGATGGACGCCGCCAGCGTGACAAGCTCCTCAAACCATGGCGATGCGGCGCCGTCGAGCACGACGATCCAATCGTCATTGCGCGGCTCATCGAACTCTTTTGTCATCAACGCTTGCCTTCGCGCTGACGCCTTCCAATGCACCCACGACATTTTGTCACCGGGCGCGTACTCGCGGGCGCCGGCCGCCACCGCCAGATCGCGGCGGTAAGCAAGCGGGCGGGCCTCTTTTCCATAGGCGAACCATTCACGCACCATTTCTGCCGGCCAAGGCCAATAGCGGGGATACACGATGATCGTGCACGGCGCCGAAAACGATTCTGCTTTGTTCACAAAGCCGAGGGCGTCAGAAGCCTCGAGGCGCACGATGTCCAACTGATGGCGGCCGCGCGGCAACGAGAGCGACCACGCACAAGAAAGGCGGCGTCGAAACGGCCACGCGGCCATCGCCCCTCCATGCCGCGGCTCCTGGCCCGAAACGGTGAGGGCAGCGGGCGGAATCGCCCAAGGCAGCTCCATGCGGACCGTCACCGGAATCGGTTCTCCTGCATGATAGCGCTTCGCCGGCACCGTCCGGCTTACCGCAACGCGTCTGATCGGATACAAGGCGACGGCAAACGCATGCAGTCCAAACGGCAAAAAGCTGTAAAACAAAAACCAGCTGACAAATCCGCCTTGAAACATGGCATAGGAAAACAAGATGGCGGTCAACAGCAACAATCCAACAAGCGGGAGCCAACGCCTCCCCTTCTTCATTCGCTTCGCGTTCATCGCTTTTATCGCCGTCCTTGCACCGGCACCGGCGTACGGGCAACAAGCTGACTGACGACCATTTCAGCATCAAGCTTGTCCCATTTCGCTTCCGGACGAATAAGCAGGCGATGAGCCAGCACGTAGGGAGCAAGGTGCTGCACATCATCAGGGATGACAAAATCGCGGCCATGGATGAACGCGTACGCCTGCGCCGCCTTCATCAAAGCGACGGCCCCGCGCGGGCTGACGCCCAAATAGACCGCTTCGTGCACACGGCTTTGCTGGATGAGATCGACGATATACCGCTTCACGGTGTCGCTCACATGCACGCCCATCACCTTTCGCTGCAGAGTGAGCAGTTCATCAAGCGGCATCACCGGCCCGATCTCCGAAAGTGGCGCCGCTTTTTCGAGACGGTTTAACATTTCGATTTCCTCATCGGGAGACGGATAGCCCATGTGCAGTTTCACTAAAAACCGGTCAAGCTGGGCCTCGGGGAGCGGATACGTTCCTTCATATTCAATCGGATTTTGCGTCGCCATCACCAAAAACGGCTGCAGCAGCGCCCGGGTGACGCCGTCAACAGTCACGCTTCCTTCTTCCATCGCTTCCAGGAGCGCCGATTGCGTTTTCGGAGACGTCCGGTTGATCTCGTCCGCGAGCACGATGTAGGCGACAATCGGTCCGGGTTTATACTCAAATTGCTGTGTTTTCGGATTGTAGACGGAAACGCCGATCACATCGCTCGGCAGCAAATCCGGCGTAAACTGAATGCGCTTCAGCTCCACGTTGAACGATTTCGCCAGCGCACGCACCAACATCGTCTTGCCGACGCCGGGCACATCCTCGAGCAGCACATGGCCTTTGGCCAATAACGCTGTTAAGCTGAGGATGATGACGTCGCGTTTTCCGACAATGACTTGCTCAATGTTGCGGACCACCTTTTCAAAAGGGGGGAGCAGCGGCTCGTAAATCGCCATGACATCAAACTCCTTTTATAGTAATGAATGGGTCTTTCAGCGGTAGACAAGGTGAAGTTTATACTATTACTATAATATCGAATATACGGAACTTTTGGAACCTATTTGCAACAAGGGGGAAGAGAAAAATGGGGAAATCGAAGTGGACGATGATCGGCCCGGGGCTGATCGTCGCAGCGAACGGAGTCGGGGCCGGGGATTTGGTGGCCGCTCTTGTCGCCGGAACGAACTACGGCCTTGTCTTTATGTGGGCGATCATCGTCGGTGCATTGTTCAAGTTTGTGTTGAATGAAGGGGTCGGCCGTTGGCATTTGCTCAGCGGCAAAACCATTTTCGAAGGCTGGCAGTCAATGGGGAAATGGGCCTCAATCTATTTTGGCGTGTACGCCATTATTTGGGGATTCGTATACGGCGCGGCCGGTACGTCATCGTGCGCCTTGGCGATGTCAGCGATGATCCCGTCCATTCCGCTTTGGGCGTGGGCCGTCATCCATGGGGTGGCTGGCTTTGCGATTACTTGGTCCGGCCGATTCCAATTGTTTGAGCGGGTCATGAATGTGCTCGTTTGGCCCGCCTATTCGCTCACGGCTGATCTACCCGTCGTTTTGTGCCGCTAAATCATCTTCTCCGGCCTCACCCATTCTTCGTACTGCTCAGCTGTCACATACCCGGTTTTCAATGCCGCTTCCTTGAGCGTCAACCCTTCGCGATGGGCGAGCTTCGCGATTTCCGACGCCCGGTCATAGCCGATATGCGGGCTCAGCGCCGTCACGAGCATGAGCGACCGCTCTACGTATTCTTTCATTTTCGCTTCATTCGCCTCCAACCCTTTGGCGCACCGCTCATCAAACGAACGAATCGCATCGCCGAGCAGCTGCACGGACTGAATGGCGTTATAAGCGATGACCGGCTTGAACACATTTAATTGGAAGTTGCCTTGGCTTGCCGCAAAACCGATCGTGGCGTCGTTGCCGAACACTTGAACAGCGACCATCGTCATCGCTTCGCTTTGCGTCGGATTCACTTTCCCCGGCATGATCGAGCTCCCCGGTTCATTGGCTGGAATCGTGATCTCCCCGAGCCCGGAGCGCGGCCCGCTCGCCAGCCAGCGGATGTCGTTGGCGATTTTCATCAAATCGGAAGCAAGCGCTTTCAATGTCCCGTGGACGTAAACAATCTCGTCATGGCTGGTCAACGCATGGAATTTGTTTGTTGCCGAACGGAATGGATAGACGGTTTGCGCCTTCAGCTGCTCGGCCACTTGTTCGCCAAATCCCGGCGGCGCATTGATTCCGGTTCCGACCGCCGTGCCGCCGATCGCCAAATCAAGCAGCTTCTCACTCGCTTCGGTGATCATGGCCTTGCTTTTTTCCAGCATCGTCCGCCAGCCGGAAATTTCCTGCCCAAATGTAAGCGGCGTCGCGTCTTGCAAGTGGGTGCGCCCGATTTTGATCGTCTTTTCATATTGGCGTTCTTTCGCAGCGAATGTTCCGATCAAGCCATCAAGCGCCGGCAGGAGATGTGTTTGGATTTTCATGTAGATCGCGATATGCATCACCGTCGGGAATGTATCATTCGAGCTTTGCGACATGTTGACATCATCGTTTGGGTGAATGCGCCCCTCCCCGTCACCTAGCAGCTCGCTCGCCCGTCTCGCCACGACTTCATTGACGTTCATGTTCGTCTGCGTCCCGCTTCCCGTCTGCCAGACGACGAGTGGAAAATGGTCATCCCATCGGCCCGCCAAAATTTCCTCGCACGTGGCCACAATCGCCCGCTGCTTCGCTTCGCTCAGCTTTCCAGCCTGATGGTTCACGATCGCCGCCGCTTTTTTCAGCTCGGCATAGGCATAAATGAGTTCAAGCGGCATTGTTTCTTTGCCGATGCGAAAGTTTTGCCGGCTTCGCTCCGTCTGCGCCCCCCAGTACTTATCAGCCGGCACCTGCACCTCACCGAGCGAATCGCGTTCAATCCGCACGTTCATTCCATTCTCCTCCTTTGGATATCGCCTTTCCATTTCTAATTTTACCCAAAATCACAATCGACAATGAAACAAATGAGCAGGCAAAACGTCTAACTGAGAAAGGGGGAAACGACATGAAAAAATAGATGGCTATGGCTCCTCATCGCTGTATGGCTGTCCGGTTGCCAATCGGGCGACATCCAACCGCCTGACTTACGATTGGCCGTCGACGGAGAGACAATCGACCACCGCCTCGGAACATATACATGGTCAACAGGCGGCCGCGGAGTCGTGGCCGACGCTGCCGCCCCGCCGCTGCTCGTGAAAAACATGAATCCCCATCCGGTTGCCCCTGGGGCAAAATTACACCTCCAATTTGACGACCGCCCGTTGACGATCGAAGCGGGTGTATGGAACGGCGGAGATGCCGACTGGCGCTCGGTGCAAAACGGAATCATTACTCTTCCGGAAAAGAAAGAGGCATACATTTATGCCATTCACACCTCTTGGAAAAAAGGGAATGCGATTTATGCGTTTTTCATTGAGGTGCGATAACTAGCACAGCGGAGGAAAAGGTGCAATAGAATAGCGATATGAGGGAGAAACAACAGCTGCCCTTCACCCGATCAGCGGCTGTAAGAACACCTGGCTGAGGCATATATAGTCAAAAAGAAAAAGAACACCGGGGAAACCCCAGTGTTCCAAGGCTTTTGCGGCGAGATTACATCATGCCACCCATATCCGGCATGTTGTTGTTGCCTTTGTTTTCTTCCGGTTTGTCGGCAACGACCGCTTCTGTCGTCAAGAACATGGCGGCGACAGAGGCAGCGTTTTGCAGCGCCGAACGAGTGACTTTCGTCGGGTCAACGATACCAGCTTCGATCATGTCGACCCATTCACCTGTTGCCGCGTTGAAGCCAATGCCCGGTTTTTCGTTTTTCAGGCGCTCAACGATGATCGAGCCTTCCAGACCAGCGTTTTGCGCGATTTGACGAACCGGTTCTTCGATCGCGCGCAAGACGATTTTCACACCCGTTGCTTCATCGCCTTCCGCTTCGATGGCCGCAACTTTGCTGTAGACGTTCATCAACGCCGTGCCACCGCCAGCGACAATGCCTTCTTCAACCGCAGCACGAGTCGAGTTGAGCGCATCTTCAATGCGCAGTTTGCGTTCTTTCAATTCCGTTTCTGTCGCTGCGCCAACTTTGATGACCGCTACGCCGCCAGCGAGTTTCGCCAAGCGTTCTTGCAGTTTTTCGCGGTCGAATTCGGACGTCGTTTCTTCAAGCTGCGCACGGATTTGGTTGATGCGCGCTTTGATGCGCTCCGAATCGCCAGCGCCTTCGACGATCGTCGTCGTTTCTTTCGTAACAACCACTTTCGACGCACGGCCGAGCGACGCGATCGTCGTCGATTTCAGTTCACGGCCAAGCTCTTCGGAGATGACTTCGCCGCCTGTCAAAATCGCAATGTCTTCGAGCATCGCTTTGCGGCGATCGCCGAAGCCAGGCGCTTTGACAGCAACCGCATTGAACGTGCCGCGCAGCTTGTTGACAACAAGCGTTGCGAGTGCTTCGCCTTCGACATCTTCCGCAATGATCAGGAGCGGACGGCCTTGTTGCACGACTTGCTCAAGAACCGGTAACAGCTCTTGGATGCTCGATACTTTTTTGTCCGTAATCAAGATGTACGGATTTTCGAGAACAGCTTCCATTTTTTCCGTATCTGTAATCATGTACGGCGAAACGTAACCGCGGTCGAATTGCATCCCTTCGACAACGTCGAGTTCCGTCGTGAAGCCTTTCGATTCTTCAAGCGTGATGACGCCGTCATTGCCGACGCGTTCCATCGCTTCAGCGATCAATCGGCCGACTTCTTCGTCAGCAGCCGAGATCGCAGCCACTTGGGCGATCGATTCTTTTCCTTTGATCGGTTTGGAGATGGCTTTTAATTCTTCAACCGCTACCGCTACCGCTTTTTCAATCCCGCGGCGGATGCCCATCGGATTGGCGCCAGCTGCCACGTTTTTCAATCCTTCACGGATCATCGCTTGAGCCAATACGGTAGCCGTTGTCGTCCCGTCCCCAGCGATGTCGTTCGTTTTGCTGGCGACTTCAGCGACCAGTTTCGCGCCCATGTTTTCAAACGGGTCTTCGAGTTCGATTTCTTTCGCGATCGTTACCCCGTCGTTCGTGATGAGCGGAGAACCGAATTTTTTCTCCAATACGACGTTGCGGCCTTTCGGACCTAATGTGACTTTCACTGCGTCTGCGAGTTTGTCCACCCCGCGCAACATCGCACGGCGCGCTTCTTCGCTGAACTTAATTTCCTTTGCCATACCCCGTTACCTCCTTATGAATTTGTTTCACTGCATGCCGTGAAAAAGGTAAGTATTCGTGTCATAAAGTTAAGGATATGTCAGTTTTCCGGAATGTTTATGTGGTAAACGCAATATATTAGCGGATGACAGCCAAAACGTCGCTTTCGCGCAAAATTAAGTATTCTTTTCCGTCGTATTTTACTTCCGTGCCGGCGTATTTCGAGAAAATGATGCGGTCGCCGACTTCAACTTCCGGCGCAACGCGTTGGCCGTTGTCAAGCACGCGGCCTGCACCGACAGCGACAACGCGGCCTTCTTGCGGCTTTTCTTTCGCCGTATCCGGCAGCACGATGCCGCTAGCCGTTTTTTCTTCAGTTTCCACGACTTCAATGACAATGCGATCGCCTAATGGCTTCAACACGGGAAACAACCTCCTTAACGATAGTTTTCGCCGTTCTTATTAGCACTCATCATTATTGAGTGCTAACACACTTATAATATTAATGAACTCCTCTCCGTTTTGCAAGTAGGAAATACAAAAAAATAACTGTTTTTCTTTCATGCGCGAAGATAAGGAGAAAACAGGATAACAAGCTGTCAGGCCCCAGATCAATCGGCGCACAAAATCCATTTTCATTATTGCACATTTCTAACATCAATAAACAACGCTAGGCGATTTTTTTGTGGCGGCCGCGCCAACCACGGCCGGCGCGCTTTTCTTATCATTTCGCCGAACATGTGCTACAATACGGATATATTTGAAATAAAGGGGTAAAACGATTTGAAGCGCCGTTACTGGTATGTCATCATCACCTATATCGCCATGCAGCTGTCTTCCTTTGTCGGTGTGCCGCTCCTTCGCTCCCTCGGCGTCGGCCAAGGCGCGCAAACACGTCTCGAAGCAGCGAAAATTGCCTCCGGCTATTGGGCGGTCATCAGCTTTTTATTGGCTTTTGCCATCATTTTATGGCTGCTGCGCGGCGACCGCGATGAACGGACAATGCGGCGGCTGCCGCTCGCCTCGTCATGGATGTGGGCGATCTCGGGCGTCTTTTTGGCGCTTGCCGCGCAAAGCGTTGCCGCCAACATCGAATGGCGTCTATTGGGCATTGAGCCGGGCTCGGAAAACACAAGGCAAATCATCGACATCATCCGCCTGACGCCATTGCTCGTCGTCGTCACGTCGGTCATCGGCCCGGTTTTGGAGGAACTCATCTTCCGCAAAATCATTTTTGGCTCGCTTTATGAAAAATACAACTTTTGGTTGGCAGCGCTGGCCAGCTCGCTTCTGTTCGCTCTCGTCCACATGGAGCCGGAGCATTTGCTTTTGTACACGTCCATGGGGATGGTGTTCGCCTTTTTATACGCCAAAACCGGACGCATTTTCGTGCCGATGTTCGCCCATGTAGCAATGAACACGTTTGTCGTTGCCGTTCAAATTTTGTTGGCTGATGAATTGGAAAACATGATGCGCCAAGCGGAACTGCCGCTGGCCATTTGGAGGATTTGGCTATGACGCGCCATCCGCGGCTGTTTTCTGTTCCGTATTTCATCTTGGGCTTCCTGTTTACGTATTTGGCGATCGAAAGCGTTCATGAAACGATTTGGAACGTCTCAACCATCGCGTTGGCGGCGCTGGCCGCTTTTGATTTCGGCACCGCCTTTCGCTTGTTCTTCACACCGAGACAATAAAGGGGCTGACCCAAAACGCGAATGCGTTTTGGGATCAGCCCCCACTTTTTTGCCTCAAATATAGAAGAATCGCCCTTTTTTCTGGTAGAATAGAGTCACCAAAACCACTACCACCGAAAGAAGGGCGATTCTTTTATGAAACATGATCATATTTCCTTTAAAGAGTATACCATGGACAACCTCTCTTTGCCAAGCAACATCGCCGATCTCATTCCACGGGATAACATGGCCCACGTGGTTCATGAGATGGTTGAACGCATCCCGATGGAGACGTTTCTTGCTTACTACAAAGGAGGGGGCGCCTCCGCCTATCATCCGAAAATGATGACCAAAATTCTCCTTTACGCTTACACCCAAAAAATGTATCATGGCCGTGAGATTGCACGGCAGCTCGAAGTCCACCTTCCCCTCATGTGGCTAAGTGGATTTCAAAAGCCGGACTTCCGTTCCATCAATCGGTTTCGTTCGGAGCGGATGAAAGACCTGATTGACGACCTGTTCCGGGAAATGATCACGCTGCTCGTGGCCGACGGCTATGTCAAGATGGAAGATTATTTTGTGGATGGAACGAAAATTGAAGCGAATGCCAACCGGTACAC